>CAZPGC010000100.1:0-9818 GCA_964585875.1 uncultured Prolixibacteraceae bacterium | reverse complement strand
TTAAGTTTTTCACCGCATCGGGATTATGCTTGTATTTAAAAAGCACCATAAAAGTAAGGGCTATTAGCAAAGCATAGGCTGAGAAAGTGAACCATATTGAAGGCCAGTCACGGGCTTGTCCTTTGGTAAACATGTCAACGACAATGCCGCTACCCATTCCTCCGAGATAAGCTCCCAAACCGTTGGTAACTAACATGAACAAGCCTTGTGCACTACCGCGTATGGCGGGGTCGGCCTCGGTTTCGACAAACAGCGAGCCTGAGATGTTGAAAAAATCGAAAGCCATTCCGTAAATTATCATCGACAACAATAAAAACACGAAGCCGCTACCCGGATTTCCTATACCGAATAAGCCGAAACGCAAAACCCAGGCAAACATGGACAT
Source organism: uncultured Prolixibacteraceae bacterium (assembly GCA_964585875.1). Lineage (GTDB taxonomy): Bacteria > Bacteroidota > Bacteroidia > Bacteroidales > UBA1556 > UBA6267. The sequence continues at coordinate 9,433 of CAZPGC010000100.1, read as the reverse complement.
CAACATCACCTTTTTAATACCGAAACGTTTCAGAAAAAAAGGAATGGTAAGTATGAACAAAGTTTCCGATATTTGAGAAGCCGACATCAATATATTGGGATGCTTAACGGCGAAAGAATCGGCATAAGTGCTTTTAAATGAATCGAGAAAAGGCACCCCGAACGTATTTGTAACCTGAAGGGCGGCACCAAGCAGCATGGCATAGATAAAGAATACAAGCATCCGTCGGTTTTTGAGCAACACAAGGGCATCGAGGCCAAGCATCGAAATAAAAGAGCCGCCTTTGCTTTTGTTTTCAGGCGGGCAAGCGGGCATGGTAAAAGCATAAAGCCCAAGGGCAAATGCCGTCCCCGAAGCAATATAAAGTTGAGAAGGCTTTAGGTGCAATCCCAACAAATCTATCATCCACATGGCGGCGATAAAACCAACGGTTCCCCACACGCGAATAGGCGGAAACTCTTTCACCACATCGTAGCCGTTATGCTCGAGAATGCTATACGAAACCGTATTGTTCAAAGCTATAGTAGGCATATAACTCATTGAAATAAGGAACATTATCCAATAGAGAGTATTGTAGTCCTTGGTGAAGGAAGCCCACAGCAGCAAAGCCCCGCCGGCTATATGACTCATGCCGTAGAGCCTTTCGGCATTTATCCACTTATCGGCAATGATGCCCATCAAAGTAGGCATAAAAAGCGAGGCAAGACCCATGGTGGCATAGACCGCACCGATTTGTCCACCGCTGAAGTGAAGCACCTCTCCCATATAACCTCCGAAGGTAGTCAACCATGAACCCCAAACAAAAAATTGGAGAAAGTTCATCAAAGTAATTCTGCTTTTCAAACTCATAATATCAAATATTTAAAAAAGCCGCCCCGGGCGCACTTTGTTAGTTTCACTAAATCTTTAAATCTCAACCGGCAAGCGTTCGCCAAGTTCAATAGCATTTGGCGATACTATTACCCGGTAAACCAAAATCTCAACTCCCTGCTTTACAGCGTCTTTAAGCCCCTCGGCATAGGCAGGGTCTATCAGGCTTGCCGGGGCAAAGCGCTCAACATCAGTACGCTGAACAATGTAAAGCATAACCGCGCGATGACCCGCCCGTTTTACCTCTACGAGGGTTTTGAGATGCTTTAGTCCGCGTGTTGTTACAGCATCGGGAAAAAGCGCATAGCGCCCCTCTTTGTAGGTTACGTTTTTAACCTCCACAAAGCAGCTCTCGCCCGGCTTCTCGGCAAAAATGTCGAAACGACTGTCAGCAAATTTCACCTCCCGTTTAACCGACGTATATCCGGCGAGCTCAGGTATAAGCCCCTGAGAGATAGACTCATATGCTATCAAGTTAGGATTTGAAGTATTAATACCCACCCAATTGCCACCTATTTCAATCATCTCCCACGTAAATTTTGTTTTTCGCTTGGGGTCGTTAACGGGAGAAAGAAAAACACGCGCATTATCTTCGAGGCAAGATTTCATCGTGCCCGAGTTGGTGCAATGAGCCGTTACCACGCTGCCGTCGTCAAGCCTTATATCGGCAAGAAAACGCTTGTAGCGTTTTATGAGACGGCCGGAAACGAGGTTTTCTTTAAAAATCATAAGCGGAAAATAAAGGATGTGGAGCAAGTCAAAGCTCTCTACATCAAATCTTTATCTTTTTCTCGAGATCGTCAACATAGGCACGAAATTCCTTATCGGTATCAATTAGATTATTCACGGTGCGGCAAGCATGAAGCACGGTAGCATGGTCTTTATTTCCGCAGTGAATGCCGATGGTGGCAAGTGAGGCTTTGGTATATTTTTTAGAAAAATACATTGCAATTTGCCTTGCCTGCACAATTTCGCGCTTGCGTGTCTTGCTGTTAATCAAGTCGATAGGTATATTAAAATAGTCGCTGACGACTTTTTGAATGTAATCTATTGAAATTTCACGAGAGGTGTTTTTGACAAATTTATCAATCATCTGGCGAGCCAACTCGAGGGTAATCGGCTTTTTATTCAGGCTGGCCTGAGCAAGAATGGAAATCAGGGCGCCTTCCAACTCGCGTATGTTGGTTGTGATACTGTATGCCAAATATTCGACCACTTCTTCCGGCATTTTGAGACCGTCTTTTTTGAGTTTGGAGTGCAAAATAGCTATGCGCGTTTCCAAATCGGGGGTTTGCAAATCGGCGGCAAGACCCCACTTAAAACGCGAAAGCAAACGCGGTTTAATGCCCTGCAATTCTACGGGAGGCTTGTCGGAGGTGATGACAAGTTGCTTTCCGTGCTGATGTAAGTGATTGAAAATGTGAAAGAAAATATCTTGAGTCTTTTCCTTGTTTGCCAAATCGTGGATGTCGTCAATCAAAAGCACATCTATCATTTGATAGAAATGAATGAAATCGTTTTGGCTGTTGTTGCGTACCGAATCGATAAACTGATTGATAAATTGCTCGCTACGCACATAAAGCACGGTTTTTTCAGGATAGTTATTTTTTACCTCAATTCCAATGGCTTGCAGCAGGTGCGATTTCCCGAGGCCGTTGTTACTATAGATGAAAAAGGGGTTAAAAGAGGTGCGTCCCGGATTTTGTCCCACGGCAAAACCTGCCGAGCGTGCCAGCCTGTTGCAGTCACCCTCGATAAAGTTGTCGAAAGACTTGGCCTCGTTGAGCTGCGAATTGACTTTTATTTTCTTCAATCCCGGAATAATAAAAGGATTGGGGACGCCTTTTGTCTTTTCCTTATTTAAATCAATAGGCATATTAGTGGGCTTATTCTTTAGTGATTTTTTATTAGTAGTGGGCAAATCAACCGTGTAAGATTCGTTGGTCTGATAATTTCTGTCCATAACGATGCGGTACTCCAATTTTCCGGAGGGTCCGAGCTCCTTACGAATTGTTTTTCGAAGCAAATCTATGTAGTGCTCTTCTATCCATTCATAGAAAAACTGACTCGGCACCTGTATGGTCAATACGGAATTTTTCAGACCTACCGGAACAATGGGCTCGAACCAGGTTTTGAAAGCTTGAAATGTTATGTTGTCCCTTATCACTTGCAGACAATTCTCCCAAACAGTTTTGTAATCTTTTGACATCCTAAACTGAATCAATTTTGTTGTTAATACTCTAAAAAATTCGTTTGTCTCTTTACATCAAATACTTAAGAGGATGTAAACAATACCCACGGAATTACACGGTACATATCCGATTTGGCAGTGCAAATATGAACACAAAAAAGTTTAAAAAAAAATTTTTTTTCTATTGACTTTTAAGAAATTTTGTTGTATTTGTTATCATTACGGTTTGCATAAATTTTTTGGAAAAAACAAAGTCGGTAACTCCCAATTCGATACCTCCCCAACCGGCTTGCGAAACCACCGTTTTCTTACCCGATTGATTTTCAACGAGTGAGGGTTTTTCCAAAAAAGTGTGAGTATGACCGCCAACAATCATATCGGTATGATAGAGCTTTGGAGCAAGTTTCATATCGGAAATTTTATCGGACTTATAATCGTATCCCAGATGCGAAAGGGCTATCACCAAATCACATCCCCTTTCTTTCAAAAATTTCTCGTAATAGAGTGCGGTTTCCACGGGGTCGTTATAAACGGTGTTTCCGTAATTTGCAGGCGAAACAAGTCCTTCGAGCTCCACACCGAGACCATAAACGCCTATTTTTATTCCTCCCTTGTTAAATATCTTATAATCAATGGTTTTGCCGGCCAAAACGGTTTTTGAAAAATCGTAATTAGAGCAAATGTAGGGGAAGCCCGCTTTCGGTATTTGCTCCTTCAGGTTTTCGAGTCCGTCGTCAAACTCGTGATTTCCTATTGTCGCCGCATCATAGCCCATTTTCGTCATCAGTTCGATTTCGAGAGCACCGTGATATATATTATAATAAGGTGTACCTTGAAAAATATCGCCTGCGTCGAGCAAGAGCACAGGATTGCCCTTGTCGCGTATAGCCCTAATCATAGCCGCCCTGCGAGCCATTCCGCCCTTGCCGCCAAAGCGCCTGTCGTTGGCCGGAAAGGGCTCTATGCGGCTGTGCATATCATTGGTACTCAGCACTGTAAGAGTCACCAAATCGTCTTTATCGTCAGCCAAAAGTTTAAGGGGCACACCCAAGCTTGTTACCAAACCGGCGGCTCCGGCTATCTTCAAAAAATCTCTTCGCTTTGTCATCATTCAATAATTTTAATTCTTTCTGCCGGGTCGGCAACGATGTGTTCACCTCGCTCACCTCTTTCTTTTACATAATCAATCATCGCATTGCGCAAAAGCAAACCTGTTTTATAAATAGCTTCGGGATGTTTGAAAAAAGACATCCTGTCGCCGCCGTTGGCAAGATAGTCCGACGTCAATACGTAGTAATCTTTGTTTTTGTCGAATTTCTTACCTCCAATAAAAGCCTGAACAAAATTTCCGTCTTTTATTTCAACAGTGCACCCGGCAAGGGGCTGACCTCCCGTGGCAGCAACGTAACGGAACAGCGAATCGACCTGCAAGCCACTGAGTTTCAATACAACAACCTCGTTACTAAATGGCATCAGCTGGTAGATATCAGACAGAGTAATGACGCCCTTAGGCAAGGGGTGACGTAAGCCGCCGTAGTTTAGAAGACAAAAATCGGGATAGTATTCTACTTTGCCGAGCTGTTTTCTTGTTTGTTCCAAAACCATATCGGCTGAAAGGTTATTCAAAAGCCCGTTGGGTTTTTTCTTGAAAATTTCCCTGTCGGAAAAGGCCAATTGCTTGTTCATAACGGAATCGACGTAAGCCTTGTAAGGGGCTATCTCCTCAAGCATGGCAGTATCAACATAAGCAAGACTCGCTGAATCCACTTGCAGATACTCCGTTTGTGATGATAAGGGCGTTTCGTTTTTGCTGCCGTTGTTTTTCTTATTGTTTTGGACGCAAGAAGCAAAGAAAAGCAGGACGGATGCACTAAAAATCAAGAACTTACCCGGCCTTGATTTTTCAATTATTTGAGTCGTTTCAGTCATTTCAAAACAAATTATCAGGTATGAGGAAATTAAGCCTCGTTTTAACAAGGGCAAAAGTAGTAATTTTGCAAGCGGAAACTATTAGACAAAAATATTTTTATGATTATCAGCGAAACTAAAATACGGGTAAGATACGGCGAAACCGACCAAATGGGCTTTGTTTATTACGGCAACTACCCTGAGTATTACGAAGTGGGACGAACGGAAGCACTGCGGCAATTGGGCACATCATACAAACAACTTGAGGAGGAAGGCATACTGATGCCAGTTATAAATATGAACGTAAAATACATTAAACCCGGGCGTTACGACGATTTGCTCACCGTAAAGACCATAGTTGCCAAAGTGCCGGAAACACGCATGGAGTTTGTTTACGAAATTTACAATGGCGACGGCGAAATGATAAACCGCGGCGAAACCACATTGATATTTTTATCAAAAGAGCGCAACCGTCCCGTGGCATGCCCCCGGTGGCTCAAGGAAGTTTTTGAAAAACATATGAAATAGAAAGCACCTCACACTCAAGGTCAGGAGCAGGCATAATTCCTTTTTGGCATTACACCGGCTCTGTACTGCGGATTGAATTTACCGATGCCGGTGCTTTTGTAAAATACATCCCGCTTTTGCCTGCCTTTTGCCTTGGCAATAAAAACCTCGCGCCCCACAAAAGTGACTTCGCATTCGGTGCCGTTTACAAAAACCGTATCCCCTACCCTCACGTCGTTTAAGCCTCTGTTTATAAGCTCAAAACGCCTTTTTATTTGTTCGTACTCGCGATTCAATTTCATGAAAATACGCGGGTCGCCGCCCCTGTCGGGGTGATGCTGCATGGCCAAACGACGATAGCGTTGTTTCAGTTCGTTCATGTTGCCAATTTGTGTCAAAAGTATCATTGCCTTTGTTTTTACAGCATAAAAATAAAGGAAACAAAACCCGGAATATTCCGCTCTTTATCCAAGTTTTTAACCCGGCTTTGTTAATACCGCAGAAAAACTTGCTTTTTCACAAGACTCCAATGTATTTTAACCCAAGGTTACAACAATAGAAATCGCCAATGGAGAAATTTAGAATAGAAATAGCGGAGCAAAGCTCTGATAATCAGAGCTGTTTGATGAATATCTCGGGAGACCTCGGCGTTTCCAATATAGGGAATATAAAAAATGCCTTGCTTCAACATATCAATAAATATAGACACATAGATATAAAAGTTAAAGATGTGCTCTTCATCGACCTTAGCTTTATACAGCTGCTTTTATCACTTGAGAAAACCGCCGAAAAAGAGAAAAGGGAGATTTCTGCAAGCCTGTCCGTTAACGGAGAGTTCAAAGAACTTATTCTTTCGACGGGTTTCAAACTTGATTTTGGAAATAAAAATACCGAAGACAATGAATAAAAGAATTTTAGTTGTTGACGACTCGGAAAGCATCCGCAGTCTTTTGAAATTCAACTTGGAGGCAAACGGCTATGAAACCGACACCGCCTCCGACGGAATAAAAGCTCTTGAATCCTTGGAAAGTTCCAAAGAGGGTTACAGCCTGATACTTACCGATTTACATATGCCTAATATGAACGGGCTGGAGCTTATCGAACGCATCAGAGCCAATAAAGACTACCGCTTTATGCCTATTTTATTTCTCACCACCGAAACAAATCCCGAGATGAAACAACGGGCACGCAGGGCGGGCGCCACCGGTTGGATAGTAAAACCATTTGTAACCGAACAACTTATAAAAACAGTAAGAAAAGTTTTAAGATAAAATGCAAGAGTTGATAAACACTTTTCTGGAGGAGGCCTCGGACTTGATTTCCGAGTTGGAAGAAGCCTTACTGACCCTCGAGACAAATCCCGGGGACACGGATGCCATTCACCGCGTTTTCAGGGTAATGCACACGCTCAAAGGCAGCGGCTCTATGTTCGGATATGAGTCGGTAAGCAATTTCACCCATAAACTCGAAAGTCTTTACGACAAAATACGAAACGGCGAAAAAGCATTGACGACCTCCGTTTTCAACCTTACCCTTAAATCTCTCGACCACATCAAGGCCTTATTCGAAGCAAAAGGGAAGCCCGACGAGGCTCTTGCCGCAGCCGACAGCAAATTGACAGAACAAATAAATTTGGAATTGAGTAATGATAACCGCCAAGTGGAAACAGAGGCCGAAACAAGCGAAAAAACACAAAGCAATGAGCAAAAAGGACGTAGCTACTATATTGATTTTAAGCCCAATAAAGAGATAATGCAAAACGGCACCAATCCGCTTTATCTCATCGACGAATTGAGCGAATTGGGCAAGCTGTATGTTTTTGTAAACACTTCGGAAATACCGACTTTAGACAAACTGAATCCCGAATTTTGTTATGTGGAGTGGGAGTTTATCCTTATCACATCCGCCGACCACAGCGACATTGTGGATGTCTTTATTTTTGTTGATGATGAAGCTGAAATAAATATCGAAGAAATTTGCGACAAAGATATCTCCTCTTCACCCGATTTCGACAATTTGGTTGATAATTTGAAAATCTCAGGAGAAAAACTGAGCATAGTGATGCTTCAAAATTTTTGTCATAATGCCGTTGGAGAACAAAAAAACAAGGAAGAGTTGCAGAACGGCGATTCGGAAACTTCCGAAAAAGACAAAACGATTCAAAAAAAGGAAGCCCCTAATGAAAATTCGAAGACCCGCATAGCGAAGCAGCAGAAGATAATTTCGAGCATACGAGTCTCGTCGGTAAAAATAGAGGAGCTGATGAATTTGGTCAGCGAGTTGGTTACCAATCAGGCAAGCTTGGAGCTCTACGCAAGGCAAACAGGCAACAGAAACATCATTAATGCCGTGGAGAAAAACAAAAAGCTCATCAGCCAACTGCGCGACAATGCCCTGGACATCAGCCTTATACCAATTGGCCAGCTTACCACAAGGTTCAAAAGGCTGGTGCGCGACCTTTCCGTGGAGCTGAAAAAAGAAATAGACTTTGAGGTTTCGGGGTCCGACACCGAACTCGACAAGGCCATCATCGACCAGCTCTCGGAGCCCTTGATGCACATCTTCCGAAATGCAATAGACCACGGCATAGAAAAACCTGCCCAAAGACGCGAGGCAGGGAAACCCCAAGCGGGAAAACTAAGCATGACCTCATACTATTCGGGCTCCAACGTAGTCATTGAAATAAGCGACGACGGCAAAGGCATAGACCCCGAAAAGATTAAAGCCACGGCCTTAAAAAAAGGCATTATCGGTCCCGAAACGCTTTTGACGGAAGAAGAAACGGTAAATTTGATTTTCGCTCCGGGCTTCTCCACAGCTGAAAACATAAGCGAGATATCGGGGCGCGGAGTAGGTATGGACGTTGTCCGCCGCAAAATAGGCGACCTGCAAGGTGAAGTGAAAATAGAAAGCCGCGTTGGAAAAGGCACAAAATTCATCATTCAAATACCTTTGACACTCAGCATCATAGACGGACTCCTGTTGAAAACCGGCCAATCGGCCTACATCATAGGCATGCAGCTAATCAAAAAGATATATCAGACTACGGCAAGTGAAGTAGCCACTATTTTCAACAACATGATTACTCTCGACGGGACACAATATCCGTTGATAAATCTCAGGGAAAAGTTCGATATAAAGAGCGAAGCCCCTTATATTCAATATGTTATCCTTATCCAGCATGAGAATCACCGCGTGGGAATTTTGGTAGATAAGGTATTGCGCGAGATACAGGCGGTGGTAAAACCCATTTCGGGGCGCAAGACACGTAACGAGCTGATTTCCGGCGCCTCCATCCTCGGCGACGGCTCCATTGCCTTGGTTTTGAATACAAATGTAATAATGACAAAATACACATAAACGATGAACTCATATCTGACTTTTAAAATAGGAAAGGAAAGTTTCGCCGCCGGAATAGAAAATGTTCTGGAAATAATCGGCGTTCCCGAGTTTACAACGCTGCCTAACGCTCCCGACCACGTTTTGGGAGTGATAAACCATCGCGGCAAAGTGCTGGTCACTGTTGACCCACGCTTAAAATTCGGCATCACTTCCGTACTGCCAAAAAGCAATCCCTGCATCATAATTCTGGAGAATAAAACGGAAGAAAACACTCACGAACTCGGCATTTTGGTTGACATGGCGGAGAGTGTAATAGAGTTGAACGAAAAGGAAATTCTGCCGCCGCCGAGTCTCGGAGCAAGCCTCAAAGAAGACATCATAACAGGCGTGATAAAACGTGATAATGAGTTCATTATGATATTAAATATCGAGAATGTTTTCAGTAAAGAATTTAACTTAAACAAATAAGGCCATGAAAAATATGAATGTATCCACAAAGATGATTATCCTGATTGCCACAATGGGCATCATGGGATTAATGGTTGGCATCTTCGGCATAACGAAGTTGAAAGAAACCAACACAAAACTGGAAAATGTGTTCAAAGACGCCCTCGT
>CAZPGC010000099.1:0-9885 GCA_964585875.1 uncultured Prolixibacteraceae bacterium | reverse complement strand
GCTGTCGGTGGATGCGTTGGCGGGGAAGTATCCGGCTTTGAGCCCTTATATGTACACGGCTGGGAATCCTGTTAATATGATTGATCCGGATGGTAATTGGCCAAAGTGGGTGCATAACAGAATCATTAATATAGCTTTCAAAGGAATTTTGACAAAAGAGCATATAAAGATACTTCAAAAAGCAAGTGCTTATACAGATAATAAAAAAGGAGCTCAATTTCCAAAAAACTCATATCAACACGGAATGTCATCTCCTTATCAGACACCTGAAGAAGCAAAAATGCAGGCAGATAATTTCATAAAAAACAAATTTGAAAAGTATGTTGAAAATGGTGATTTAAGTGTATTAGGAGAAGGTATGCATACCATTATGGACAGAACATCGCCTGCACATGAAGGCGAACAAGTTTGGAACGGAACAAAAGGGGTAAAGAATCTTATTAAAGGATTTGTGCATTTCTTGAAAGAATTAAACGTGTTTAGAAAAGATGAGAACAGAGTAGATAAAGCTGCATCAATTATTCGTGCATATTACTTTAGTGCACAGAAAGAAAGAGAGAAATCGGTTGACAAACAAGTGTTTCAAAAAGCCAATAATGGCTCGGGATTAGGAGGCAAAGAAAAAAATATCAACATTGAAAAAAGAATTGAAAAATCATTAAAAGCTTAGTTAAATGAAGAGATTTACCCTGTTTATATTACTTATAATTCTTTCAAGCTGTTGGTCATACAGAACGTTGAATTTGGAAAATAAAAACCCAACGGAATACATTTATCCCCTAACTCAGGATTTTGTAAAAAAAGAATTAATAAAATCGTTTTCTAAGAATCCATATAAGGGGTTAAGTTTAATATATTATCCAAAGGATACTTTTTATATTAATTACCATGATACAGTTCGTCTTAATAAAAATCGATTGTTTCTTTATAACGATTCTTATAAATTAAGTTCTCAAATTTACTATAAACACAATAGAAAATTAAGGTATTATGCGGGTTTCTTAATAATAATATCTAGTGTGAATAGCATATATACAAAAGTGAAAATTGAGACGGTTGAACCGCAAATAGTGGTAGGCAGGGATTTGTTTCCAAAATTACCGCATATGGTAAGGTATGAAAAAACCAAGGCTGTATCCCCTTCCACAATTGAAGAATATGAGTTGTTGTTATATATAGGCAAGAAACTTAATGTAGATTCAATGCCGCCAATACATTACCCGAAAGGATATTATAAACTTAAAGAAGCGAAAGATCCTTGGTGAAATTACTCCGTAGCATCCTATAAAACAAATAACAACAAAATCAAAACCACGCAATACCAAAAAATTTCCCTATCTTTATCCCATGAACCCAAGCCACCTAATATACTATTATAAAAACCAATCCCATGAAGGATTTAAAAAATATAGAAGTCCCTTTAATATACACAGGTAAAACAGATAAGCATATGAATAACGGCACCACAATTGATTGTATCAGAGCACCCGAAACAGATTCGATAAGATTCTTAAAAACATCTTCACCGGGAGGAAGATTATATGAAATCGAAAAGAAATAAATTATGAAAAGATTAACCGAACTAATATTATTAGTATTTTTTTTAGCTGCATGTCATAACGGAGCAAACCAAAATTCAATAGAGGGAAAACACGAGTTTTATCTTAAAAAAGAGCAAACCGGTGAAGAATATTTTACATATTTGGATGATAACGGTATAGCCAACGGTCCCTTAAAAATTAAATATTCCGATGGAGGATATTCCACAGGCTTTTTTAAAAACGGAAAAAAAGACAGCCTTTTTAAAACCTATGGAAAAGCGGGTGTATTGAAAGCAATAACTTATTATATTGACGGGAAAGAAAATGGCGAGCATTTTATTTATTCCGATTTAGGAAACATAGTGGCATCTGTTTTTATGGAAAACAACAAAATGAAAACAAAAAAAGGTGTATTACCATCTCGTTAAAAACACAAAATACAATATAGGATACGGTATGAAAACATATTTCTTGCAAGATACGGTTTGGATTTTTTCAGGTGAACTAATATTGGATACAAATTATAATGTTGTGAACAATCGCAAAGAACCGTCCCTCGAAAATTCATTTTACAATGTTGAAGAAAAGACGGACAGTAACGGATTGTTGGTATTAAATCCGAATAAACGCAAACAATTGAAAATCAGGCTTTACAGGCTCGACAAAAACAGTGATATTACAGTAAATATTGGAGAAAAAGAAATAAAAACACAAAAATATATTTCACAAAACAAATATGATATTGACTCGACAGGGATATTAAATTATAAACCTGATTATAACAAGAGTGGATGGCATTTTGTAAGAGGAGAATTTACTGAGTCTTTTGGCGACGGGCAACAAAGAACAGTTCCAATTTATTTTAATTATTATGTCCCATAAAGGCTTATTCCGCTTTGCACCGCCGGCAAGGGCTGCATTACTCGGCGTCTCCGGCCTGTTTCATAAAAATTAAGAAAAACAAAAAGCCCGACAAAATTGCCGGGCTTTTTTGGTGATCCCGCCGAGGCTCGAACTCGGGACCCTTTGATTAAAAGTCAAATGCTCTACCAACTGAGCTACGAGATCATCCCTTGTTTTTCCGCCTCCGTATTTTCCCGAAAGCGGAGTGCAAAAGTAATCGCTTTTTTTAAACCTGCAAAGATTTTGTAAAAAATTTTGCTTATTTTATTATCTATCTGGTTTTCATTGTTTTACAAGCCAATAATCAAGTAAACGTTACAATACCGTCGGAAAATTAAAAGCATTTAGCATTACTATTTTGTTACTTTTGCGCTCGTTAATGCCGAGAAAATGATGACAATACCGGAAATAGAATCCAAAAGGAATTATAAGGCCTTTATATGGCACGGGCTGTTTTTGGCGCTGGCTTCCAATTTCACCGAAGTGAATACTGTTATTCCTTCCATGCTGATAAAAATCGGCGCCAATTCGGTGCATCTCGGTATTTTAACCGCCATAATGTTTGGCGGAGCCTCTTTTATGCAACTGTTTTTTTCAAGGATTTTATCGTCGCAGAAATTTAAGAAGAAATGGCTGCTGACGGGAATAAATCTTAGGGTACTTGCCCTGGCCGGCATAGCCTTTTTGTTTCTTTTTTCGACAAAACTAAGTCCTTTCGCCATCTTTTTCAATGTTTATCTATTGATTACAATATTCTCGTTCTCTGGTAGTTTCGCCAATGTTTCGTATATCGACATCCTTGGCAAAACCATTAACAACAAGCAGCGCAAACACTTCTTTTCTCTCAAGCAACTTTTCACCAGCACGGGTTTTCTTATCTCGGCAATCTTGGCGCGCCAAATTCTGAAAAGCACAACATACCCGGCCAACTATTCCTACCTCTTTTTCATAGCGGCAGCACTGCTTTTTGTGGCTTCTTTCGGTTTTTATGCCCTTATCGAAAAGACTCCCTCGGGTAAAAAGGATAAAAATTCGGGCAGCTTTATAAATATGATGAAAAGGGAGATAAAGGAAAACAAAAACCTGCGCAACTATCTGGTAATCATAAACACAATGGGTATTGGCGTGAGCCTGATACCTTTTATTATTTTGTTGGTAAAAGAAAGCAACGGGCTGAATTTTGATAAAATCGGTAATTTCATCGTTTATCAAACCATAGGGATGCTCGTCGGCAGCCTTACGCTTTATTTCTCAGCCAAAAAGTTCAAATACAAAAACGTTTTGAAATTCGATGTGGCCATGGGCGTCGCTATTCCCATAATTGCTTTGGTATTAAGCAATTACAACAATGTCATCCAATATATATTTTTGCTGACCGGCCTGTTTACCTCGACCTATAAAGTGTCGGTAAACGGCATGTTGATAGAAATTTCGAGCAACGAGAACCGCACTTTGTATGCCGGCATGGCGGGTGCGGGAAATGTTCTGCCCATGATTTTTCCCATTATTGCAGGGCTATTTATTAAATTTGCGGGCTATTATTTCACCTTTGGCGCCACGGCTTTGATAATAGCATGCAGTATTCTGGCTATCAGGAGATTAAAATGTAAGTAAATGAACGGAAAGATTGAAGAAATAAGAAAAATTTTGCAGGAAAATCCGCAAAAAGCACTGGTGGAAATCAATGCTTTGCCCCATGTGGAAAAATCCAAGGAGGCATTGATGCTGCGCGCCGATATCTTTCAGGCTCTCAACAAAAATACCGATGCCATAAACGATTATATCGAAATTCTCAAAAGCTTCGGCCCCGACGAGGAGGTGGAAAACCGAAAGAAATTTTTGGAGACCATCGTTGGAATGACTCAGCTCGATATTTTTGCTTGCACTAATTTGCATAAAGACCCGTGGGAGTAGTTAGTGGCTATAAGAAAACGCCAATTACTTCGTTACGCTTGTGCCGAAATCAAACATTTACAATGTAGATACAATTCATTACCTGTATCTACATATTGATATTCAGCATTTCGCAAGCCTCGAACTCGAACATTATAGTTCGGACACTTGACTTAATGGACACGGCATACGAACTAATGTGAAATTTTATTAAATAACAATTAGGTAATTAAATACCAATTAAGATTTTTTCTATCTTTGCCCCCGAACGAACTAACTCGAAAATCATGAAAGGGTATCAAAAATCGGGCGTGCTACCCGCAAAAAGGCACATCGTTTTTAAAAATCCCGACGGCGGAATGTATTACGAACAAGTGATTTCGTCGGAGGGTTTCTCGGCGGAATATTCCATCTGCTATCATCATCATCGTCCTACGCGAGTAATCAAAACCGATACTCCAATTGATGTCAGCCCCTCGTATATAGAGGATATGCCGCTGTTAAACAGGAGTTTAAAAGGTTTCGACATTGAAGCCGAAGACGATTATCTGGAAAGCAGAAAGGTTGTTTTGGGCAACGACGAAATTGTAATAAGCCTTGCCGCTCCGCGCAAATCCATGAGCAATTATTTCTACAAAAATTCGCAAGCATGGGAAAATATCTTTATCCACAAAGGCAGCGGAGTTTTGAAAACCATGTTGGGGTCAATAACTTTCGAATACGGCGACCATCTTGTTATTCCCAAAGGCATTATTTATCAGCTGCACTTCGACACTGAAGAAAACCGTTTGTTCATTGTGGAATCGAGTACACCTTTCCGATTTCCAAAAAAATATCTCAATGCTTCGGGGCAATTTCTCGAACACTCCCCCATTTACGAACGCGACATCAGAACGCCGGAAAATTTGGAGACACAAAGCCAACTCGGCGATTATCTTGTGATGATAAAGCGCGACAACAAACTCTACCCCTATCATTACGAAGCTTCGCCCTTTGATGTTGTTGGCTGGGACGGATACCTTTATCCCTACGCATTCTCCATTCACGAGTTTGCACCCATCACCGGCGAGTTGCATTTGCCACCCCCCATTCATCAAACGTGGGAGTGCGCAGGCGGCGTACTATGTGCCTTTGTTCCAAGACTTTACGACTACCACAAAGACGCCATTCCCGCCCCATACAACCATGCAAACATCGATAGCGACGAGGTGCTTTATTATGTTGACGGCGACTTTATGAGCCGCAACAACATTGGCAAGGGGCAAATAACCCTGCACCCCATGGGCATCGTTCACGGTCCGCATCCGGGAGCCGCCGAGCGCTCTGTGGGACAAAAAGAAACCAAGGAGTTAGCTGTTATGGTCGATACTTTCAAACCTTTGAAAATGACCAAAGAAGCGGCAGCCGTAGAAATTAAGGACTATTACAAATCATGGCTCGAAAAACACTAAAAACCAAATAATTATGAACACAAAAAGCTTACCGATTATCGGAACCGACTACGTCGAATTTTACGTTGGCAACGCCAAGCAGGCAGCCCATTTTTATCAATCGGCTTTCGGCTTTCAGCCCTTGGCTTATGCAGGACTTGAAACCGGAGTAAAAGACCGCACCTCGTATGTGTTGCGGCAAGACAAAATCACCTTTGTGCTTACCGCCGCCATGACACCGGACTCATACGTGGCCGAACATCAAAAACAGCACGGCGACGGCGTCAGAGTCATTGCCTTTCATGTGGAAGATGCTCGCAAGTCGTGGGAAGAAACCACAGGCAAAGGGGCGAAATCTTTTCAAGAGCCCCAAACCTTTTCCGATGACAACGGAGAGGTGGTAACCGCCGGCATTCACACTTACGGCGACACCGTTCACATGTTTATCGAAAGAAAAAATTACAAGGGAGTCTTTCTGCCCGGATATGAAAAATGGGAACCCGATTTCAAGCCCGCGGACACAGGGCTGCTTTACGTTGACCACATAGTAGGCAATGTAGGTTGGGGCGAGATGGACAAAACAGCACAGTTTTACCGTGATGTTTTCGGCTTTGAACAGCTTATTTCTTTCGACGACAAAGACATATCCACCGAATATACCGCGCTGAAATCCAAGGTAATGGCTAATGACAATTTCAGGATAAAATTTCCGATTAACGAACCCGCAAAAGGCCTGAAGAAATCGCAAATTGAAGAATTTCTCGATTTTTACTACGGACCCGGCCCCCAACACGTCGCCGTGGCCACCAACGACATTGTGGCTACCGTTAGCGCTTTGAGAGAACGCGGCGTGGAATTTCTTGACGTCCCCGATGCTTACTACGATACGGTAACGGAGCGCGTGGGCGAAATAGAAGAAGATTTGGAGGTGATGAAAAAACACCGTATTCTTATCGACCGCGACGATGAGGGTTACCTTCTACAA
The DNA here is from genome assembly GCA_964585875.1 of uncultured Prolixibacteraceae bacterium. GTDB lineage: Bacteria > Bacteroidota > Bacteroidia > Bacteroidales > UBA1556 > UBA6267. Next base: position 3,133 of record CAZPGC010000099.1, on the reverse strand, counting down.
CTTTTTACGAAACCCGTACAAGACCGCCCCACTTTTTTCTTTGAAATTATTCAAAGAAAAGGTGCCAAATCGTTCGGCAAGGGAAATTTTAAAGCTCTGTTCGAATCGATTGAGCTGGAACAACAAAGGAGAGGAACATTATAAACCATTGATTTAAAATGAGTAACACAAACGACAAAAGCAATAAATTCCGGATAGAAATCAGTAAGGATTCGGGATTCTCGCTTAAAAATATTCCTTTCGGGGTTTTTAAAACACCGGCAAGCGACGGCAGATGCTGTACACGCATCGGCGACAAAGTCATAGACTTAACCGTGTTGGCCGAAAACGGTTTTTTCGATGACCTTGATATGGATATTTCGGTTTTTTATGAAGACAGTCTTAACGCTTTCATAGCCTTGGGCAAAGAAAAAACATCTGCCGTTAGAAAACGAATAGGCGAAATATTTAATGATGACAATAAAAATTCGGAAGCAGTTGCCGCCGTGGCTGACAAGGCACTTTTCAATTTTGACGAAGTTGAGATGCTGATGCCCGTGAAGGTTGGCGATTACACCGATTTTTACTCGAGTATAGAACATGCCACCAATGTGGGCAAGATGTTCCGCGACCCCGACAATGCCCTGTTGCCCAATTGGTTGCACATGCCTGTGGGTTACCACGGCAGAGCTTCGTCCATAGTGGTTTCGGGAGCTGAAATATATCGCCCCATGGGGCAAATCCGTCCCGAGCCGGATAAGCCTCCGGTTTTTTCAGCCAGCAGGCTTATGGACTTTGAATTGGAGATGGCTTTTATCACCAACCGCCCCACAGCTTTGGGACAAAGGATAAGCGTTGAAGAAGCCGAGGATTATATTTTCGGCATGGTAATCTTCAACGACCTGTCGGCGAGAGATATACAAAAATGGGAATATGTTCCTTTGGGTCCTTTCCTCGGCAAAAACTTCGGTTCGGTAATTTCACCTTGGGTGGTAACACTTGAGGCACTCGAGCCATTCAGGGTGGCGGGTCCCGAGCAAAAAACGGAAGTTTTGCCCTATCTGAAATTTGAAGGCAAACGCAATTTCGACATAAAGTTGGAGGTTTTTCTGCAACCCGAAGGCGGCGAGCCGACTTTGATTTCAAAATCGAACCACAAATACCTCTATTGGAATATGGCGCAACAGCTTGCCCATCAAACTGTTAACGGCTGCAACATAAACACCGGCGATATGTATGCCTCGGGCACCATCAGCGGCCCCACCGAAGATTCTTTCGGCTCCATGCTGGAATTGAGTTGGAGCGGCAAAAAGGATATAAAACTCAACGACGGCTCATCGCGTAAGTTTATCATGGATAATGACACCATTATTATGAAAGCCTATTGCGAAAAAGACGGCACAAGGATAGATTTCGGCGAATCCGTTACAAAGATTCTGCCTGCTGTTGAATAAAACAAAAACAAAGCATGACCATAGATACATCAACAGCCGCAACAAAAGAGATACAAAGCATTTTGCTGGGGGCGGTGGCTCCGCGCCCCATAGCTCTTGCGGGCACAATCGACAAAGAAGGGAGACCCAACCTGTCGCCTTTCAGCTTTTTCAACGCTTTCAGCGCCAACCCTCCGGTGCTAGTTTTTTCGCCTGCACGCCGCGGCACCGACGGCACCACAAAAGATACTTTCGAGAATATCAAGGAAGTCGATGAAGTGGTTATAAACGTTGTTACCGAGGACATTGTGGAGCAGGCAAGCCTTTCGAGCGGTAATTATCCCAAAGGGGTTAACGAATATGAAAAAGCGGGATTTACGGCACTGCCTTCGGAAAGTGTCAAACCATTCAGGGTTAAGGAATCGCCTGTTCAGTTTGAATGTAAGGTTATGGATGTCATTGAGTTGGGAGACCAAGGCGGAGCGGGAAACTTGGTGATTTGCAGGATTTTGAAAATTCATATCAACGACGACATTCTCGACGACCAAGGAAGAATCATCAACGAGAAAATAAAACTTGTGGGACGAATGGGCGGTAATGATTACATAAAAGCCTTCGGGAATTCCCTGTTTCAGATACCAAAACCCGTGAGCACAAAGGGAGTCGGCATCGACGCCCTTCCGCCTGAGATAAAAAGCTCAAAACACCTGACAGGCAATATCTTAGCAAGAATAGGCTCTCTTGAGAAACTACCTGAACCAAAGGTAGAGGTTTTAAAAAACCTGAAAGAATCGGACTTTATCTATGCTGCCCGACTCGTGGAAAGCGGCGACACGGAAAAAGCTGTTCTTTATTTATTTCAAGGGAAAACTATCTGATTTCCAGCTTATAACCTTTGCCATGAATACTTCTGATGTGGATATTTTCTTCGCCTGCCAGAATCTTTCTTAGTTTTCCGATATAGACATCGAGTGTACGGCTGCTCGGGTCTTCATCACTTTTCCACACTTTCTCAAAGGCTTCTTCTCTCGTTACCAGGCTGTTACGATTTTCAAACAGCAAAATCAACAAAGCAGTTTCTTTGGCAGTCAGGTCTATGTCGGCGTCGGATTTTTTAAGTACACCGCTATCAGGATAAAACCTCATCTTACCCAAACGATGATAGAGTTTATTGCGGGATTTGCCGCTACCGGCCGAAACAAAATAACGTCGCAAAACCGCCTCTATCCTCAATTTCAACTCTTCCGTCAAAAAGGGCTTTGTGATGTAATCGTCAACACCGCTCTTCAATCCTTTTATTCTATCCTCAGGCATTGTCTTGGCTGTCAAGTAGATAACAGGCGTGCCGGGTTTGACTTTTCTGATGTGTGCGGCAATCTCATAACCGTCAACACCGGGCAACATAATATCGAGGACGGCAATATGAAAATCCGTTTGTGCCACAGCATCCAAGGCTTCCCGCCCGTCGGCAAAATGAATGACAACAAAACCTTGAGACTCAAGATAATCCTTGGTGACAAAACCAAGATTTACATCATCTTCGACAAAAAATATTACGGTTTCTTTCGGATTCATAAAAAAGTTTTGCTTGGCAAATTTACAATTTAATTTATAATTGTAAGAGGTGGCCGTAATGAGAATATGAAGTCCGGACGACGAAAAGTCGGCATCTTCGCTACTGACGACCTGCGGTGTCAGCATCTTCGCTACTGACGACCTGC
>CAZPGC010000098.1:2172-9902 GCA_964585875.1 uncultured Prolixibacteraceae bacterium | reverse complement strand
AGCGTAACGAAGTAATTGGCGTTTTCTTACAGCCACTATTTAAAAGCGTGTTTTTAAACATCTATATATTTTTATTTTTAATAGTGAACAAATGTTCATTATATTTGCTCCCGTTAACCCACATAACTGAATATTATGCTGAATTTGAAAAACCGCTTTATCATGGCTCCCGTAAAAACAGGCTATGGCGATGCTACGGGGCAAATCAACGAAAAACATTTGAGATTCTATGAAGAAAGAGCTCCTTTTTTGGGAGCCATTATTCCCGAGCCCTTATACATCGATAAGGGACTGCGCGAGTTGCCGATGCAAATTGGGATTGACAGTGAAGATAAACTCGAAGGATTGAAAAAATTCACCCGTTTGCTTCATGGTTTCGACACCAAAGCAATAGCGCATTTGAATCATCCGGGACGCATGGCTAACCCCAAAATCCCCGGCAATTATTTTATTTCGTCAACCGGTAAGCCCTGTGAAGCCGGCGGGGCTACTCCAAAAGTTATGGACCGTAATGATATGGACAAGGTGATTTCGCTGTTTGAAAATGCTGCTACTCTCGCCGAAAAAGCCGGTTTCGATGCTCTTGAGCTTCAATTTGGCCACGGCTATCTCATGGCACAGTTCATCTCTCCGTTTGTTAACGACCGCAGCGACGAATACGGCGGTAGTTTTGAAAATCGCATTAGATTTCCTTTGCAAGTGCTTGATGCAGTGTTGAATACAACAAACTTGCCTGTGATTGCACGTATCAGCGGCGATGAGATGATACCTCAAGGCATCCATATCGAGGAAATGATAAGCTTCGTAAAAATTCTGAAAGAAAGAGGTATTGAGGCTGTTCATGTTTCGGCGGGCACCGTTTGCAGTACGCCACCGTGGTATTTTCAACATATGTTTGTACCCAAAGGCAAAACATGGCAATTTGCCGAACAAATCAAAAAAGAGACAGCCATGCCGGTAATTTTTATCGGGCAAATAAATACCTTCGAGGATGTTGACAAGCTTATTAACGACTTCGACGCCGACTACATAGCTATGGGAAGAGCCCTTGTCGCCGACCCCGATTTTGTGGGTAAATACACAGGTAAGGTAAAGGGTTTGATGCGTCCTTGTTTAGCTTGCAGCGACGGCTGTCTCGGTGGCGTGAAATCGGGAAAAGGGCTTGGCTGTCTTGTTAATGCAAGGGTTAATTACAAAGAGGTGATAAATGATAAAAAAGCCTCTGTTTCAAAACATTACGCCGTGGTAGGCGGAGGCCTTGCCGGTTGCGAGGCGGCCTTCCGTTTGAAAGAAAAAGGGCATTCGGTCACGCTCTTCGAACCGGAAAAAATCGGAGGTCAATTCGACCTGGCCTTTTTACCTCCGAAAAAGCAAAGTTTGAAAAAAATCGTTGATTTTTATGAGAAATATTTTTCCGAAAACGAAGTGGAGATCGTTAAAAAGAAGGCAAGCCCACAAGATGTGGAAAATTTCGATGAAGTGATAATGGCCACGGGCTCAAAGCCGGCAGTGCCTGATATTGAGGGTCTTAAAGATTTTTCTTGGGCCGAAATTTTGGACGAAAACAATATTCCGCAGGGCAAAAATGTAGCGGTCATAGGCGGAGGACTCATAGGCACGGAGGTGGCTCATAAGCTATTGAAAAAAGGCAACAAAGTGTTTTTAATTGAAATGCTTGATGAAATAGCCCGCGGTATGGAAATGATAGAGAAGAAGCTGACACTCAAAAGCTTCAGCTCCGAACCGATTGAGATTTACACCAATACCAAAGTCGAGAAAATTGACGGTGGCACCTTGGTGCTCTCTCGCGGGGGAGAAACGATTACCTTAAATAATATCGATAAAATTGTGGTGGCAACGGGGATGAAACCTTTCCGCCCCTTTGAGCAAAAGGACGTGAAAGTGCCTCTGCATTTTATAGGTGATGCCCATCATGTAGGCAAAGCTCAGGATGCTATTTCCGAGGCCTTCGATTTGATAAACAAAATAGCCTGATTTTTAGGAACGTAGCACAAAAAAAGCGGAAACTTTTGTTTCCGCTTTTTTATTAATATTCAATAGGTTATCTCAAGTTTGCCTGTGCCGCAGCCAAGCGTGCTATGGGCACGCGATAGGGTGAGCAGCTTACATAATCGAGACCCGTGCGGTGGCAAAATTCAACAGAACTCGGTTCGCCGCCGTGCTCGCCGCAAATGCCGAGTTTGATACCCGGACGTGTTTGGCGACCTTTCTTAACTGCCATTTCCACAAGTTGACCGACGCCTTCCTGATCCAGCACCTCAAAGGGGTCGTGTTTCAGAATACCTTTTTCTATATAGATGGGCAGAAACTTGCCGGCATCGTCGCGCGAATAACCGAAAGTCATCTGTGTGAGGTCGTTGGTGCCGAATGAGAAAAACTCTGCCGATTTTGCAATTTGGTCGGCGGTGAGTGCGGCGCGTGGTATTTCAATCATGGTGCCCACCAAATAATCGATGCTTTCGCCTGTTTCCTCAAAAACTTTGGCAACGGTATCTCTTACGATGTCCTCCTGCATTTTCATTTCCGCCAAAGTGCCGGTAAGAGGAATCATAATTTCGGGATGAGCGTTTATGCCTCTCTTTTTCAGAGCTATGGCAGCGCCGATAATGGCTCGTGTTTGCATCACGGTAATCTCGGGATAGGTGTTGCCGAGACGGCATCCGCGATGACCGAGCATGGGGTTAAACTCCGACAGCTCTTCTACCTTGCGCTTGATAACATCGACGGAAACACCCATTACATCAGCCATTTCCTGTTGGCCTTTGTCATCGTGGGGTACAAACTCGTGCAGGGGCGGGTCGAGCAATCTCACCGTTACGGGCAGGTCGTGCATGGCTTCAAAAATACCTTCAAAGTCTTTTTGTTGCATTGGAAGCAGTTTTTCGAGTGCTTTCTCACGGCCTTCGGTATCCTCGGCGAGAATCATTTCACGCATGGCGATAATTTTCTCTCCCTCGAAGAACATGTGTTCGGTGCGGCACAGACCTATACCTTTGGCGCCGAAGTTGCGGGCTACTTTGCTGTCGTGAGGAGTATCGGCATTGGTACGAACATACATTCTCGAATATTTGTCGGCCAGCTCCATCAATTTGCCGAAATGACCACCGAGTTCGGGGTCTATGGTGGCAATCTTACCTTTGTAAAGTTCACCGGTAGAGCCGTTTAACGAAATCCAATCGCCTTCACGAAGTACTTCGCCGTTGACGGTCATGGTGCGTTCTTTATAGTCTATTTTCAATTCGCCGGCACCCGATACACAGCATTTGCCCATACCGCGCGCCACCACGGCGGCGTGTGATGTCATTCCTCCGCGAGCCGTCAAAATGCCGTTGGCTATGTTCATTCCTTCCAGGTCTTCGGGAGATGTTTCTATACGCGCCAAAATAGATTCTTTGAATTTGTCGCACTCGTCGGCAAAGAAAACCAGTTGACCGGTGGCGGCACCCGGAGAGGCGGGGAGGCCTTTGGTGAGCACCTTGGCCGAAGCCATGGCTTCTTTGTCGAAAACAGGGTGCAAAAGCTCATTCAGCTTGTTGGGCTCCATGCGCATTATGGCTTCTTTTTCATCGATGCGTCCTTCTTGGAGCATCTCCATGGCTATTCTTACCATGGCGGCACCGGTACGTTTTCCCGTCCTTGTTTGCAAGAGCCACAATTTGCCGTCTTGAATGGTAAATTCGAGGTCTTGCATGTCGTTGTAATGCCTTTCGAGTTTTTCCTGAATGTCGTACAGCTCTTTGTAAACCTCGGGCATATACTCTTCGAGCGAAGGATATTTGCTTGCTCTTTCTTCTTCGGAAACACCTGCAAGTTTAGCCCAGCGTTTTGAGCCTTCGAGCGTGATTTGCTGAGGGGTGCGAACTCCGGCGACAACATCTTCGCCCTGAGCGTTGATAAGGTATTCGCCGTTGAAGATATTTTCGCCTGTTCCGGCGTCACGCGTAAAGGCTACTCCCGTTCCCGATTTGTCGCCCATGTTGCCGTAAACCATGGCTTGTACGTTTACCGCCGTACCCCACTCTCCGGGGATTTTATTGATTTGACGGTAGTAAATTGCGCGGTCGTTATTCCAACTGTCGAATACTGCCATAATGGCTCCCCACAACTGATCCCAAGGATTATCGGGGAACTCTTTGCCGGTTTTTTTGGTAACGGCTTCTTTGAAACGAACTACAAGCTGTTTCAAGTCGTCAACGGTAAATTCGGTATCAAGCTCAATGCCTCTCGTGCTTTTCAAATCCTCCATTATTTCTTCGAAGGGGTCGATATCTTCTTTGCTTTCGGGTTTCATTCCCAAAACCACATCGCCGTACATTTGAACGAAGCGTCGGTATGAGTCCCATGCAAATCTTTCGTTGCCCGTTTTTTTGGCAATGCCTATCACTGCATCGTCATTCAGTCCGAGGTTTAAAACAGTATCCATCATCCCGGGCATGGAAACGCGGGCACCGGAACGTACCGAGACCAACAAGGGGTTTTCCCTGTCGCCGAATTTGGAGTTCATGATTTTTTCGATATGCGCAATGCCGTTTTCCACTTCGTCGCGCATCAGTTCCACGGCTTTATCTCTTCCGATGGTGTTATATTCGGTACAAACTTCGGTGGTTATTGTAAAACCCGGAGGTACGGGTACTCCCACAAGGTTCATTTCGGCAAGGTTGGCGCCTTTACCACCCAGCAGGTTTTTCATATCGGAGCGGCCTTCGGCTTCCGAGTTGCCAAACAGATAAACTCTTTTTTTCTTTTCCATAACTATATAATTATTAAATAAAAACAATATTCTAAACAAGACGGCAAATATAAGGTTTTAACGGCAATTGACGATGTTCAAAATCGAAAAATTTCCCGAGGATTTTAACCTTTGAAAAGAGGCTTTCTAAATTTGTTTTCGGTTGATTTTTTTATCCGGAATTTCCCGTTCTGCTGAGCTTCGTAATGCGTTGTCCTGATTTTTATTTGGTGGTAAATCAAATATATAAAGACCATATTGCCAAGGTGCCGAAGATTACGGATGCTATTCCGTTCATGGTGAAAAAGGCCAGGTTTACCTTGGAGAGGTCGTCAACTTTTACGAGGCGATGCTGTTTTACGAGAAAGGCGACGAAGACGAAAACGGCAGAGAGATAAAGAATTGAAATGTTCATTAGAAAAGCAGGAAGTAGCAGGAGTAAGGCCGATATAACATGCAGTAATCGTGATAGTTGCAGGGCTTTTTTGCGTCCGAGCCTGCCGGGGATGGAGTGTAGGTTTTTGTCGCGGTCGAATTCGTCGTCTTGTAGCGAATAGATGATATCGAAGCCTGCTGTCCAGAGCAAAACCGAGAGCGAGACAAGGACGGGGATGATGCTGTTGAAGGAGCCGGTAACCGCTATGTAAGCACCTATGGGACTTAGCGACAAACCCAAGCCGAGTATCAGATGACAAAGTGCCGTGAAGCGTTTTGTGTAGCTGTAGCCGAGGACAACCGCCAAAGCGACGGGGGAAAGCGAGAAGGCCAGCGGATTTATAAAATATGTAACGGCCACAAAAAGCAAGGAGTTGATAATAACGAAAGCCAAAGCCGAGCGGGCCTTTATGACACCTGCCGGCAGCTCGCGATTTTTAGTGCGCGGGTTGTCTTTGTCGATATTCCTGTCGATATAGCGGTTGAAGCCCATGGCTGCATTGCGTGCAAAAACCATAGCGAGCACCACATAGAGCAACAGCTTCCAATCGAAAGACAAGTCGTTGATTTTCAGTGCTAAGAAGTAGCCGAACAAAGCGAAAGGCATGGCGAAAACGCTGTGAGCGAACTTTACAAACGACAAATAATTCTTTATTTTGGCCATAGAAAAATTGTTGAGGCTGCAAAAGTAAGGCAATTTTTTAAGAGCTGCGATACGTCGGAGGAAACTGTTTGAGGGTATAAGGTAAAACCTTACTTTTGCAAACTGAAAATTATTAAAATTTACCTGTGCTTTCTTTCGCGGCAGGGGGTTTCAAAACAAGGTTTTTTCTATGGAGAATATACGTAATTTTTGCATCATTGCCCATATCGACCACGGCAAGAGCACACTGGCTGACAGACTTTTGGAGTTTACCGGAACGGTTGGCGAGCGCGATCTGCAAGAGCAGGTGCTTGACGATATGGACCTTGAGCGGGAGCGGGGCATTACCATAAAAAGTCATGCCATTCAGATGGATTACAAGCAAGATAACGAGCTCTATCGTTTGAATTTGATTGACACTCCCGGCCACGTGGATTTTTCTTACGAGGTGTCGCGTTCCATAGCTGCCTGCGAGGGTGCCTTGTTGATTGTTGATGCCACTCAAGGTATTCAGGCTCAGACAATTTCAAATCTTTATCTGGCAATAGACAACGACCTTGAGATCATTCCCGTGCTCAACAAAATGGACTTGCCCAACGCTATGCCCGACGAAGTGAAAGATCAAATTATCGATTTGATAGGTTGCGACGAGGAAGACATAATAGAGGCTTCGGGTAAGACAGGCTACGGCGTTGACAGGATTTTAAATGAAATAATAGAAAAAATACCTCCGCCTAAAGGTGACCCCGAAGCACCGCTTCAAGCTCTTATTTTCGACTCCGTTTTCAACAGTTTCAGAGGGATAATTGCTTATTTCAGAATTGTAAACGGCACTTTGCATAAAAACGATGCGGTGAAATTTTTCAACACGGGCAAAGAATACAAGGCCGATGAAATAGGAGTGCTGAAGTTGAAACAAGAACCTCGCAAGCAATTACAGGCGGGCGATGTGGGCTATATCATTTCGGGCATAAAAACGTCGGCAGAGGTTAAAGTCGGCGACACCATAACCCACGTTGACAGGCCTTGCAGCGAAGCTATCGGCGGTTTTGAAGATGTAAAACCCATGGTTTACGCCGGCGTTTATCCCGTTGACCCCGAGGACTATGAAGACCTTAGAGCCGCAGTGGAAAAATTGCAGCTTAACGATGCCTCGCTCACCTTTGAACCGGAGTCATCGGTAGCTCTCGGCTTTGGTTTCAGGTGCGGTTTTCTCGGGCTTTTACATATGGAGATAATTCAGGAACGCCTTGAACGTGAGTTTAATATGAACGTTATCACAACGGTGCCCAACGTTTCATACAGGGTTCATACCAAGAAAAAAGAGGTCTTTGAGGTTTACAACCCTTCGGGGCTGCCCGATGTGTCGAAAATAGACTTCATCGAAGAGCCTTTCATAAACGCTCAGATAATTATGAAGGCCGGATTTATGGGGCCAATCATGAAGCTTTGCTTAGACAAACGCGGCATCTTAAAAAATACGGTTTATCTTACGAGCGACAGGGTAGAGCTTACTTTCGATATGCCGCTCGGCGAAATTGTTTTCGATTTTTACGACAAACTAAAGTCCATCTCAAAGGGCTATGCTTCTTTCGATTACCATATTATCGACTACCGCCCGGCAAAGTTGGTACGTCTCGACATACTGCTTAACGGTGAGCAGGTAGATGCCCTTTCCACTCTTATTCACTTCGATAACGCTTACGATTTCGGGCGGCGTATCTGCGTTAAACTCAAGGAGTTGATACCTCGTCAGCAGTTCGATATCGCCATACAGGCTGCTATCGGGTCGAAAATCATAGCTCGCGAAACTGTGAAAGCCGTACGTAAGGATGTGACCGCAAAATGTTACGGAGGCGACATCACGCGTAAACGCAAACTGCTGGAAAAACAGAAAAAAGG
>CAZPGC010000098.1:0-2072 GCA_964585875.1 uncultured Prolixibacteraceae bacterium | reverse complement strand
CTTGAGCAGATTCTTTCAACGGATTCATACGAAAGGTGTTTGACGAAAAGCCGCAGGGTTCTTAAAATGATGATTAACAGGCGTTCTGCGGTCAGGAGATATTTGTCGAAAGACAGAGACAAAGACTTGTTCGGCATTCTCACTTGGCAAGATTTTGCCTTGATACGTGTGCACAATTATTTGAAATACGGCGGCAAATATTACGAGGACTTGAATGTGAAAGGAAAGAAGTCGATTTCGGACCCGCTGCGTATGTTGTGGCTTGCTTACAGAAACGGTACAGGTGGTGCCAAATACGATTTTTTTATCGATATGATATACTTATTCAGGCAGTTACGAGCGCAAAAAACAAAGAGGCGCCCCTCGCTTGACGATTTGATGTTGATGATGAAGATGCACCCTTCGGGGCTTGACGATGACTTGCGGGAAATAAGAAAAAGACGAAAAAACGATATCATCGAGAAGTTTATAGACTTGCACGAGAGAGGTTTTTACAAAGATTCGCGTATTTTTCATTTTCCCAAAGGGGCTTCGCGGCAAGAGAAAAGAGCCTTGGTGGAGCAGTGGTGGGATGATCATCGTTTTCATCTGCGTTATGCCATACGTGACTATAAAACCTTGGAATATTTTCTCGATAAGTCACTGTCGCCCAACAAAATGGAGGTTTTTAAAAAGGCCACGCGCAAGGGCTTGCCTTTTTTTGTGAATTTTTATTACCTGAGTTTGATTAATACGAAAAAATCCGGCGGATACATCGGAGCCGATATGCCGTTACGCGATTATATTTTCTATAACGATGATTTGATAAACGAATTTGGCAAGATAACAGCTTGGGAGAAAGAGGATAAAGTAGAGCCGGGCAAACCCAACGCCGCCGGGTGGATTTTACCCAACGACCACAACATACACAGGCGTTATCCCGAGGTGGCCATTTTTATTCCCGACTCAATGGGGCGCTCGTGTGGCGGTTTGTGTGTAAGCTGTCAGCGAATGTATGATTTTCAGAAGGGACATCTCAATTTCAATCTCGAGAAATTGAAGCCGCGCAAATCGTGGAACGAGAGGATGCGCAAACTGCTTGAATATTTTGAGAAAGACGAATTTTTAAGCGACATTCTTATCACCGGCGGTGACGCTTTGATGAGTTCAAACAAAACCTTGCGCAACATTTTGGAGGAAGTTTATCTGATGGCCAAACGCAAAAAAGAGGCCAATAAAAGCAGACCCGAGGGAGAGAAATATGCCGAAATGAAGCGCATAAGGTTAGGCACCCGTTTGCCTGTTTACATTCCTCAACGAATTGATGATGAGCTCGTTGAGATACTTTCGGATTTTAGAAAGAAAGCCTCTCGCATTGGTTTTAATCATTTTGTTATACAAACGCATTTTGTGTCGGCAATGGAGATAACACCCGAGTCGGAAAAAGCTGTCGAAAAGCTTTTGTCGTCGGGTTGGATGGTTACAAATCAGGCTGTATTTACCACGTCGGCCTCGCGCCGCGGTCACAACGCCAAGCTCCGTGCTGAGCTTAATAAAATAGGTGTGTTGCCATATTACACCTTCTCGGTGAAAGGTTATCGCGAAAACAGATACAATTTTGCTACCAACGCCAGATTGGCGCAGGAGGTTTTTGAGGAAAAGCACTTTGGAAACATCAGCGACGAAGAGTTGGAAATATTGAAAAAGAGCAAAGACATCAAAAGAGATATAGGCAGGTTGTTAAAAAAGAATAAGCTGCCTTTTCTGGCCACCGACCGCTCGATAATGAATCTACCTGCTCTCGGAAAGAGTCTGACATTCAGTGTTATAGGAATTACCAACGACGGAAGACGGATTCTTCGTTTTAAACACGATGCCGAGCGCAAACACAGTCCGGTTGTATCGCAAAGCGACGATGTGGTTATTGTGGAATCGAAATCCGTTGCGGCATATTTGCGGCAGTTGGAAAAAAAAGGCTGCGACACGACGCACTACGAAACCATTTACGGCTATTCGATGTTTATCACCGAAAAACGAAAAAAGATTTTTTCTTTATAATTTGGGAGCAGCGGAGGTTTTTTGTTTCTTTTTTT
>CAZPGC010000097.1:0-10088 GCA_964585875.1 uncultured Prolixibacteraceae bacterium | reverse complement strand
ATTCAGAATTTGGGCAAACCGGAAGAAAAAGATACAATGATTAAAATAATAGTAAATTTAATAAATAAGAACAATTAACAAACTCTAAACCATAGAACTATGAAAAATTTAATCTTTCTTTTCCTAATCGCCGCAATAAGTGCAGGCTGCACTTCGCAAAAACTGGCAAGCTCCTCGGCCAAAGGAGCAAATCAAGTCGCAGAAAAGGGCAGTAGTTTTGAAAATGCCGTGGTAATTCATGAAAAATCGGAAACTTCGGGTGTAAAAGCAGAATATAAATGGATTAGAAAAAATTACCCGGGAGCGAGTATGCTGGGGCAATCGCTTGTTTTTCATAATAAGAAGCCCTACGACATTTTAAAAATCAAATACAAAGGGATGGTTAAAAAGGTGTATTTCGATATATCGAAGTTTTACGGAAAGTTCTGATTTTACGTTATTTATAATAACCAAAACTTGTCTCGACCATACCAAAGCGATTTCGATTAGCGTAATTTTTAACCAACAAAAAAACCCGACATTTTCTTATGCCGGGTTTCTTCGATTTTATATAGTGTCTCTTAGAAAACTATCGATAATTAGTGGCTACGAAAAACATATAGTTTTCTAAGAGACACTAATTAGAGTTTGTAAATCAATCCTAAGTTTATACCGAAGGAGCTGTAAGGCGTGGCACTTTTAAGAGCCTTGTAAGGCTTTTCCGGATCTTGATTGTCGCCTGTTTTCACCTCGTCAACAAATTCTGTTTCTTTTTGTATTGGTTTTAAGTCTGCCAGTTTATCGGCCCCGTTAACTTCGTATTTTGTAATGCTGGCAGTTTTGCCGTAAAATCTCAAACCAACATATTCGAACTCACCGAATATTGTCATTTGGTCGTTTAATTCATAGCCGTATCCGAGGGCACCGGTAAATCCCAATGTGAAAAAGCCGTGATTTTCACGCTCCGCACTGATAGTGCCGGATGTGCCTGCCACACTGTAACTTACATCATCATACACCATGGTTTTGCCACCCAAAGGCACTATGAGGCCAACTCTTGAGTAAACACCCGCATCGGTCTTAAAAACAAAGGAAGGCATTAGCCTGTAGCCGCGAGCCTGTGCATAAATTTTTTCTTCATAACTTGTGTAGCCCGAAGGCACTTCCATATCTTCTCCCACAAGGTTTTTGGCTCCGAATAAAGCCGAGAAACCCAACTCAAAGCCCCAATTGTCGTTAAACATATAACCGAATTTCAGGGCAGGGATAAATCCGTTTCCCATTGAGCCGTAAATGTTTGACTCGTCACCGGCCGAATTATACGACGAACCGAGAACTTGATTTTGCGCAGCGAGATGATAACCGAATCCCAATCCCACATACATTTGGGCGGAGAGCCCCGTTGCCACAAGCAACATAATTCCTAAGAGTAAATTCTTTTTCATAAGTATTAATTTTTAAAATTTGGGCTAAGATATGAAAAAAACTAAATGTGTTGACTTATATTTTTTTAAAAGTCATATAACCAATCATTTACCGCAAAGCTGTCAGCAACTGCCGGACTTGTAGTCAATAAGCAAGCATTTGTTAAGGGCTCAATCTTTTACCCTTTTCCATTTCAGGGTGTTTATCATCCAGCGGGGCAAGGACTTTTTGGGGTCGCGTCCCCGCAGGTTCATATACCAGCCCAACTTTTTGATTATAGGCAGTTTATGCGTCTCCACAAACTCAATGGGCGTGCCGTCGGGGTCGGAGATATAGGCAAAATGACCTGCTGCTTGTCCCATGTCGAAACTTTCGGCACTGTCAACGGTGAAAGGGAAGCCCTTTTCTTCGCATTCTTTTCGCAACTTGTCCATGCCGATAACGTCAAAGCAAAGATGTATAAATCCCGGGTCACCCCAAATACGATTTTCATAGAGATGCCTGCCTTCACCCGCTGTAAGTTGCACAAGCTCAATGCGCGTAGGCCCGAAAAAAGGAGCAAAGCTGCCGTGACGCCTCTTGCCGTGCGCCAAGAGCACACGCCTTATTTTATTGCCGCCTCCCGGTAGCCCTTTTAAATCATCGAAGACTCCCGTTTCGTCATAAACCACTGTGTCGTATTCCAGAATGTCGCCGTAAACCTCCAAAGACTTTTCAATGTCCGACACTCCTATAACGGCTCCGTAAACGCCGCCGGAATGTCCCGCTGTTTGCGAGTATATTTCCTTTTCTTCCACAAACTGAAAAATGTTACCATAGGCATCTTTTACAAAGAAAAAAGGAGTGCCGCCGGGGTCTCGGCTCACTTCACCCAAAAGCTCTAAACCTCTGTTTTTAAACTCATTATAGGAATTTACGGCATCCGTTGTTTTCATTTTGGCAATGAAAATGCCTATGTCGCCAAGCGTGGCTTCAAAATTTATTTTTTCGGGCTTTTTGCCCGTATGCTGCCAAATCTCAAAGCCGCCGCCGCCCTGAAAATTCAGCGCCAGCATCGCATGTCTTTCTCTTTTTTCACCGGCGGTGTAAGGCAACATCAGCTCCGCAACGGCTTTTTCGTCGAAGGCCACCACGTCCATCCCGAAATTCCTCCTGTACCAATCAAAAGCATTCTTTACATCTTCTACACCTACTCCTATTTGCTGTATTCCCGTAATTGTCTTCTTCATTTCTCTCTGCTTTATTGCGCAAAAATAAGCATATATGTGCTAGAATATAAGTGCATTTGTCAAACCAATTTATACTGTAGAAACTCGAAATCTTTCATGCTCTCGACAAAAGTCTTGGGATTCACCTGATATTTGGGAGATTTAAACTGCAAGCTGTCGCCGTTGTCGCCGAAATAAACACGCAAACGTGCTTTTCCCTTATTGTTTTTTACGGCAGAAATAAACCTGTCGGCATCCTCATCCGCCATCTCGTTGATATTCAACATCACTTTCACTTCTTTTGTATATCGTTCGACAACCTCGTCGAGCAAAATCATATTTTCTATTTTAAATTCCAGCCGGTTTTTATCGCGATACGACTCCCTTGTGGTAATGGCTTCCACAAAAACGAAGTTCTCAAGCGTTGCCAAGTGCTTGTATTTCAGATAATCTTCCGAAAAAAGGAAAATCTCTATGGCGGCATCGCTGTCCTCGATGGTGAAAATCATAAATTTTTTGCCGTTTTTGGTCTCACGCTCCTGTGCCTTGGTAACCATGCCGCCGAAAGCCAATGACACCTTTTTGTTTTTTGTATCGTTCAGTATTTTTTGAACCTGAGTGATGTCTTGTTTTGCAAAAAATTTCAAGGCCGCATCATAATCATCCAAGGGGTGTCCCGAAAGGTAAAAGCCCATAAGCTCTTTTTCAAACTTCAGTTGTTTGAATTTTGTCCATGGCTGACATTGCGGAAATTCGGGATTTTGCAATGCCACATCGCCGGTGTCGCCAAACAAGGACATCTGATTGGAGTTTTTATTCTCCTGATACTTGGCCCCGAAACGCAAAATCTTTTCGATGAAAATGCTGTCGTTTTCATCTTCGGTGTAAAAAAACTGTGCGCGGTGACTGTTTTTCAAACCGTCGAAAGCTCCCACCATCGCAAGCGATTCGAGGGTCTTCTTGTTGACAGTTCGCAGGTTTACCCGTTTCACAAAATCGAAAACGTCGGCAAAGGGTCCGTTGGCCTCGCGCTCTTGGATGATGTTTTGCACGGCAGCCTCCCCCACTCCCTTTATTCCGGCCAAACCATAGCGGATTTCACCTTTTTTATTCACGGTGAAACCGGAATAACTTTCGTTGATATTGGGCCCCAGCACCTTGATTTTCATCCTGTTGCACTCGTTGAGATAGAAATTCAACTTGCTGACATCCTTGAAGTTATGACTCAATACCGAGGCCATGAACTCCGCCGGATAGTGGGCTTTCAGATAAGCGGTTTGATACGAGACATAGGTGTAGCAGGTGGCGTGCGATTTGTTAAAGGCATACTTGGCAAAAGCCTCCCAATCCTTCCATATTTTCTCCAAGACTTCGGGTTTGTGCCCCTTGGCTTTACCCCCCTCCAGAAACTTCTCCTTCAGCTCGTCCATCATCGACTTTATCTTCTTGCCCATGGCCTTACGAAGGCTGTCGGACTGCCCCCTGGTGAAGCCCGCAAGCTTGCGGCTCAGCAACATCACCTGCTCCTGATAGACCGTGATACCGTAAGTTTCCTGAAGATATTCTTCCATCTCGGGCAAGTCGTAGGTGATTTTTTCGCGACCGTGCTTACGTGCGATAAAACTGTCGATGTATTCCATAGGCCCCGGGCGGTAGAGGGCATTCATGGCTATCAAATCATCTAACCTTGTGGGTTTCAGTTTCTTGAGATGAGAGCGCATGCCTTCCGACTCAAACTGGAAAAGCCCCAATGTGTCGCCGCGGGCATAGAGTTTATAGGTCTCTTCGTCCTCTAAGGAAATATCATCGATGTCAATTGTCTCTCCCTTGGAAATCTTTATATTTTCAATGGCGTCTTTGATGATTGACAAGGTTTTGAGGCCGAGGAAGTCCATTTTCAAAAGCCCTATGCTTTCCACGTGCGAGCCGTCGTATTGGGTGGCAAAATCCAAAATGGAATCTTTGACGGAGCTCAAGGGAATGTAGTTGTCCAAGTCGTCGCGGCCAATGATGATGCCGCAAGCGTGGGTGCCCGTATTACGAATGGAGCCTTCCAAACGTTGGGCAAAATCGAGTACCGAGCGCGTTTCTTCGTCGCCCGAGGTGAGCGAATCCTTCAACTCCTTAACTTCTTTAAAGGCATTTTCCAAAGTTACTCCCGGACGCTCGGGCACGAGTTTTGCCAGACGGTCGGCATCGCTCAAGGGCATCTTTTGCACCCTTGCCACGTCGCGAATAGCCGACTTTGCTGCCATAGAGCCGAAAGTAATGATGTGTGCCACCCTTTTGTTGCCGTATTTGTTTTTCACCCATTCCAGTATTTTATCCCGCCCTTCGTCGTCGAAGTCGATGTCGATATCGGGCATTGAAATCCTGTCGGGGTTTAGAAATCTCTCAAAAAGAAGGTTGTATTTCAGCGGGTCTATGTCAGTGATTTTCAAACAATAAGCCACAGCGGAGCCGGCGGCGCTGCCACGCCCCGGGCCAACAATAACACCCATTTCGCGGGCAGCTTTCAGAAAATCCCAAACGATGAGAAAATAACCCGGAAAACCCATGGCGTTGATGGTGCCGAGCTCAAAATCGAGTCTCTCTTTTATCTCATCCGAAAGCTCTTCGCCCCAGCGTTTTTTTGCTCCCTCGTAGGTGATATGCCTTAGGTAATCTCCTTCATTTTCAAAACCTTCCGGTATTTTAAAGTCAGGCATAATGGGCTTATGGTTCAGTTCATACTCCTCGATTTTATCTGCAACTTCAAGGGTATTTTCCAAAACTTGGGGCATATCGGAAAACAGCTCCGCCATTTCTTTGCGCGTTTTAAACCACTCCTGTCCCGAATAGCGGATACGGCTCTTATCGTCGAAATCCTTACCTGTGCTGAGACAAATCAAACGGTCGTGAGCGAGGCTGTCTTCTTGATTTAAATAATGCACGTCGTTGGTGGCAACGAGTTTAACACCGTGTTTCTCAGCAAGTTTTATAAGCTCCGGATTGACAAAACTTTGGTCGCGGTAGGTTTCGTTGTTCATTTCTGGGTCGGTAGCCGGGTGACGTTGCAATTCCATATAGAAATCCTCGCCGAAGATATCGAGATATTCCAAAAGAGCCTCCTCGGCTTTCTCGGGGCCTATCTCCATAAATTTGTTGGGAATCTCTCCCGCCAAACACGCCGACAGGGCGATAAGGCCATCGTGGTATTTCCTCAGCAATTCCTTATCAATACGCGGTTTGTAGTAGTAACCTTCGTTATACGAGATAGTTGCCAGCTTCATCAGGTTTTTATAACCGGTGATATTTTTTGCCAACAAAACCAAATGATAACGCTTTTGGTCTTGTCGCTCGCGCTTGTCGATGGTGCGCCAAGCCACGTAAGCCTCCATTCCCAAGATGGGCTTAAGGCCTTCCCCTGTCATCACCTTGTGAAACTCCTTGACGCCGAACATAGACCCGTGGTCGGTGATAGCCACCGCTTTCATTCCGTCGGCTTTGGCTTTTTTGGCAAGAGCCTTTATTTTGGTCATCCCGTCGAGGATGGAATATTGCGTATGGAGGTGAAGATGAACAAATTGCGGCGCTCCCGACTTTTGTTCCTGCGGCTGCCTCCGCTCCTGCTCTTCTCCTGCGCTCTCCCCGCTGCCGACTTCCTCTTCCTCACTCTCTTCCTCAAGGTCGTTGGGGTCATAAGGCTGCACATTCAAGCCTATGGGTTGTATCTGCTCCGGGTTGTTGATGATAAACTGTTTCAATTCTTCGGCGGAAATATGCAAGTCGGCCGGAGAAAATATTCCCAAACGGATAAGCTCCAAAAAACATCGTGCCGTGGCTTCCACATCTGCGGCGGCATTGTGGGCGGCATCGAACTCGACACCGAAAAGTTTCTTATGTAACTCATTGAGTTTCGGATATTTAAATTTGCCGCCCTTTCCGCCGGGCAGGGCGCAAAAATCCACGGTTTTCTTCATGGTGTCGAGAGAGGGCAAATCCAAAAGAGGCATTTCGCAACCCACTCGATGATATTCGGCCCCCACAATATTTATATCAAACTCGATGTTATGCCCTGCAACGATTTTTGCTTTTTTTACTGCCTCATTGAATTTCTCCAAAACATCGCCTAGCGGAACACCTTGTTTTTCAGCTCTTTCCGTCGTAATGCCGTGAATCTTTACAACAGCATAAGGAATGGTGTAACCATCGGGTTTGACAATAAAATTGTGAACCTCTACCAAATCGCCGTTGGTATCGTGAAGTTGCCACGCTATTTGCACCATGCGCGGCCAATTGTCGGAATCGGTCAAAGGAGCATTATAATTTTTGGGCGTACCCGTGGTCTCGGTATCGAAAATCAAATACATATCAATGAGTTAGAAATTTGCAAAAATCAGCATAAAAATAAAGTAAAATCAGCACCGTAAAAACATTGTTGATAAAAAATAATAATTCGTCCGCCAAATATTTCCAGCCCTCGCCCCTCAGGTCGCTCGACCGCCTTACGGCTTTTCTCAGCCGAAAAAATATTATCAAAATCTTTCGCCAATAAACCTTACCTTTGTGGTTCAATTTTTGGTTAATTGCTCACTCGCAAAATATGTGACTATGAAAAAACTAACGTTACACAAACTAATCTGGATGGCGGTTTTTGTTTTTAGCGCCGCCTTTATTCAATCCGACATCAACAGCACCGTCACGGAAATCAACACGGCCTTAAAGGCGGGGAACATCTCCAAACTCGTTTCATATCTCAGTGACCCCGTGGACCTTACACTACCCGACGCCGACGACTCCTTCAGCAAAGCCCAGGCAACGGTGATACTCAAAAAATTCTTTTCCCAAAACAAAGTGAAAGCTTACAGCCAAAAGAAAAGCGGTAAATCCGTTGACGGCTCCGTTTTCACCATAGGCTCCTACGAGGCTGTAAACGGCAAGAAATTCCGCTCATATTTCCTTATAAAAAATCAAGGCGGAAAGAACCTGATTCAGTTCATAGAATTTGAAGAAGAGTAGGCCATGACCCTTGACAAAATCATTGAAGAAGCTCTGCGCGAGGACCTCGGCAGCGGCGACCACACCTCTCTCTCCACCATTCCTGCCACGGCGCGCGGCAGCGTGGTGCTTGTAGCCAAAGAAGAGGGCGTGCTCTGCGGAATCGACGTGGCACGCAAGGTTTTCGAAGCCGTGGATAAGGAAACGAAATTCTCTCCCTTGAAAAACGACGGCGACAGAGTTTATGCGGGCGATAAGATTTTCGAAGTTTCGGGCAAATCCGTTTCCTTGCTGTCGGCCGAACGTCTCGCCTTGAATTTTATGCAAAGAATGAGCGGCATTGCCACCTACACGGCACATCTTGTTTCATTGCTCAAAGGACTGAACACCAAGCTATTAGATACAAGAAAAACGACACCTCTGTTGCGTGAGCTCGAAAAATATGCAGTAAAAACAGGGGGCGGTCACAACCACCGTTTCGGACTCTACGATATGATGATGATAAAAGACAATCATATCGACTTTGCCGGCGGAATAGAGAAAGCCATACACGCCGCAAACAAATATCTGAAAGAAAACAACTTAGACCTTAAAATCGAAATAGAGACGAAAAATCTTGCGGAGGTGGAAAGAGTTTTGAAAACGGGCGGCGTTCACAGAATCATGTTCGACAACTTCGCCCCCGAATTGATGAAAGAAGCCGTTGCCCTTGTAAACGGCAAATATGAAACTGAAGCCTCCGGCGGCATCACCGAAGAAAACATACGCGCCTATGCCCTAACGGGAGTAGATTTTATTTCGGTAGGCGCCCTGACGCACCATATAAAAAGCCTCGATATGAGCCTGAGAACCAAAGACATATAAGAATATGGCCTCTCTTGAAGAAAAAATAAAGAACATCCGCTTTGTGCGCCTACTCAGAGTGTGGGCCATGCGTATTGTGCTGCCCGGCTTTGAAGGTGTCCCGCTTTATTCGGCCTTGAATATGTTTTTCAGAGCCTTGTTTTTCGGAGCCTTGCCACAGCGTGCCGCGGCCATAGCTTTCTCATTCTTTCTTGCCATCTTTCCCACAATTTTATTTTTCTTTACCCTGATACCCTACCTTCCCGTTGAAAATCTCGATGCCAAGGTAATGAACTTACTGTCGGGCACTTTACCGCCATCGGTTTTTGACCTTGTTAACAATCTGGTAAGAGACATCGTGGGAAGGACACATTTCGGACTGCTTTCATTCGGCTTTATCCTTGCTTTTATCTTTGCCACCAACGGTTTCAAAGCTATCATAGGAGCCTTCAACACCTCTATACAAATCAAAGACGGCCGCACATTCTGGCAGATGCAGTGGATTTCATTGGTGCTGCTTATCATAGTGTCCGTTATCACGGTTATCGCCATAGCCTTAATGACTTTCTATCAGATATTTATCAACTATTTTGCCGATTGGGGATATATAAAATCCGATTGGCTCTACTACCTTGTTATTGCCGGCAACTGGATAATCCAAATTGCCTTGATATATTTTACTTTCTCCTTTATTTTCTATTTCGCCCCTCATACCAAAGGAATGCGTTATAAAATATTTTCGGCCGGCGCCACCTTTTCCACACTGCTTTTCGTAGTTTCGTACCTGCTCTTCAATTACTATGCGGCCAATTTTGCCCGCTACAACGCCCTCTACGGCTCCATCGGCACACTCATTCTCTTTATGCTGTGGATTTACTTTGTGGCCTTTGTGGTGCTGATAGGCTTCGAGCTGAATGCCGCCATAAAACAGGGAAAATTGAAGTCGATGATTTAAAGTCCGACCACACACAAGCCTCTGCCTTTAAAGCAGTTAGCGCAGCGGGTAAAGGCGCCGAAAAAAATCATACCGACAAAAAATCACCGGATTACCGCGTGATAAAAAGTTTATTTATTTGGGCGTCCGGGCGGGCTGTCCGCTTGTAGTTGTGTTGTGCGGGCAAAGCATCCGTAGGCGCTGCGTGGGCTCCTTCGTCGCCTCCGCCCGCCAACGGCTGCTAAGCCCCCACTGCCCCAAGCTACCGCTACCGGCCCTGACGCGGCGTGCTCTCCGGGCTTGGTCATGTGGCTGAAGGGTTAAAGCGTTTAGAGTTTAAAATGTTTGGGGTTGGTTTGTTTAGAAAATTTCTACCAAGGAAGCAAAAACAACGCAAACTTGGTAAATGTGCACAAATTTTCTTTTGAATTACCTGATTCTCAAACTTGTAGCTGAGTCCCCCTTGGAGCCGTGTCCGCCCTCCGGCGGAAAAGAGGACTTCGATGCAGCAAAACTTTGGGGATTTCTACCGCCTAAAACAAAATTTGTTGGATATTTTCCGAGATTATAAACAGGATGAATATAATAATTTACTATCTTTGAAACCTCAATCACTAAAACACAAAATATGGGAAATAAGGCAAATATATACAGCATTGACAGTCAAATGATTATAAAAATAACAGGTTATGATATAAGTCGGATATGCGCACCTTGGG
>CAZPGC010000096.1:0-10646 GCA_964585875.1 uncultured Prolixibacteraceae bacterium | reverse complement strand
CCGTATCTGCTCGCGCTTTCCGACCCGTCGGCGTGGGGATGAAGGCGCAAGCGGATTTCCTCGACTTTCTCGTCCACAACTTCTTTTATATCTTTCGATTTATCGATATACTCATCGGTTTCCTCAACATCTTCGTTCAGAGACACTTTCGTGGTATCACGAGGCTGATATCCGCAATAATTCAAAGACCAATCGTCGTCACCTTCCTCCTTTGTTTTGAAAAAATACACCCAGCCGCTGTCTTTTCCGTCGCTCACAAAACGCTTATCGACAAAAACCACGCTGTCTTTTTCATAGTCCAAATCATCTTGAAACAGTAAAGACTGAGCCATAAGACGTTGATTTACACAATATTTCGGAAACTTATCGAGGATATGCCAATCTTTCATCAGAAGATAAAGAGCGGAAATATTTACGGGGTCGCGCGCCAATTCACCCCACACGGCAGTGTCTATTTCTATTCCGTTTTTTTGCATTCTGCTGAAAACCTCATCCCTTATGACGTAATTTTTCAAAGCATAAAATTTATCGATGAAGGATGCCACATTTTTGTCCTTATTATAATAAGGTATAAGCACCGTAGCATAATCTGTCAACAAATCGTTATCGGAGTATTTATAATTGCTTCTGTATGAGTAATATCCACCGCTATTATTATCGGTTTGATGGTTTTGCTCGTAACTAATTTGTTCCTTCAAAACAATCTTTGCCTCACGCAAGATTTGATTTACACGCTTTTTATAAACTTTCGGATTTATAAAATTACTGTCTAATTGCCGTGCCAAAACGCCTATTATTTCGCTGCGATATTTATTAATAAAGGTGTAATTCAGCAAATCGGGGAAAACTTCCGTTTTTGCCTTATGGTTTTTGACGGAAATTCTCAAAGGATAAAAAATGTATCCGTCCTTTTCCTTGCTGCCGCTAATGGGTATGTCGTAATCGAGCAAATCAAGATAAACATTTACGGATTTTTTCGTGCCCTTTGACGCCAAAGAATTCAGAATGGCCATTTGATACATCGCCGTATCTCCGGAACTCTTGTAAAGCTTTGTCGCAAAGTCAATTGCGTCATAATCCTTCATGGTTACCAAATCCGTTATCAAACTCTTTTTTACATCGATATATTCGGGAGGAAATTTATAAGAACCTATTGTAAGCATCAGCGAATCAACATCTTTCCTTTTAAAATGCACCATATCCACCGATTTGAAAGCATGCACCCTCGCAAGGCTGTCGTCGCCGTAAATCGACTTGAAAAACAATGACGCTTTATCTTCAAACAAGGAGCGACCGAGAAGGGTATCCATGGGTTTCAGTCCGTCGAAAAAGTTTTGAGCAAAGGCCGACAGATGGCCTGTGGTGTCGGTCATAGCCATTATTTTGTAAAGCATACCCCGCTTCAAAATAAATTTAGCTTTGATTGCCCTTGAAGAGGCCGTGTCGCCGAGGGTCAGATATAAGACATTCAAGCCGTTTTCTACCGCTTTTTTCTTTTCCTTAACGATAAAATCCAAGTATGACGGTTGAAACAAAGTCTCCGAGAAATAAGAAGAATACGATGATGATTTTTTGTGAGAAGCTATTTTTCTCAGCTCGTCAGACCATAGAGAATCAATATTTTCGTATGATTTGTAAATGTGAAATTTCACCGTAGCGACCTTTATCTCCTCGAAATTTTCGCCGTAGTATGTGGACGAGTTTCTTTGTCGTTCGTAGCCGTTGTCTTTCTTTTTATTCTTTTCGCGCTTTTCCTTGTAGGCCTTATTTCGCATATAATCTATGTCTCTGGGAACAAGATAGTTGGATTTAACCGTGAAGAAATTGGCTGAGTCGGCTTTTTCCTTAAAATCGAATTTGTAAACGAAATCGTCAAACTTGAAAGAGTCGAAAAAGCGCTTGGAATGTTTTTCGTTTTTGCTTACCGCAGCCAGCAAATAAAAGTAGGGCCCGTGAATTATCACTTTTACCGTCAAGGGTTTGCCGTCTTTGGTAAGCCCTTGGGCAAAAGCCGTGGGATAGCGCGTATTTTTCTGAAAATGTGCCTTCACCGTGTCCAATTTGAGTTTCAAAAAGAATTGTTCGGCAATCCTTTTGGCCTCAAATTTATCTTTTTCGATAAAATCGAAATCATACAATGAACTCCGTTTTAGAAAATAATACGACGAATCACTTGCATCCCAAGCTTCGAGAATAGGCTGTCCGTAAAGGGCCGTAACTTTTTGATTATAGTTAATGCTGTAATAACCGGGAACTTCCACGGAAAAATCTTTATGAATATCGGAAACCCTCTTCCACTGTTTCGATGGATTTTTCAATTTTATACTCGAGAAAAATCTTTCGCCGTGGTCTTTCACAAAGTTATCCTTGCCGCCCATTTTGAAGATTATAATTTCTATGGGAGTAACGTAAATTCTATACCTTTGATAATCACCTGATTTGGTTTTGTTTAAAACATCAAAACCCTTGTAAAATTCACCCGAAAAAGTTTCCTTGCTCTCTATTTTACCGGGGATATTCTCAAAGAGCAAGCTGTCGATTTTTTCATAATAATTTCGGGGTGTAATACCTTTGAAAATACCGAAAGTGGAAATCTGTTTTACCGAATAATGAGAGCCGTTGGTAAGCTCGGGAGCAAAGAAATGACGCTGAGCCTTTGAGTAGGGCGTCTCATACATTTTCACCGGTGTTTGAACGCTGAACATATCCCAAGAGTATGTTTTATAGTCGGTTAAGGGACGTTTCTTTTTATCGAATTCTTCGCGCAAGGTCCGGGCTTTGTCGTTAAAAGTAACGGGCATTGGCGTAAGTGTATATCCCTTTTTTTCAAGGAGTTTCAAGATTCCCTTCTTGCCCGGAAGATGAGCGGCACCAACACCCGAAAACAGGGATTTGCCGCTTTTCAACACCGAGTCAATAGCATTGGCCATATTCTCGTTGCGTTTGTAAATCATCCAATAAAGAGAGTTGTATCCCGACGTCTCATGCTGAATGGAATCGATAAGTGAAAGGTCTTGTTTGCGGTAAGCATCCTCCATAACTTGGGAATAGCCCTTCTCACGCACAAGCTTTTTAAACCATTGCGAGGGTTCTTTTTCATCCTTATCGGGAATAGACGAAAGCTCAAAATAACGGGTTGTTTTTTCAAAATCCTCGAGGCTTATTACGGGTTTGCCGTTTTTTGCTCCCGCTTGATAGATAAACATATCGAGAAAGGTCTCTTCCTCAAAATCGGTTTCGCTTTTATCTTCACGATACAAAAGCCAATTCATAAAATAATGGTCATCCTTTAAAGCCTGTGCATAATCGTCATTATCGGGAACCGACACTTTAAAGGCCTTCTTGTAAAATCCGTAATCGATAGAGCGGGTAAAGGAAAATCTGCCGATATAATTATAGGCTAATTCCGAGTTCATAATGCGGTCGAGCCAAATTATGGGGTTGGATTCGAGGGCAACCTCGTCCACGCTTTCTATGGCGTCGAAAAACTCCACGCCGAGATGAAAGGCCACCTTTGAGCTGACGTGCATGTTTCCATAGATGTAAGAAGGCTTTTCGAGACCGTTGCCGCTTATTTTCCAAAGCAGTCCTTTTTGTGATTCCTGTGCAAAAAGAGATACCGCTATAACGCTGAGTATCAGGGTGAATAGTTTGTTCATAGTATATTTTTTTACTTCCTTATCGTGCATATTTTTTTAAACGAAGAAATCAAGAGCTTATTGCTTATTGTTTAAAGAAAATGCCCGCTTAAAAACGGGCATTTTCCAATATATGTTTGTGAGTTGTGGTGTGATCACTTTTAATAGTTGCCTATGGGGCTTCCCACTCTCGTCATGGCGCAACGGAAACCTATATAATCCGTTGACTGACGTTCGTCGAGGAAGCGGCGTGTTCCGGGAGACAACCAAAACTGACTGTCTCTCCACGAGCCGCCTTTATAAACTCTCGCCTTATCGTTAATCATGGAAGTAACGGTGTAATCGTACATGTGTTTTGAGCCGTCGTCTTTTTCCCACGACGACCATCCGTCCATTTCATAAGTGGATGCATAATCGCCGTCGAGATAGTTTATATTGTTGGCTTTACGATAGTTACGTCTTTCGAGGTTTTCCTCTATCGTTACGTTACGTTTCCTGAGCTCGCCGGGAGTAGCCACTATGTAATCTGATATTCCTTTCAGCAGTTCGTTGGCTATTTCAACGGCTTCGGGAGCGCCATCAATTGTAATCAAAGCGTCCTCAATTTGTTCGGAAGCCTCTTCAAATTTTCTTTCCTGATTTTTCTTAATGGCGGCATCAACACTCTTGTTTACCTTGTCGAGCAAGTCCTGCTCTTGAGGGTTAATCTGTCCTCTGTTGCGGTCTCTCAACCTTCTGATGAATCCATCGTCGGGATTGTTCAGCCAATTCTTAATACCTTCGTAATCGTAAATAACATAGGTAAGCTTATCGTCGATAGCACCCTCATTATCACGCACATAGGTTTTATAAACATTACCGCGGAACGAGTTAAGATCGTCGAAATCTTCGAAAGAAAGAGGACGATAAACATCCATAACCCACTCTGCCACGTTGCCGGCCATGTTGTACAAACCGTAGTCGTTAGGCCAATAGGCATAAACGGGCGCAGGGATCGAAGCGGCATCGTTTAAGCTGCCTGCCACACCCATGTAGTCTCCGCGGCCACGACGGAAGTTAGCCACGAAATCGCCGTAGTTGGAAGGAGCGTCGGTACGGGCAACATGACCGTTCCAAGGATAAAGACGACGCTCGACAACACGCTCGTAAAGGGTGTTGCCAATCAGACCGAGAGCTGCAAATTCCCATTCGGCCTCTGTGGGCAGCCTGTAGCGCGGCAACAAAATACCGTCTTCCATTCTCGGGCGACGGGTTTCGCCGTTGGGACTCAAATCAACGAGCTGATGTTTCGTTTCTTCGCCCGTATATTTATTGGCAAGGTATGCATCGGTATTGAAATGGTCGTCGTTGGTTTGACCTGTGTAATGTTTCAAGATACCGTAAGTTATTAGGATATACTCGTTTACACGGTCGGTTCTCCATTTACAATAGTCGGTTGCCTGCAACCAGTTGACGCCCACAACAGGATAATCACGATATGCGGGATGACGCAAATAGGTCTCGACGAGAGGCTCGTTGTAGGCCAGTTTGCTACGCCAAACCAAGGTGTCGGGCAAGGCTTTTTGTACTATACGGGGATAGTCGAGTTTATAAACCCTGTTTAACCAATAGAGGTACTCGAGATAATCGAGGTTTCTGACTTCCGTCATATCCATGTAAAAAGAAGAAACGGTAACCCTTCTTGGTTGGTTGTTCCAATCGTAATCGACATCCTGCTCGGTACGTCCCATGGTAAAAGTACCGCCTTCGATAAGCACCAAGCCGGGGCCTGTTTCCTGCTCTTCGTAAGGCACAACCTCAAAACCTCCGTTTTTGGGGTCGTTATAATTCCACCCTGTCGTCGGCGACTGCTCTTTGGAACAGGAGGTGAAAAAAACAACAGCAGCCAAGACCGCTAATTTTCCGAATAAATTTTTGTTTGTTATCATAACACTAATTTATTTGATTCTAAACTATAACTAAAAAGAGGGGCAACTTATTTCGTGGAGACGCTTTTTCTTTTGCGGGCAATTGAATCTCAAGCCCATGGAAATTTCGTGCGCACCACCCGATGCCGTACTCAATTTTGAAACCGTAATATCGTAACTATATCCGAATTTAAATTTATCATATTCAAAACCCACCAGGAGAATTAAGGCGTCGGAACCTTGGAAAAACTGACGGTACCACACGCCGAAAATCATCGGTTGACGCTCGAAATAGAGTCCGTAATTCATCTGCTGAAATTGTCCTTGCTGCATATACAGCAGGTTGGGGGAAATAACGGGGTCGCTTGGACGCAAACGGTGACGTCCTTCTGCCGTCAACGGAATTTTAAATCCCACATGGCCTGTCAATTTCATGGGAAGATAGCTGGTGTTGCCATCGATAAATGCCTCGTTGACAGGCACTATATGATGAGCGGCAAAGCCTATGAAAAACTTTTTTGAGAAACCGAGTATTCCGGCGTCAAAGTCCAGGTCGTTCATGGAATAAACACCGCCTTGAGGCGATTGCTCTTGTGTGGGTTTTGAAAAGCCCCAACGGGAATCTATCTGATCGCCAAAGGTCAACTTGTTGAAATCCAAATGCTTTTGGAAGAAACCGGCTTGCAATCCGGCTTTGATGAAAAATTCCTCGCTAACACGAATTCTAACGGAATATATTAAGGAAACTTGTTGGGTTGTCAAAACGCCTTCTCCCGCTCTGTCGCTCGAAACTATAAGCCCGAGACCCCCGCTCAGAGCATCGAAGTGCATATCGAAACTGGCGTTATATGTTACATATGACCCCGGAATAGACGGCCACTGATTTCTGTAGTTCATAACCAAACGGGGGCAAACTTTACTTCCCGCAAAAGCAGGATTCAAATATAAAGGGTTGGCGTAGAACTGCGAGAAGTGGGGGTCCTGTGCTCGCAATTGCTGTAATCCGGTGATTATCAGCATAACCGGAAGAAGTATCCTTAATTTAATTCCCATTACAATTTTCGCTTCGTGTTTAAGGCACAATAATACAAAATATTTATTTACGTCCAAGAGAATTTATATTCCGCAAATTCTTCTTGATTTAACAGGCATTATACTTTGTTTAACCGTTTTTGTTACATACCGGCATTAGCACCTCTCCTAAAAAGTTTGTCTGCCGATAACTGCATAAAAAACAGCTGCTTAGGAGCATTAAAAATATAGACACTCCATAGGCTGAATGCCCGACAAATACCTTTGACAACAAAAAGGGGGAAAAGGTTGAGTGGTTGGATGCCGGAGGCATGCCGACAAGCTTGCTTCGTCGGGATGATTTGAAGCTCCAGACGACGAAGTGTCGGGAGCTGCGCTGCAATTTGATTTGGATGGCTATTCCTTAATAAATTTTCCGGTATTTATTATTCCGTCCACAGTTAATATTTTATAGATATAAACTCCTCTTTTTAAGCTACTTACATCTAACTTTGCTTTTTTATCGTTTACGGGCAAAGCGAAAGATTTAATGAATTGCCCCAAAGGGTTATAAATCTCAACGCTTGTGTTTCTTGCAATAGTTTGGTTAAAATCAATTGTGATAAAATCCAAACAAGGATTGGGATAGGCTTTTGATAATTCGGCTTGTGTATCTATCGGTTTTATTCCCACACTAAAGCAGTCGATTCCGTTTTGTGCCAATTCGGGATTTAGCCAATTGATAATACTGTCTTCATAGCAGGTTAGCATCTGATCCTCTTCAAAACAATATTGTAAAGGGAAAAACAAACCGCCAACGGAGCCTATTCCCTCCAACCAAGTTCTATCCCCTCCGAAATGCCATCGTTTACGATAGTTATTATTAATCAAAACCGAATCAACTGACGATAACACCAAAATACTATCACGAGAATTTACCACATTAAAAGTGTCGCCCACATTTAATGAAAAATCATATAAAAGATATTCGGTTAAGGGTTGAAGGGAAAATGCCGATTCAATAACGCTACCGGTGTCAAGATATATAAAAACTTTGTTCAGACTGTCTTGTCGTATGCCCCCGAAAAAGGATTTATTATTTATAGCCGGGCTGTAATCACAACTGTAGATTTTTTTGTAATTGATATTGTTAAAAACAGTGTCCCCCTCCATCAGATATTGATGCTTGTGAATCCACCAAGGGTCCGGCGGCGTATTAACGGCAGCCCTTGCTTCTCGCCACACTCCGCCGTCTTTTATCAATGGATAATTCTGCTGCGATACAGCCAACAATGGCAGGATAACGATTAATAATACTAATGACAGACTTTTCATAACTTTATTGTTTTATACAATTCCCGTTGCCAACAATTTTGCATTCGATAAAAACTGCAAATAATATGCTCTTTTAGGGAACCGGTTAATATTCAATTTCATAAACTCCTTATTCTTTGGCACTTCAACTTCGACTATTTTGATTGCTTTTGCATCATAGACTATTATTTTATTATTTTGGTGTCTATATTGCTTGGGAATTTTGATATTACCTTAAATCGAAAAAAGTTTCGGCTATACAAGAATATCTGTCTATTTTTCCGAAACAATTAGAATGCAAATGATTTGTTTGGCTATCAAAAAACTCTGCAAAACAACAAAAAGAGCAAGAAAATCACTCGTCATTTTTCTTTTCATCGGCTTCGGTATAAAAATAATTTATATGGCTTTTGTATGCTGAAGTTTCCTCGTCATCGTCAAAGAAAAAATCATCATCGTCATCATAGAGCTCAACTTTTTGAACACCTGTTTTTCTGTAATAGAAAGCATAGACAAGGCCTGCAACGGCGCCCATCAAGTGCGACTCCCACGATATCCGCTCCTTGGGAAACAACTCGGGGAAAAAGCCCCAAACCATGCCGCCATAGAGAAAAATAACCGCCATGGCAAAAGCCATCAACTTATAAACACGTCGCAACAAGGCACTGGCAATGTGGAAAAAAGCCAAAGCGTAAACAAGCCCCGAAGCGCCTATGTGATAGTCGTCACGGGCAAAAAACCAAACCCAAAGCCCTGTGGTCAACCACATAAGCATCAGAGCTTTACCTGCAAATTCGGGATAATAATAAAACAAGGCCCAAGCGAGAAACAGCAAAGGCAGGCTGTTGCTGATGATATGGCTGTAACTGCCGTGAACAAAAACGGCGGTAAAGATTCCCAAAAGTCCGTCGGCATGAAGCGGATGAATGCCGAGCAATGCCGGATTGAACGGAATTTGTCTTTCCAAAAAAAACACAAGCCACATCAACAACACGATGAGCCCCGGCCAAATCAAAGCCGATAAAATATTTTTTAATTCCTTATCCAAAATTTTCAATATTAATAAGGAGCAAATATACTACCTCTTTTGTTAATCCTTAATTCCGCTTTGCCTATTTTATAAAAATAATTCTACATTTGCCCGGGCTTGTGAAAACGGCATACCGCCTCGGATACATTTTTGCGGGGCAGTTTTTATAATTTTAAAATCAAATGGAAAAGAAGGTGATTTTATCAACGGCTTTAATGCCTAACATAGACTACATCAGCACTATAGCGAGTAGCGATGTTATCGAAATAGAAGCTTTTGAAACCTACAAAAAACAAACTTACAGAAACCGTTACGAGATTGCGGGACCCAACGGGCGGCAGGCTTTAAGCGTGCCGGTAAACAAAAACGGAATGACAAATTGCCCTGTTGGCGAAGTGAGAGTAAGCTATGACAACAATTGGCTGAAAAACCACATCAAGTCCATCGAAACAGCCTACAACTCCTCCCCTTTCTTCCTTTATTATAAAGATGAATTTTTCGACATTTTCAAAAAAAAACACGAATTTTTATTTGAGATGAACAAGGAATTTCTACAGCTTATCCTTAAAATTCTCGAAATTGACAAGCAAATACATTTTACCACCGAATTTAAAAAAACATACGAACCGGAAATTTTGGATTTAAGAGAAAAAATAAGTCCGAAAAAGCCTCGACTCCATAAGACATACACCCCTTATTATCAGGTTTTTATGGAAAAGAACGGTTTTATTGAAGACCTTTCTGTTTTGGATTTGATTTTTAATATGGGACCCGAAAGCCGTGATTTTTTAATTTTTGAATAAAGCCGCACCGTCCAACTCGGAAAAAATACGATATTTGCCCCGATAACTTTAATTTTAACGCCATAAACTAACATATTATGATTGAGAAGATTTCATCGCAGCAAGCCATGGAGCTTGAAGACAAATACGGAGCCCACAATTACCACCCTTTGCCGGTTGTTTTGGAAAAGGGAAAAGGAGCCAAAGTTTGGGATGCCGAGGGCAAAGAATATTTCGATTTTCTGTCGGCATATTCAGCCGTTAATCAGGGGCATTGCCACCCGAGAATTGTGGGAGCGCTCAAAACGCAGGCAGAAAAACTCACGCTCACCTCACGGGCATTTTACAACAACGTGCTGGGACAATACGAAAAGTATATTACCGAATATTTCGGCTACGACAAAGTATTGCCGATGAATACCGGTGCCGAAGCCGACGAAACAGCTCTGAAACTTATCAGAAAATGGGCATACACGGTTAAAGGCATCGAGGAAAACAAAGCCAAAATCATTGTTTGCAACGAAAACTTCCACGGTCGTACCATCACCATAATATCAATGTCCACCGACCCCGATGCCTACAAAGGTTTCGGCCCCTACACCCCCGGCTTTGTAAAGATACCGTATAACGACCTCGAAGCCCTTGAGCGCGAGCTGCAAGACCCCGACGTTGCAGGTTTCCTTGTGGAGCCAATCCAAGGAGAGGCGGGCGTTTTCGTCCCCGATGAGGGATATCTGAAGAAAGCTTATGAGATGTGTAAAGCTCACAATGTTTTGTTTGTGGCCGACGAGGTTCAAACGGGCATTGCGCGCACGGGTAAAATGCTGGCTTGCGACCATGAAGGCGTCCGCCCCGACATTCTCATCTTGGGCAAGGCTCTCAGCGGCGGTGTCATTCCCGTTTCAGCTGTTTTGGCCGACGATGAGATAATGCTGACCATCAAACCCGGTGAACACGGCTCCAC
>CAZPGC010000095.1:0-10726 GCA_964585875.1 uncultured Prolixibacteraceae bacterium | reverse complement strand
TTGCCGGCCTCAATAAGTTTTTTCTTCGCTTTATCAAGGGATTAATAATTTCATTTAAGCGAAAATGCTTAATGCTGAGGATCAAAGCTGCATTTTATCTTACTATTATTTTTGTCGGACAAAAGTGCATTTTCAAAGAGAAAATTATAACTATCTTTATGAGAATCCTGTTATAATCAAATGTCGAAATGAGATTGAGAAAAGTAAATAAGGATTTACAAGCCACTATAAATCAGACGTTTTGCTAAAGCAAGTCGTTGGCAAGATTGGCAAGCTCCGACCTTTCTCCTTTTTCCAGTTTAATATGCGCGTAAATCGGGTGCTTTTTAATCTTGTCGATGAGATATGAAAGTCCGTTTGATTGAGAGTCGAGATACGGAGTGTCTATTTGATAAATATCTCCCGTAAAGATGATTTTAGTATTCTCGCCGGCGCGTGTTATGATGGTTTTAACTTCGTGAGGTGTAAGGTTTTGAGCCTCGTCAACAATGAAAATAATGTTGCTCAGGCTGCGCCCTCGAATGTAAGCCAAGGGCGAAATCAGCAGTTTTTCCGACTCCACCATGGCGTCGAATTTCTTAAACTCCTTATCGTTTTCGTGAAATTGATTTTTAATGAATTTCAGATTGTCGAAAAGGGGCTCCATGTAGGGGTTTAGCTTGGATTTGATATCGCCGGGCAAGTAACCGATGTCTTTATTGCTTAACGGCACCACGGGGCGAGCCAAGAAAATTTGTTTGAAATCGCGCCGCTGCTCCAGTGCTCCGGCAAGTGCCAAAAGTGTTTTGCCTGTGCCCGCAACTCCTTGTAAAGTAACGAGTTTCACGTCTTTATTCAATATGGCGTGAATGGCAAAAACCTGCTCGGCATTACGGGGTCTGATGCGTTGAGCGTTGTATTTTTCTACCCTTTCAATGAGTTTTGTAACCGGATTGTAAAAAGCCAAAGCCGATGATTTTCCGTTCTTCAAAATAAAATATTGATTGGGTACGGGGTTTTCCAATCCTATGGTTTCGGGCTCCACAAAACCGTCTTCATACATCTTCACAATGACCTCAGAGTCCAAATCTTCAATGAGCATTTTGCCCGAATAGAGGTCCTCCACATTTTGAATTTTCCCTGTTTGAAAATCTTCGGCAGGAAGATTCAAGGCTTTGGCTTTTAGTCGCAAGTTGACATCCTTTGTAACCATAATTACTTGGCGATCAGGAAAATCGGAACGCATCTTTATAGCTGCATTCAGAATTTTATGGTCAGCCTTGTTGTCGCCGAATACCTTTGTGGCATCTATTCCGTTGCCCTCGCTGTGCATTACCACAATCATCTTTCCTTTGTTTTTGCCTTGCAAAGGCACCCACTCTTGCAAGGAGCCGTTTTCGGAAAGCTTATCGACTATACGAATGAATTCACGAGCCTCGAAATTTTTGGTTTCGTTGCCTTTTTTGAAATTATCGAGTTCCTCCAAAACGGTAATGGGAATGGCAACATCGTTATCCTCAAAACTGTTTATTGCATTGTGATTGTACAAAATAACGGAGGTGTCGAGAACGAAAATCTTCTTTTGCTTTTTCCTTCGGGCCATAGTCTGTCGTTTAATTTGCGTAAAAGTAAAGGTTAACTTTCGAGTTCAAAATAATTTTTCCCTAAAAGAATCAACCCCCGGATGTTGATAATTCTCAACAATAAAATGTAAATTTTTTTCATATTGTTTATCGATTAACAAAAAAGACTTGTAGTTTTGCAGCGAAATTTATTAATAAATCATTTATGAAACCCACACATATTGAGCATATAGGCATAGCGGTTGAAAACTTGGAGGAGAGCATCAAATATTACGAAGAGGTTCTCGGTCTTGAGTGTTATGCCGTCGAGGAAGTGGCCGACCAAAAAGTCCGTACGGCTTTTTTCAAAATAGGCCAAACCAAAATAGAGCTTCTTGAGAGCACCGACCCGCAAGGGCCTATCGGTAAGTTCGTGGAAAAGAAAGGACCCGGTATGCACCACATAGCTTTCGCTTTTGAGAATGCGGCAGAGGCACTTGAAGATGCGGCTGCCAAAGGTGTCAGGCTGATTGATGAAAAGCCGCGGAAAGGTGCCGAAGGCTTGAATATCGGCTTCCTGCATCCCAAGTCAACGGGTGGTGTTTTGACGGAATTTTGCAGCAAGTAAAATGTTTTTCCCCTTCGGGGGAATTTTTTTAGACTTTATTGTTAATCAAATAACAAAAGAAAACGGGATATGAAAAATCAGGAAAAAATCAATCGCTTGATTGAATTGCGCGAGAAAGCCAAGCTGGGAGGAGGCGAGAAGCGTATTGAATCTCAGCATAATAAGGGTAAATATACGGCGCGAGAACGTATCGAGATGCTCCTTGATGAGGGCAGCTTTGAAGAATTCGACATGTTTGTGGAACATCGAAACACCGATTTCGGGATGGAAAAAACGCACTTTCTCGGCGACGGCGTCATCACCGGACACGGCACCATCGACGGGCGTATCGTTTACGTTTATTCACAGGATTTTACCGTCTTCGGCGGCAGCCTGTCGGAAACTTTTGCCCGCAAGATTTGCAAAATAATGGATATGGCCATGAAAACGGGAGCGCCTGTGATAGGCATAAACGACAGCGGCGGCGCTCGTATTCAAGAGGGCGTTAACTCT
The DNA here is from genome assembly GCA_964585875.1 of uncultured Prolixibacteraceae bacterium. Classification (GTDB taxonomy): domain Bacteria; phylum Bacteroidota; class Bacteroidia; order Bacteroidales; family UBA1556; genus UBA6267. The sequence continues at coordinate 8,065 of CAZPGC010000095.1, read as the reverse complement.
TTGGCAGGTTATGCCGAAATTTTCGAGAGAAACATCCTTGCCTCCGGTGTCATTCCTCAAATTTCGGCAATTTTCGGGCCCTGTGCCGGCGGTGCCGTTTATTCTCCCGCCCTTACCGACATAGTGATAATGAGCGATAAAACCAGCTATATGTTTGTAACGGGGCCCAAGGTTACCAAAACCGTTACAGGAGAAGAAATCGGCACCGAGGAGTTGGGCGGTGCCAATGTGCATGCTGAAAAATCGGGCGTGGCACATTTCAGAGCCGACGACGAGGAAGAGGGTATTTTGCTCATACGTAAGATTCTCGAATATTTCCCCCAAAACAACCTTGAAGACCCTGTGCAAACCGTCTGCAACGACCCCATTGACAGAATGGAAGATGTGCTGAACGAGATAATTCCCGAAAATCCCAATATGCCTTACGACGTTAAAGATGTGATTTACAATGTAGTTGATAATCAGGAATTTCTGGAATATCAAAGGCGTTACGCCAAAAATATTGTTACCGGCTGGGCAAAATTCGACGGTATGCCGGTGGGTATTGTGGCAAATCAACCGAATTATCTCGCCGGAGTGCTCGACATCGACGCCTCACGTAAAGCCGCGCGTTTTGTCAGGCTTTGCGACGCTTTCAATATCCCCTTGCTGACTCTTGTGGATGTGCCCGGATTTTTACCGGGCAGCAAACAGGAGCACGGCGGCATTATCGTACACGGCGCAAAACTTATGTTTGCCTATGGCGAGGCCACCGTGCCGAAAATAACCGTCACCTTGCGGAAATCGTATGGCGGTGCCCACGATGTGATGAGCAGTAAGCAGTTGCGCGGCGACATAAATTACGCATGGCCTACGGCTGAAATTGCCGTTATGGGTGCCAAAGGTGCCGTGGAAGTGCTCGAAGCAAAAGCCATGAAAAAGATGAGCCCCCGCGAAGCCGCCGAATATGCTTCTCGCAAGGAAGAAGAATATACCAAAAAGCTGGCAAATCCTTATCAAGCGGCAAAATACGGATATATTGACGACGTGATAGAGCCTCGTAATACGCGTTTCAGAGTGATTCGCGCCTTGCGAACGCTCTCGACAAAGAAGGATGTTATTCCTCCGAAAAAACATGGAAATATTCCCCTTTAAACCATTACGATTATGAAAAGCATATTATTATCAATCAATTGGGATATAGGCATTAGCGTTACTCTCATAGGCTATTCTGTTGTTTTGCTTGCATTGGCTTTTTTATTCGGCATTTATTTGCTGATTCCTCAAATTATAAATCAAATCAACAAGCAAAAACTTCGGCGTGCGGGAAGACACGATTGCGCAAAGAAAAACTCCCTCGATATCACGGGTGAAGAAACGGCTGCCATAGCCTTGGCGCTTTATTATTTTTTAAACGAGCAACATGACATTGAAAGCGGTAAGATTACAATCAAAAAGATTTCACGCCGCTATACTCCGTGGAGCTCGAAGATTTATTCGATGAATACATATAGAAGGTAATCCAAAATAATTTTTACGGATATGAAAAAATTCAGTTTTAAAATACGCGGTAATAAATACGATGTGGAAATAGGTGATGTTCAGAAAGATACTGTCATCATTGAGGTAAACGGCACGGAATATAAGGTGCAGTTGGATAAGGAGTTAAAAGCTGCCAAAACGCCCGTTTTGAAACGCTCGCCCGTTTCCACGCATAAAATACTGCAAGCAGGTAAGGGGAGTGGTACTTTCAAAGTCCTTTGTCCCTTGCCCGGAAATATTATGCAGGTGTTTGTGAAGAATGGTGACAGCGTGAAGAAAGGGGACAAGCTCTTGGTTTACGAGGCTATGAAAATGGAAAACACCGTTACCGCCGAGCGTGATGGTAAAGTGAAGGGACTGAGTGTCAATCCCGGCGACAGTGTTTTACAGGATACGGTATTAATGGAAATTGTTTAGAATTATGAATACCAGGAAGTTAGCAACGGTTATAGCCGCCATTTCGATTATTGTTATAATATCGTCGGCTTTTAACTTAACAGAGCAGGCAAACATATCGCAGTCGGCAATAAGTCAGACAAATACACAAATTGCAAACGGTGTGAGTGATGACATTACCGGCTTGCAAAAGTTTTTCTCTTACACCGGTTTTGCCAATGCCACCACCGGACATTTGGTTATGATAGCCGTGGGTATTTTGTTTATTTTTCTTGCCATTCGTTACGAATACGAGCCCCTTTTGCTTATACCCATAGGTTTCGGGATTTTGATAGGCAATATTCCATTTCTCGAAGGAGCGGGTTTGAAATTGGGGATTTATGAGCAAGGGAGTGTTTTGTCGTATTTGTATAAAGGAGTAACCTTGGGCATTTATCCGCCGTTGATTTTTCTCGGCATAGGAGCTATGACGGATTTTTCGTCTTTGATATCAAACCCGAAATTGATGCTCTTGGGTGCTGCTGCACAAATCGGTATTTTTATGACTTTCATAGGAGCTTTGATGCTTGGCTTTTTGCCTCCCGAGGCCGGAGCCATAGGCATTATCGGCGGTGCCGACGGGCCTACTGCCATTTTTCTTTCTTCGAAGCTTGCCAACGGCATTAATGTTTATAACGGCGTGCAAGTGAAGAACTTAATAGGGCCCATAGCCATTGCTGCATACTCGTATATGGCCTTGGTGCCTGTGATACAACCGCCTGTGATGAAGTTGCTGACAAGCAAACGCGAGAGAAAAATAAAAATGAAACCTCCGAGAGTCGTTCCGCGCGTGGAAAAAATACTTTTTCCGGTTATAGGCTTTATTCTCACCGCCTTCATTTCGCCGAGTGCCATACCGCTCTTGGGTATGCTGTTTTTGGGCAACCTGTTGAAAGAAAGCGGCGTGACAAAGCGCCTTGCCGATACGGCGCGCACCTCGCTAATCGATATAGTAACCATTATTCTCGGCGTTACGGTGGGAGCCTCCACGCAGGCCACCGTATTTTTGAAAAGCTCCTCGCTGCTTATTTTCGCATTGGGTGCCGCCTCTTTTGTTGTGGCCACCGCCGGAGGTATTCTCTTTGCCAAAGTGATGAATATTTTTCTTGGTAAAGAAAACAAAATCAACCCCTTGGTGGGAGCCGCCGGAGTGTCGGCAGTGCCCGATTCGGCACGCGTGGTGCAAACGGAAGGACTCAAAGCCGACCCCTCAAATCACCTTTTAATGCACGCTATGGCCCCCAATGTGGCGGGAGTGATAGGCAGCGCCATCGCCGCGGGTATCTTGCTGAGTTTTCTCGGCAGCTGAGGGTTTTAAGGCTTGGCAAAGTCTCGTTTTTTAGTCCTTTGTTTCTTCGCGTGTCTCGTATTTTGCTATGAAATATTTACTCAAATACAAGCTTAGCAGAACAAACAGCGGCCATGTCAACAGCCATAATATTCCTTCTAAATACATATTCTCCGATTTTAATAACTGTGTGAATTTTTAATTTCCTCTTCGTCGATTTTTTTGTTGTTAATCGACTTCCATACATACCAAATATAAGCGAAAACAAAAGGCACCATAAGGCTAACATATGCCATTGCCGTGAGGGTGTATTTGCTTGAAGAGCTGTTGAATATGCTCAACGACGACTGTAAATCACTCGTCGAAGGATAATAACATGTGTTGTTAAAAGCTGCTGTAAGCAAAAGACTGAAAACCACCAAGATAGTTCCGATTCCCGCTCTCCAAATCACTTTTTCTTTGCATTTCTCGAAGGCAAACCACAGCCTTATTACCGATGCCAAAACCAAAACAACTCCTATTGCCAGCATGGCAAAAACGAGGGGCATTGCCAAGAGGTTGTGAAGGTATTTATGGGCTTCCATACTCACTGCTCCCGTTTGCGCATCAACGGCAAATCCGTCTTTTAACAGAATGTTAATCAAAAAGAAAAGGAAGAAAATCACAAAGGGGACGGCGTTCGAAACAGCGGATTTTTTTGCCCGCATGGCAATGGAATCGCTGTCGATAGTGTTGAGAAAGTACATATTTGCCAACACTCTGGAGAGGAAGAAAACCGCCAGTCCCAGTGACAGATTTATGTAAGTATTATAATTCGAAAAATCGAGAGCCAACTCCAAACCCCGCCAAGGGGTATCCCAAAACGAACGATTTAGATTGTCGATGTGGAAGGGAGAGCCCGTGAAAAAGGTGGCGACCGCCGTTCCTAAAAATACCGTAGCAATCAAGCCGTTGATAAACAGGAAGTTGTCGTATGTTTTTTTGCCGAGAAAATTGTTGGGCTTGGAGCGGTATTCGTAGGCTACGGCCTGAATGATAAACGAGAAAAGAATAATCATCCACACCCAATAAGCACCCCCGAAGCTGGTGGCGTAAAATAGTGGAAAAGAAGCGAAAAACGCTCCTCCGAAAGTTACCAAAGTGGTGAAAGTAAGCTCCCATTTTCGCCCTATGGAATTTACAATCATATTTTGTTCGCTTTCGGTTTTGCCTATTTTATAAATCAGCATTTGTCCGCCTTGAACAAAGAGCAGAAACACCAGAAAGGCAGCCAAAAGGGCGTCAATGGCAAACCAATAATGCTGTAAAGTTGTGTAATCCAATGATTCAAACATTTTAATGTCCTCCTTTATTTGGTCCTAATTTTATTTGTTTCAACATGATTTTTATTTCGGCAATCAGCAGGGCCGTAAACACAATGAAAAAGAGTGCGAAAGTAATTTGCACGCTTGCGGTGTTGATGTTTGATGCTGCCGTCATGGTGGGCATCAAATTCTGTATAACCCACGGTTGACGCCCCACCTCGGCCACAATCCATCCGCTTTCGGTAGCCAGCCATGCGGCTGGCATTCCGAGCATTACCGCCCGTAGAATCCAACGCCGTTTTTCCATGTTGTTTTTGTAGGCTAAAAACAAAAGCACTGCAAAAATCAGCATCAGATATCCGCCGGCTATTACCATGATATGAAAGGAATAAAAGGTTATTGGCACGTTGGGTATTAAATCGTGCGGATTGTCGAAATAGCTGTAACCGAAGTATTTAAAATACTTGTCTATCCATTCCTTGTCGTTAAATTTGGCAAGCATTGCCGCGGCGGTTTCCTTGTCGCCGGCGTCTTTTGCTTTTTTGTAACGGCTTAAGGCTTGTCGGGCCACCTTGCCGCGTTCTATTTTTTCCTTCGCCGGCATTATGCCGTGCTTTTCGTTGCCGTGTATCAAATCGTGAACTCCCGGCACAAAAGCGCCGAAGTCTCTAAAGGCCAGATAAGAAAGAAAGCCGGGAACCTCGAATTTAAAATCGAAATCGTCTTTGGCTTGTTGTTCGGTTTCGGCTTGTCCTTTTATTACGCCTACTGCTATCAAAGGGGCATGCGATTCGCCGTAATACAGTCCTTCCATGGCGGCCAACTTCATGGGTTGGGTTTTTGCCACTTGTTTGGCTGAGCCGTCGCCGGTAACGATGGTCAGAATAGAGAAAACCAAACCGAAAACGGATGCCACTATGATGCTTTTTCCGGCCACGCTTTGTTCGCGCTTTCGCAAAAGATACCAAGCGCTTATGCCCACAACAAAGGCTGCCGCCAGAATATACGACGAATAAATGGTGTGCAGGAATTTGTTTACGGCGTTGGGGTTGAATACCACATGCCAAAAGTCGGCCATCTCCATGCGTGCTGTCTCTGGGTTAAAGTGCATGCCCACAGGGTTTTGCATCCAGCCGTTAGCCACTAAAATCCATAATGCCGACAGGTTGGAGCCTATGGCCGTGAGCCAGGTGGCGGTGAGGTGAAAACCTTTGCTCACCTTGTCCCAACCGAAAAACATTACCGCTATAAACACCGACTCCATAAAGAAGGCCATAATGCCTTCGATGGCAAGCGGGGCACCGAAAATGTCACCCACAAACCAGGAATAGTTGCTCCAGTTGGTGCCGAATTCAAACTCCAGGATGATTCCCGTGGCAACACCTATGGCGAAGTTTATGCCGAAGAGGGTCATCCAAAATTTCGTTATTTTTTTCCACTCGGGCTTTCCCGTTTTCACGTAAATGGTCTCGGTAATAGCCAGGAAAAACGTAATTCCCAATGTCAAGGGCACAAACAGCCAATGATATAAGGCTGTCAACGCAAATTGCGCCCTCGACCAATCTATCAATGTTAAATCTATATGTTGCATTTTTGTTTATTATTTTGATGGTTTAATTAATTGCTCAATCACATAATCGCTTTTCTGTTTGTCGGTTTGAAAGTGAGCCGACAAAAAATCGCGGAAGAAGAAAAGCTTTAGTATGGCAAACATCACAAACAGCTTAATTATGATAATCAGCCAAAGCTTTTTGCCTTCCTTCATATTGCGAAATCCCTCGTAATAGAAATAAAATATCTTCCTTAAAACATTCATACAAAAGATAAATAAGTATCAATTTACCGAATTGCAATATTATGAACATTTGTTCAAATAAGTATCGGAAAACGCTCTGAAATGCTAATTTAGAATTAATTTAGAAACTTATTGAAATACAGACTTTTAATGCCACAAAACCACTTATGGCATACCAATTCGCTTGACTTGTTGTGCGAAGGGGTTGGGATACTGAAGGCTTTTTCTTGATTTACAAAAACGTAATGGGGGATTGTTATAAAATTTCCGTCTTCGCATCGCGCTCTTTGGCGGTGAAGGCTTGTGCCGGCAGAGGGCTTGGCTGATTTGGGTTATATTTGGTGTTTTGTGTGGTCATTGGTGCAAAGTTCAACTTTATAGGGGGCCGGAACACTTTTACCTTTTAACTGTTTCCAGAAGAAAAACAGATAATAAATTCATTCGCATGATATTACTATCAAAATTAGTGGCTATTAATAAGTTCTCGGCAAAACGCTTTGTATTGTTTGTAATATATTGCGATAAAATTAATTTGTACATGTTGATATAGACATATTTACTAAGGCCAACTTGACTTGTATCAATAATATCACAATAAAAAAACAGAGCATATATTCCTTGGTAAAAAATATCATCATCCACAATTTGTTTTATTTTAATTTTAGTTTTTTCATAACTTGAATCAGAAGATAAAAATATTTTCTTATATAATTCTACGTAGTTAGTTTTACTTTTTCCTTTTAAAATTTTATAATTTATCAAGGTATCTTCATAATTTAATAAAACTGTATAAAAGTTATTGTCCGCAGTATCAGTATGTTTTTGCATACAATCGATAAAACAACTGTCAATTGATTTTTGTTGAGCAAAAATGTTAATAGTTGTCACTAATAAAATTATTGTCATAAATATTTTCATAGCTCTTCTAATTTAAAAATTAAAAATTGCGTTAAGCTTATCTTTATTGCTCGCCGGAGTCATAAGTCTATATCCGTACATTTGTCTTTTAAGTCCAAATCCGAAGTTTAAATAAGTTGGGAAATCTAAATTGTAAATCTTATCCGGCTTGGAACTAAACATTGTTCCATAAGTATATTTATCGGTTACCGAAGTATTTCCTATAAAATAAGGATAAAGAGTCACACCAATAAGTATTCCCTGTGATTGAAATAAAGGGAGTTCATAATGAATTTTTATTCCTCCTTTCTTTGCAAAACCTTCATGATATCTGGAAATATGGCTGAAAACATGACCAAAATATGTGTTAGAATAAAATCCGAATTTCCCTTGTGATTTACTATGATTGATTGCAAATAAATAATGTTCGAAAATCCTTTGGTCGGTAGCCATATTCGACATCAAATCCAATTTTAATATGTCACTCCCGGTGGTTTTTTTTACTGCTTTGCCTGTGACAAAAGAACCTTCTATTAAATTTCCGGTTTCTTTGTCATAATTTAACTTTGAATCTTTACTGTTAAAAATGGCTTGTGCCTCTTTTTTAGAAAGATCATATTGGTCTCTAAATGTTTTTTTATTATCCCCTTTTTCTGCTATATACTTTACATTTCCGTCTTTATCAACTTCACCTTTCCACATCCCATTAGGGTCGGTTATCATCACCGGATTCAATCCCGCATAACAATATGGAGACTCATTGGGATACTTCCCCGCCAAAGCATCCACCGACAGCCAAATGCTCAGCCCCGAGCTGTAGTAGCG
>CAZPGC010000094.1:8298-10737 GCA_964585875.1 uncultured Prolixibacteraceae bacterium | reverse complement strand
AAATAAAAATAATGTTGAATGCCGGCAAGCGTCTCGGTTTTGAGTAAGTTTTGAATGAAAAACACAGTGTTTTTTATTGTTACGGCGGCAAAACCCGCCAACAAACCTACAATGGCCGCCAGTATATTGATAAACTGCTTGTCGCTAAGATATTTCTTGCGCTTTTCAATAATTTGCCGAAAGTCTGTTTTCATAACAAAAATTCCATCATTTTGTTGAATCTAATTTGTTAAAATACAAATGTTTATGCCTTGCGTCCTTTGAATTTGACTCTATGGCAAAAAAACAGGCAAATGTATGGTAAAAAAAATCACAAAACGCATATTTTTTTTGTTTTTATAAAGGAATTTCAATGGACAGGGAAGGCATTCCGAAAAAGCTTTATTCGTAAAAAGGAAGGGGATTTGCACATTTTTGAAGATTGTCCTGAAAAAATCATTTATCGCATATCATCATAAAAAGTAATTAAAAAGAGGTGGCAGAACCTAAAAGCGTTTAAACAATGCCTATTTTAAAACTCCGCAAAAACTGAAAACGAATCTTTCGACGATATTTTCATTTTCCTTAACTCACTGATAATAAGGCATTACCTCCTCCCGGAGAAATAAAAATCTCATCCAAAATCTCTCGTTTAATTAAGATTTGATAGTTTTTTAAGAGACACAAAATTTTTATCTACTTTTGGCACTTCAAATTTTTAAAAATAAGACAAATGGATACAAAGAATCTCGGATTTAATTCAAAACTGATACACTCGGGGCAGTTTCACGATGAATACGGAAGTGCCACCGTGCCGATTTATCAGACTTCTACTTTTGCTTTCAAAAATGCCGACCATGGTGCCGCCTGTTTTGCAGGAGAGGACGACGGTTTTATATACACTCGTTTGGGAAATCCCACAATCGGCGCCTTGGAGGCTGCCGTTGCTGATTTGGAAGGCGGTTACAAGGGCGTTGCCACCGCTTCGGGAATGGGTGCCGTGACGGCCGTTTATTTCGGTTTGCTGGGGGCGGGGCAACATATGGTTGGCCATAATGCCATGTATGGCCCTTCGCGTATGGTGATGGAATCCTTGTTTAAAAAATTCGGTACCGAATCGACCTTTGTGGATGCCACCGACACGCAAAATGTAATTGATGCCATTCAAGATAACACCAAATTGATTTATCTCGAGACACCGGCAAATCCCACCATGGGTATTTCTGACCTTGAAGCCATTGTAAAAGTTGCTCATGAAAGGGGCATTCCCGTTTGTGTCGATAACACCTTCAGCTCACCTTACTTGCAGAAACCTTTTGAGTTTGGTGTCGATATAGTGTTGCATTCCATGACCAAGTTTATCAACGGACACGCCGATATTGTGGCGGGAATGGTTGTTACGAGGACGGAAAAATATTATAAAGAGATACGCTCGGCCATGATGAACATCGGCAGCAATATGGACCCGCATCAGGCCTATATGGTTATTCGCGGTCTTAAAACGCTGGCTATCAGGATAGAGAGAGCACAGCAGAGCGCCATGAAAGTGGCGGAATATCTGGAAAATCACCCGAAAATAGAGTGGGTGAAATATCCCGGGCTTAAGTCGCACCCGCAATACGAGCTTGCTCAAAAACAGATGAAAGGACCGGGCTCGATGATAAGTTTCGAGGTAAAAGGCGGATTGCAAGCCGGTAAAACCTTGATGGACAACGTGCAGCTTGCCTTGCTTGCTGTATCGTTGGGAGGCGTGGAAACCCTTATCCAGCATCCGGCTTCGATGACACACTCCAAAATTCCGAAAGCTGAGCGCGAAGAAGCTCATATCACCGACGGATTGGTTCGCTTTGCCGTGGGTATCGAGGATGTAGAGGATATCATTGCCGATTTGGACCGGGCACTTGCCAAGATATAAGTTTTTTTACGGCGTTTTGACGGCTTTGTCGTCGATGTGCCGTAAATGTTTTTTGGGGGAACATGGGGAGCCGGAGGAACACGGAGAACATTGATTATGCGGATTGTCGCGGATTTGTTTCGCTTAGCTCTCTTGTTTTCGGCGGTGAATAGCCACGAATGCACTAATAAAAAATAATTCGTGTATTCGTGGCAAAAAATATAACAGACATTGAGGGTTTAGAAGAAATCCCGTCACCCCTATCATCGGGACTATATTTTAGTATTTTTCCGTCTGCCTTTTTACTTTTTACTTTTGAACTTATTTGGGGAACACGGGTAACACGGATTAGACGGATTAGACGGATTAACTCTGTGATTATCAGTAAAATCTGTGTTATCTGTGTTCTTCTTATTATGCTTATGCGGCTTGGCATTATCTTCGGATTTTTTTTGGGAACACAGATTTAACGGATTTTGCGGATTGTCGCGGATTTGCTTCGCTTCGCTCGCTTGTTTCTTAAAACATCCAAACTTAAAACATCCAAACCTGAAACATCCAAACCT
>CAZPGC010000094.1:0-8198 GCA_964585875.1 uncultured Prolixibacteraceae bacterium | reverse complement strand
CTTGTTTCTTAAAACATCCAAACTTAAAACATCCAAACCTGAAACATCCAAACCTAAATCAACAGGCCAACTAATTGAAAATCAATTCGTAATATCTGCTAATTGAATTATGCAATTGAGCGGTGGAGACATATTTGCTCTCGCGTATGTATTCTTTTCCATCGAACATAACAAGCAGGGTAGGGTTGTCGTAAACACCGTAATGAGCCGGTATCTCTCTCTTTTCAGAGTTTACGAAAAGCAGCTCCATCTTCGGAAAATGCTCTTTGACCAAGTCTATTATTTTAGGGCGCAAACTAAGGCAGGGTGCGCAGTTGTCGTTATAAAAATAGGCCAAAACAGCCGGCTTTTCGCTGATATGTTGTTGCAACTCTTCCAGACTTTTAACTTCGTTTTCCATGGTCGATTTGTTTTTGAAAATGAGGGCGCAAAAATAGAAAAATATTTTTCGGAGCAACACATCAAAACGTAGCAAATCCATAATTATATTTCATAAACTTGACTCACATTTGAATAGTTTATATATTTGAGTCTTAAAATTTTTTAACTTTTTGGAACTGAGATTTACTTATGTTTAAAAAGCCTGTGAAAATAAGCCGGTTGATTTTCTTAAATCAGTTTTTGCTGGTGTCGGTAATTTTGTCTGTTGTTTTTGTGCTGTGGATTGTCGATGAATACCAAATTTATAGAACTTTTGCCCAAAAACAATACGATCGTGAGCTCGAAAAAAACAAGGAACGGTTGAAGGAGCAGATGCGCAATATCATCAATTATATTGACGTTGCAAGGCAAATGACAAATAACGATTCTTTGGTAAAAGAATATGTTTTGAATGCTTTGGCACGCTATAGAATTGAAGCTTCGGGTTATGTTTTCATCAATAGAGAAGATGGTAAAGCCTTGATTTTTAACGGTAAAAGAGCTTTTAATAAGAGCGTTGCAGGATTGAAAGATGAAAAGGGACATGACCTGCATAAGATGGAATTGGCTTGTTATAAAAAACCCGGCGGCGATTTCATGACTTATTATTTCAGGAAAATGGACGATACCGTTCAGCACAAAAAGATTGCATTTGTAAAGGCCTATCCCGATTTCAAGTGGATTTTGGGCGTGGGAAATTATGTTGCCGACATTAACAACGATGTAACCGATTTTTTGATGTTTTTTGAAAAAAGCATGGAAAATAAAATAAAGATAATAATTTTTCTGTTCTTGGGAATATTGGTGATATTGTATATTTCCAGTAAGCTTATTTCCCGAAGTGTGATGAAGCCCGTTGAGCGCGGGTGGAAATATATTGTGAAAAGAATGGATGGTAAACCGGAGGAAAACAACGCATTCGACTATATTATATTGAAAGAGGTGAAAATGATTTTTGAAAATATTGATGAGCTTATAAGTAAGAAAATAGAACTTGAAAAACAATTGAAAAAATATTCCGAGGAGCTTGAAGGCACCATTGAAAAACGTACTGTCGAAATAAAAGCCCAAGCAAAGAATCTTGAAATGAAAAATGAAGAGCTTGAGAAAATGAATGAAATTTTTGTTAACAGAGAGTTCAGAATCAAGGAGTTACGTGATAAAATAGCGCGGTTGGAGGATGAAATAGACTTGTTAAAACAAAAAAATATAAAGCACTAAGTTATGAATAAACCGGAAATTGGGGATTTATTGGCACTGATTAACAGCTTGCAAAACGGCATTGTAATCGTAAAGAATAAAAAGCTTGTGTTTGCCAATAAAAAAACCGAGGAGATTTTGGAAGAAAATATTGAGGATTTTAAAAATAAAACCGTTTTCGATTTTTTACCTCCGCAAGAATGTTCAGATGTGGAAGAACGTTACGATAATGTGGTAAGGACAGGAATTGGAGAAAGAAACATTCACGAAATTGTTCTGAGCAATAAGAAGAAAAAAAATGTTGAAGTTTTCTCCACCCTGATGGATAAGGAAAGTGAGGTGATGTTGTTAGAAGTCAGGGATGTTACAAAAACGGTAAAAGAGAAAAATAAAATAAAATCTTATACGGGCAGGCTCGAGAAAGCCGTTAATGATGCCCCGGTGGCCATAATAATTTATGATGAAAACGGGGATATTGTTTACGTGAATAATGTTTTCGGCTTGTTGCAATTATCTAAACGTGAGGATATTATAGGAAGAAATATCAGAGATTTTGAGAATATGAAAAAAAGGGATAAAATATTTGCCAAAATATTATATTCATTCGAAAACAAAGCCGATATCAATGAAGTAATATATTTAAACGAGGGCAAATTTGCCGATTATTGGCTGCGAATCAGTGTCAAACACTTGTATTCCGCTAATATTTACGACGGTTTTATTGCCATGATTTACGATATAAGCGAATCGAAAAGCCTGCAACAAAAAGTCGAAAAACTGAACAAAGAGTTAAACGAAACCATAAAGAAAAAGGACGAGGAGTTGAAAATAAAGACGCATAAGTTTGAACGTAACTATCAGGCATTAAGGTTTTTATTGGAGGATGTGCATGCTATTCAAGAAGAGCTGAAACAAGCAAATAAAGAGTTGGAAGCCATGAACAAAGACTTGGAATCTTTTAATTATTCGGTTTCGCACGACCTGAAATCTCCTTTGCGTGTTATTATGAACTACTCTCATTTTTTAAAAGAAGATTTGGCGGATGTAATGAGTGACGAACAAAAGCATATGCTGTCCGAATTGGAAAAGCAGGCAAAAAAAATGTCGGATTTGATTAACGATTTGCTGAATTTCTCGAGATTCGGTCGCGCCGAGCTGAATCTTGTTGACATTGATATGCACAAGTTGTTCATTGCCATTGTTTCGGAAGTGTTGCGCGATACGGAAAATGCATCCAAATATAAGGTCACAATAGATAACATTCCCGCCCTAAAGGCTGATTATGCAATGATGAAACAGGTGGTTTTTAATCTCGTTTCCAATGCCGTGAAATTCAGTGCTCTACGTAAAAAACCATTGATTAACATTGGTTTTGAGCGTTCGAACGGGAAAATAAATATCTTTGTAAAAGATAACGGTGTGGGTTTCGACAATGAAAAATCACATATCATTTTCGAGCCTTTCACACGCCTTCATAACCACAGCAACGTTGAGGGCACGGGAGTGGGTTTGTCTATAGTAAAACGCATTATCGAGAAACACGGCGGGGAAGTGTATGCCGAAGGGAGGAGCGATCAAGGAGCTAAAATAGGATTTATACTTAACTAACTTACTTTGTATGAAGATTTTATTATTGGAAGACAATGTTAATGACGCTATCATTATACAGCGTACGATTAAAAAAAGTATAAGCGGAGTTACGCTCATAAGGGTTGACACCGAAAAGGAATATCGAAGGCACATAAAAGGTGACTACGATATTGTTTTGTCGGATTATTCCATGCCTGAGTTTACCGGTATGGATGCTCTGCGCTACCGAAATAAGAAATATCCGTTTATGCCTTTTATCATCGTCACCGGCTCCGTAAATGAAACTACCGCGGTGGAATGTATGATGGAAGGAGCCGATAATTATATCATAAAGGAGCATCTCGGTCGTTTGGTGCCCGCCATAAAAAAGGCCATAAAGGATAAACAAAACGAAAAAGCCAAAAAAGAACTTGAAGAGAAGCTGATTTACCAAAGCAATATGTATAACGATTTGGTGGAGAAATCTCAGATGGGTATCGTTTACGAATCCGCCGATGAGAAATTTATTTATGCAAACAGCAGGTTTTGTCAAATAACGGGATATTCCGTTGAAGAGTTAAAGGTTGTAAATTATAAGTCGCTGATATACAAGCAAGACATTCCTTTGGTGCTTAATAAACGGGAGTTGAGAAAAAACAAACGCATACCAAATCAAGACTATGAAATCAGAATACTCACAAAAAATAATTCTATTGTATGGTTGTCGGTTCATGTTGAATCCGATTTCGATGAGCAGGCGCAATTAATCGGGCAAAGGTTTTACATAAAGGATATTACAAAAGAAAAATATGAAAGGTTTATAAATGAAGCTGTTAATGACATAACCACGGCCGCCGTAAATAATTTGTTGTTTGAAGATTTTCTCAGGGAAAGTTACGAGATCGTTAAAAAATATCTTTCGCTAAATAATTATATCATAGCCACTTACAACGAAGACAATAAAAGTTTTGCCTTTCCTTTTTTTGTAAATAATCAAGTAGGCCGAAATGAAATTATTTCTCGTGTAGAGAAGTCTTTGATCGGCTATGTAAAAAAAACAGGGAAGCCGCTGTTGGCACAAAGAGAAGAGATATTGCAAATGATTGAAGACGAGAAAGTGCAACTCGATTCTTTGATTCCCGCATCCGTTTTTATACTGCCATTGTTTTTCGAGAGTAAATTCCTTGGTGTTATGGCTGTTTGCGATTATACAAACACAAGGGTTTTAGACAAAAACTCTTTGAAGTTGTTGAAGCGCATCGCAAATATTATTTCCATAAAAATTTATCAGGAAGACATCAGGCTAAAAAAAGAAGCCGATGAGAAAAAATTCAGAGAACTTTATATGTTTTCTCCCACTGCTATTATAGTTCATCAATACGGGAAAATAGTTATGGCAAATCCTGCTGCGGTAGCTCTTGCCGAAGCCGATGATATTTCGCAAATGATAGGGGGGAATGTAATGCAGTATATTCATCCTTCAATGAAGAAAGCAGTTGAAACAAGAATACATCATGTAATCGAAAATAAAGAAATACAAGAGGCCAAAAGAGAAAGGTTTAAAACGTTGAAAGGCAATGAGTTGATAGTTGAGGTGATTTCTCTGCCTTTTGAATTCGAGGGTAAACCGGCAGCACAGGTTATTGTAAAGGATGTTACCGAGGAAGAAAAGGCAAAAAGGCTTTTGCTGCAAAGCGAAGAGAGGTTTCGCAAATTGTTTCAATCCACCATGGATGCCGTGGTTTTGAGCGAGCTTGAAACCGGAAAGTTTATAGAAGTCAGCAAAGGGTTTTATTCTCAAACGGGTTATAAACCCGAAGACATAAAAGGCGAAGGAAATACGGCAATCACCTTGAATGTATGGTATTCTCCGAAGCAAAGAGATGTACTGCTTAAAAAGATTTTGGAAGCGGGATACATTACAAACGTTGAAGTAACATATCGCAAGAAAAATGGCGAGCCTTTGCACGGTTTATTGTCGGCTTCTATTGTGGAATTTGATAATAAAAAATACGTAATTTCCTCTATTCGTGACATTTCCGCTATCAAAGAGGCCCAAAGGCAATTGAAAGAGAGTCAAGAAAAATTTAATGAGATTTTCAATGCGGCTTCCGATGCCATAATTTTATATTCCTATGTTGATGGCGATTTGTTGTTTCACGATGTAAATAAAACTTTTCTTAAACTTTATTCTTACGATGCCGAAGAGATTATCGGCAAGTCGGTAAAGAAAATTATCGCGGAAGACTCCGTTGGAAAAATGAAGTCACGTCTTGATAAGGTTTTGGCCGGAGAAAACATTATTTTCGAATCGGAGCATGTGTCGAAAGACGGTAAAAAAATACCCGTGGAAGTGTCGGCAAAGAAAATCACCATTGGCAATGAAAACTATATTTTGTCCATCGAAAGAGATATTACCGATAGATTAAATGCTCAACGTGCCTTGCGCGACAGCGAAGAGAAATTCCGGTTGGCATTCAACAATACCCCTGACGCTCTGGCAATTATAAACTTAAAAACCGGTAAAGCCGTGGAGTTGAACAAAGGCTTTGAGGAAATTACAGGTTATGATGTTGATAAAATATTGAGCGAAGGTGCCGGAGATTTTATTCAAGCTAATATGAAAGCCTTTAATGAAATGAAAAATATGAAGCCTGAGAACGGAAAAACCGTTGTACACGAGTTTCCTCTTGTGGATAGAACAGGTAAGGAGAAAATCGTTTTGGCTTCCGCTTCGCTGATTATGCTTAAAAACATTCCTCACCTTCTGATTATAGCCAAGGATATTTCTTCACTCAAAAAAACTCAGCGGGATTTGGAGAAAGCCAAGGAAAAAGCCGAAGAAAGCGACAGGCTGAAATCTGCTTTTCTTTCGAATATGTCGCATGAGATTCGCACACCCATGAATCATATCATCGGCTTTACGGAGTTTATCAAACAAGGAGTGTCCGAAGAAGATTTAAAAAATTATATAGATATAATTCAAAAAAGCAGTCATCATCTTTTGAACCTTATCAATGACATTATCGATATATCGAAAATAGAAGCCGGTCAGTTTAAAATGTTTATCGAGGATTTTAATCCCAAAAGCATTATGAAAGAGTTGCATTCGAGCTTTAAGTTCGATACTCGAGTTAAAAACAACAAAGAGCTGGTGCTTGTTAACGAGGCTGAATCGACTCGTCGCTATAAAATTACCGGCGATCGCCAGCGTCTTCGTCAAGTTTTGATAAATCTTGTGGGCAACGCTGTGAAGTTTACATCAAAAGGCCGTATAAGCTTTGGCTATGAAGACCGTGGCGACGGCTTTCTCACTTTTTATGTGAAAGATACGGGCGCGGGTATTAAAAAAGAAGACCAAAAATTGATTTTCGACAGATTTCGTCAGGCAGGAAACCGTAAAAATTCAAGCATAGAGGGCACCGGCCTCGGTCTTGCCCTTTCCAAAGCTTTTGTGGAAATGATGGGTGGCAAGATTTGGGTTGAATCGGAGCCGGGTAAAGGTTCGGCTTTCTTTTTCACAGTTCCGTTAAAGCAGCAAAAAAATTCCGGAATAGTTGAAGAAGGCCGGCATGAAAAACTACTGCTGTTCGATTCGGTTCCCGAGGATGTATTTTTGATTAAGACCCTGTTGAAAAGAAGAATTTCCAAAGATAATGTGCTAGTTGCCACCTCCTTATCGCAAGTGCGTAAAATTTTTGACAAGGAGCAAGGCTTTTTTATGGCTTTAATAAATATCGAAAAGGATGCCGATGTTTTTAAAATTCTAAATCTTTTAAAGGAAGAGCTTGAAATTCCGGTGTTTGCCATGGTGGATTATCATCAGCAAATAGAAGAATACGGTCTGCTTGACAAGGGTTTCGACGGAGTAATCGAAAAGCCCTTTACAAAGCAGAAGTTGGAAAAATTGTTAGATGAAGTGGATTGATTGTCAGTAATTTATATCGATAATATTCTGGCCACTCTTAGCTTTGTCTTGTTTATTTGATGAGGAGTTTTAATGGCTTTTTCCAATGGTGTATAAACCGTTTTGTTGTTCATAATGCCCACCATGTGTTTCTCGTAGCCTTTGATAAGTGCTGTCACGGCTTCGTAGCCCAAGGTGCTCGCCAAAACCCTGTCTGTTGCCGAAGGGCTGCCGCCACGCTGGATATGTCCCAGCACCGAAACCCTTGTTGAATAAGACTTGTCGAGCTCTTTAACCTTGGCGGCCACATCGTAGGCCCCGCCGGCATCGTCGCCCTCGGCTACTATGATAATCGCCGAGGTTTTCCCCTTGCGCTTGTTTTCTTTTAGGGTTATTATCAAATCGTCCATATAGGTTATTGTCTCGGGGATTAGAATGTCTTCGGCGCCTGTGGCAATGCCTGCATTAAGGGCTATGAAACCCGCATCTCGACCCATTACTTCGATGAAAAACAAGCGGTTATGAGAGCCTGCCGTATCTTTTATTTTATCCACCGCGTCAACCACGGTGTTCAATGCCGTATCGTAGCCCACCGTCAGGTCGGAGCCGTAAATATCGTTGTCGATGGTGCCGGGGATACCGATAACGGGTATTTTATATTCCTTGTTAAAAAGAGATGCTCCCGTGAAAGTGCCGTCACCACCAATGGCAACAATGGCTTCTATACCTCTGTTTACCAAATTGTTATAGGCTGTTTCGCGCCCTTCTTCCGTTCTAAAACGCTTCGACCTTGCCGAATAAAGAATGGTGCCGCCGCGTTGGATGATTCCCGACACGTCCTTGGAAGTCATCAGCTTCATATCATCGTCGATAAGACCCTCATAACCCCTGTAAACACCATAAACATCAATGCCGAAATTCATTGCCGTGCGCACCACGCCTCTGATGGCTGCATTCATTCCCGGAGCATCGCCGCCTGATGTAAAAACGGCGATTTTTTTATATTTTATTTTCATATCTTATTGTATTTTAAAGCTTTAAACTGTTTAGAAACTATCCAAGCCGGAAAGATTTTATATTACAAAGCTACAAAAAAAACTTT
>CAZPGC010000093.1:0-10747 GCA_964585875.1 uncultured Prolixibacteraceae bacterium | reverse complement strand
GCCATGGACGCCCTGCGCTGCCCCGAAGGAGATACGCCCGTAAAAGTGCTTTCGGGAGGAGAAAGGCGTCGCGTCGCGCTCACCCGGCTGCTACTTTCCGAGCCCGACATCCTTTTGCTCGACGAGCCCACCAACCACCTCGATGCCGAGTCCATCGACTGGCTGGAGCAGCACCTGCAGCAATATAAAGGCACCGTGATTGCCGTTACCCACGACCGCTATTTTCTCGACAATGTGGCGGGCTGGATTTTGGAACTCGACCGTGGTGAGGGAATACCGTGGGAGGGAAACTACTCCTCGTGGTTAGAGCAAAAATCCAAGCGTCTTGCTATGGAAGAAAAACAGGAGAGCAAGCGTCGCAAAACCCTTGAGCGCGAGTTGGAATGGGTAAGGATGGCTCCCAAGGCGCGTCATGCCAAGTCGAAAGCCCGCCTTAAAGCCTATGACAAGCTGCTGAATCAAGATGCCAAAGAGAAGATAGAAAGGCTGGAAATTTTTATCCCCAACGGGCCGCGCCTCGGCAATAAAGTGATTGAAGCTCAAAAGGTTTCAAAGGCTTTCGGCGACAAGCTGCTTTTCGAAAACCTCGAATTTCACCTGCCTCCCAACGGCATTGTTGGTATCATAGGGCCAAACGGCGCCGGAAAAACAACCCTCTTTCGTATGATAATGGGGATGGAAAAACCCGACAGCGGTATTTTCGATGTGGGAGAAACCGTGAAGATTGCCTACGTTGACCAACAACACGCCGAAATAGACCCGGAAAAAACCGTTTATGAGCAGGTCAGCGAGGGCAACGAACTGATAAAACTCGGCAATCGCACCATGAACGCCAGGGCCTATATCTCGCGTTTTAATTTCGGCGGCAGCGACCAAAACAAAAAGATAAAAGTGCTCTCGGGTGGAGAACGCAACAGGCTGCATTTGGCCTTGACTCTTAAACAGGAAGCCAATGTGCTGCTCCTTGACGAGCCCACTAACGACATAGATGTCAACACTTTACGGGCTTTGGAAGACAGCTTGGAAAATTTTGCCGGCTGTGCCGTCGTCATCTCGCACGACCGCTGGTTTTTAGACCGTATTGCCACTCACATTTTGGCCTTCGAAGGCAATTCGCAGGTCTATTGGTTCGAAGGCTCGTATTCGGAATATGAGGAGAATCGCAAAAAACGCCTTGGCACCGAAACAGGCGGCAGAATCAGGTATAAAAAATTGAAAAAGGATTGAGTCTTTTGTTGCGGCATAAAATTTACAAACAATAAATTGCCGAAACCAAAGTTATATCATTCATTAATTTCGTTTTTTTTTCAATAGACAATGAGGAACATTTTTCTTTTCTTTTTCATTTTGCTTTTATTTTCCGGCAGGAGTTTTTCGCAAATTCCCGTGGGTCAATGGCGCGAGCATCTGCCTTACAACAAAGCAATTGCCGTGGCCGACGACGGCGCCGACAGAATCTGGTGTGCCACTCCTTTCAGCATATTTTATTACAGCCGTGCCGACGAAAGCGTTAACAAGTTGAGCCGTGTTAACGGGCTGTCCGACATCGGTGTAAGTGCCATTGCCTACGACAAAAAGACCAAAACATTGATAATCGGTTACGAAAACGGAAACATCGACCTTTTGCACAACGATGAAATAAGCAATTTTTCCGATATAAAACGTAAGCAACTTGTTGGAGGAAAGCGAATTAACAACATTTTGATTTTCAACGGAAAAGCTTATTTGTCAACGCTTTTCGGCATTGTGGTTTTCAATATCGAAAAAAGAGAAATCAGCGACACCTATTTTATCGGCGAAAACGGCACCTCCTTAGAAATCAACAAATTAGTGGTTTTTAACGACACCTTCTACGCCGCTACCCAAAAGGGTATTATGTCGGCTGCCGTCAACAATCCGAATCTTGCCAATTTTCAAAATTGGCGGCACGATTCTCTTATTCACAACTTCGACAAAAATTTCAATCAAATCGCAGTTTACGACACTCTTTTGTTGACAAATTACAAAGGAGCGAGTTTCGGCAGCGACACGCTTTACGGCTATTGGCAAGGGAAATGGCATTATTTTAAGCCTTTTATCAGAGGACCGGTGAAAATGTTGAAAAGCTATGGCGACACTCTGGTGATTGGCGAAGCTTACGGTTTCACCTACTATTTTTCGCATCTTAACGACTCCTTTCTCGTTTATTCCTACAACCAAAGCACGGGGCCCAACGGTTTTCCTTATGCCAACGATATTCTCATCGACAAAAAGGGCGACGCCTGGATTGCCGATGACACCCGCGGGCTTGTGGAAAACCCGAGAGAATGGCTTTTCTATCTGATAACACCTTCGGGTCCTTCGTCGCAATTTGCCTGGGATATGGACGCCGAGGGAGGCCGCCTGTGGGTTGTCTCCGGCGGTCGTCAGCCCACGGGAGCCAATATGTATCTGCGAAAGGGAGTGTATCGCTTTTACGATGAAAAGTGGACCTCCTACGACAAACGCACTTCAACGGTTTTCGACACAATTGACGATGTAATTTCTGTGGCCGTAAATCCAAAAAACCCCGAAGAGGTTTATATAGGCACTGTGGGTCAGGGACTTATAAAACTGAAAGGGGGGAAGGTAACAAATGTATTTAACAGCAGCAACTCAAGCCTTTCCGAAGTATCAAACCGTCCGGGATACTACATAATCAGCGGTCTTGCCTTCGATTTTCAGGGCAATTTGTGGGTTGCCAACAGTCAAACCCCAAACGGTTTGTCGAGGATGACACCCGCCGGCAAATGGAAATCGTTTAGCTTGGCGCCCTATGTTACTGAAGACATCACGGGGCAAATCATAGTTGACGATTACAACCAAAAATGGATAATTCTGCCGCGGCAGGGCATTTTGGTTTACAACGACAATTTCACCGAAGACAATCCGTGGGACGACCGTAAGACCCTGCTCAACGGTGCCCCGGGCAAAGGCGGTCTGCCCGACGCTTCCGTTCTTTGTATGGCCAAAGACCACGACGGAGAAGTGTGGGTGGGCACAGCCAAGGGCGTTGCCGTTTTTTATTCCCCCGAACTTATTTTCAGCGGCCAAGAGTATGATGCTCAGCAGATTTACATAGAGCAGGAGGGCATATCGCAATATTTGCTCGAGTCGGAGGAGGTTACTGCCGTAGCCATCGACGGAGCCAACCGCAAATGGTTCGGCACAGCCAATGCGGGTGTCTTTCTGATGTCGCCCGACGGCACCAAGCAAATTCACCATTTCAACACCGAAAACAGCCCCCTGTTGTCCGACAATATTCTGAGCATAGCCATCGACGGCAAAAGCGGCGAGGTGTTTTTTGCCACCGAAAAAGGCATTGTTTCGTATCGCAGCGACGCCACCGAAGGCAGCGAAACACAAAGCCAAGTGAGCGTTTTCCCAAACCCCGTGCGTCCCGAATATTCGGGAGTGATTACCGTTAGCGGTCTTGTGGCAAATGCCGAAGTGAAAATAACCGATGTGGCGGGCAATGTGATTTTTGAAGGCACGGCCAACGGCGGGACTATCACCTGGAACGGCAAAAACTACTCCGGCGAAAGGGCGGCCACGGGCGTTTATCTCGTTTTTTCGACAAACGAAGACGGCACCGAAACCACCGTTGCCAAGATTCTCTTTATTCATTAATTTTGCCGCATGTATCAGCAATGCTCGGCAATCGTTTTATCGCGTATGAATTATTCCGACAGCGGACTAATTGTGCGCGTTTACACCGACAAACACGGCCTTATATCGCTAATTGTCAAAGGAATAAGGGGGAAGAAAAATAAAATGTCGCTTTTTATGCCTCTTAGCGTTTTGGATATGGTTATCAATTACAGCGATAAAAAAGAGCTGCATTTTCCCAAGGAATTTACTCTTAAACATAAGTTGAAAAACTTACATACCGACATTGTGAAGACGTCCCTTTCTTTTTTCCTTGCAGAGCTGGTTTACAAGACCACCGGCGGCAGCGAAAGAAACGATGCGCTTTACAACTTCCTGGAAAACAGCATTTTGTTTCTCGACGGCACAGAGGCCTCCGTCTCCAATTTCCACCTTGTTTTTATGTTGAAATACGCCTCTTTTCTCGGTTTCGGCATTCAGGGCGCAGGCCGCGACGAAGGCAAATATTTCGATGCGGAAAGAGGAATTTTCGACACTCAACCTTTTCACGGCAACTTTTTTTCTCTTGCCCAAAGCCGCTTTCTTTTGCAATTGCTCAACAGCAATTATCTGACGATGAACGAGGTTAAAATCAGCAATCAAGACCGTAATATATTGTTAAACAGGATTTTGGAATTTTATTACATCCACAACGAAGGCATAGGTCAACTGAAGTCGGCCGAGGTGCTGTCGGAGGTCTTCGGGTGATTGTAGGAATGATGCGACAACAGGCGTTTTTTGTGTGATTTTCCGACAGACAAGTTAAGAACGAGCCCTTCGAGGAAGCAACAACCCGTTTAAAAAATTGAATATTTTTAAGATTCGGCACTTCGATATTTGTATATTTTTGCGGGGTGTTAAAACGATTACCCAATGAAAATCAGAATAGTAAACAAATCGACAAATCCTCTGCCCGCTTACGCCACGGAAGCCTCGGCAGGAATTGATTTACGAGCCAACCTCGACAAAGACCTTGTGCTGCAACCGCTGCATCGTGCGCTGATACCCACCGGACTTTTTATGGAATTGCCCGTTGGTTACGAAGCCCAAGTGCGTCCGCGTTCGGGATTGGCAATAAAAAAAGGCATTACCGTGCTCAATTCTCCCGGCACCATCGACGCCGATTACCGCGGCGAGATAATGGTGATTTTGATAAACCTGTCTTCGGAGCCTTTCACCGTAAAACACGGCGAGCGCATAGCGCAGATGGTTATTTCGGAGCATCAACAGGCCCAATGGGTAGAAGTGGAAGAGCTCAACGAAACTGAACGCGGAGCGGGAGGCTTCGGACATACTGGCCTTTGAAAAATCGCTTAAAATTTTGAATTACAGAAAGATAAATATTGTTTTTGTTTTGTTTTCAACGCTTGTTTTTTCGGCTTGTTCGCCGGCAAAAAAAGCTATGAAAAGCAAGCATTCTTTGACGGAAGCAAACTATCGCGACAACAGCGCGCTTTTTATCGAGGGCAAAAGGAAGGAATTTTCGGGTGACACCGAGGGAGCCGTTGCACAATTCCGCAAGGTAATCGACGCCGACCCGCAAAATCATGCCGCCTCTTACGAGTTGGCCAAAATTTATGTAGATGCGCGCGGCGGCGATGATGTTCGGGATTTGATGAGTGCCGCTCAGGCCGAAAAGTGGGGTCGGTTGTCTGTTGAATCTGCTCCCGAAAACAAGTGGTATGCTCTCAATCTGGTGAAACTTTATTGTGTTAACGGTGATGAAAAAAAGGCAGGCACCGCGGGAAAGAAATTTCTTGCCATTAGCAAAAACGACATTAATAATTATTACCGCCTTTATAACGTTTACGCCAAGTGCTCCGACTATCGGAATGCCTTGATGGTTTTGGAAGAGTTGGATAAAAACTTCGGTTTCAACGAGGCTTTTGCCCTGAAAAGAAAGGAGTTGTATTATAGAAACGGGGATTACGGCAAGGCCGAAAGCGAGATGAAAAACCTTTTGAAACACTTTCCGCAAAAGAAAGAATATTACGGAATGACGGCTGATATTCTTATGGCCGAAGGAAAAAGCCGTAAGGCTGTGGAGTATTACAAAAAAATAACCGAGCTCGACCCCGACGACGGCAAGGTGCGCATCGTTTTGGCGAGTTATTACAACTCAACCGGCGACAGAAAACGTTCGTATGAGGAATTGAAGAAAGCCTTTGAAAGTCCCACCCTCGACGTTGACGAAAAAGTAAAAATGATGATGAAGCTCTATCGCATCACCTCGGCCAATCCCGGCGATTCGCTTTTATGGAGGCAAGCCGATACGCTTTTAGACATTTTGACAAGGGTTAACGGTGGCAATGCCAAGGTGTTGGCAATGCAGGGCGACTACCTCAGCCGTGATAAAAAATGGCGCGCAGCACGCAGTGCTTATGAGAAAGTTATTGCCTTGGACTCCACAAAATATCCGGTATGGGAGCAGCTGATTTTGATATGCAACGAGCAACAAGATTACGAAGCCATGCAAAACTACACCGAGCGCGCTTTGGTGCTCTTTCCGCAATATTCCATTGTTTACTATTTCAACGCTGTGGCCGATTATCGCTTGGCTGATTACAAGGAGGCGGAAGCGGTGTTGAATTTGGGTTTGAGCTTTGTTTATAAAAAACAGCAAAAGCTTGAATTTTACACACTTATGGGCATTGTACGCGATTCGTTACACAAATACAAAAGCGCCGAGATAGCCTACGAAAACGTGATGATTGAGGATGCCAACTATGCCCCCGGGTTGAAAGCCTATGCTTTGCATTTGCTCATTACCGGCGAAGATTTGGAAAAAGCGGAAGCCTTTGCAAAGAAAGCTCTCGAATTGAATTATAATTCAGCGGAATATATGTATGCCTATGCCCGTGTTTTGTATCGCAGAGGCAAATACGACGAGGCGCAGAGATGGGCTTTAAAGGCTTTGGCAATCGATGATAAAGATAAGAAAATCAATATTTTAACGGGTAATATTTTGTGGAAGAAGGGCGATAAGGACGGCGCCCGGAAATATTGGAAAAAAGGAGGAAAGAAATGAGCGGAAAGTTAAAAATAATAGGCCTGGCCTTGATGTTGGCTGTTTTTGCAAGTGCTTGTAAATCACATAAAAAAATAAGCAGAGTAAACAAGCCCTTGAAAGTGGCAGCTGTTGACAGTGTTTTCAAGGCCATGAAAGATGCCGAATACCAATTTAGATGGTTGAAAGGGAAATTCTCGGGAATCTACTCGGTGGCCGGCGGCAAAAAACAGAATTTCTCAGGACAGTTCAGAATGCGCAAAGACAGTATTATTTGGTGCAGTATCACCGTTATGAACATCGAGGTGGCGAGAGTGGTGGTGACTCCTGATTCTTTGAAGTTGTTGAACCGCCTTGCTAAAGTATATTTCTCGTCGGACATCGACTACCTGAACAAAAAATTACACACCGATATCGACTTCGATATGCTTCAGGCTCTTATCTTGGGCAATGATATTCCTTATTATCAAACCGACAAATTCAAGCTGGAAACACAGAAGGATTATTATGTTTTGAACACCGTGGGCAGAGGTAAGTTAAAAGATTATATCAAAAATGCCGATGATTTGTCGAAGGTGCTTATTCAGCGCATGACCATCAGTCGCGACAATCATCGTATCGAAAAGCAAAACATTCGACAGCTCAGGTCTCCGAACAAAAAACTTATTGCGGAATACTCTGAATTTCAGAATTTTGACGGTCTTTTTCCCACAAAAGTAAGATTCACTTTTATCGGCACAAAAGAGATAAACGTGGATTTTAAATTTTCGAAAATAGAAAAGGACGTGCCGCAAAAACTTCCTTTCAAGGTTCCCTCGAGGTATAAAAGAAAAAAGGGTAAGTAGTGGCTATAAGAAAACGCCAATTACTTCGTTACGCTCGTGCTGAAATCAAACATTTACAATGTAGATACAGTTCATGAACTGTATCTACATATTGATATTCAGCATTTCGCAAGCCTCGTACTTATCGTTTTTTATAAGCTTTGTTTTCTCATCGAAATTTCTAAAAGAAATAAAAGCCCGTAAAAAGAAATCTGTGGTTTGTAACGGCGTGTGTGTCAGTAACCAAACCGCTTTTATTAAGGCTTCCGTAATAAGCTGTTGTCATTTCCCATTCCAAAGAAAACATTGTGTTTTGCGATTTAATGGAAAAAGCGGGAGATATTCTATACATTCGGTCGATATTGGAGCCGGTGGCATAGTAAATACCTGTGTTTTCTTTTGCGGTGCCAAGATTTTGGGCGTAGCCGAGGAAAAGACCCGGGTGGATGCTTGTTTTTCCGAAGGACTTATGGAAAATGAAGTTTGTCCAAAGGAAAAAATGCCTTGTGGGTGTGTAGTTGCGAAAGTCATTAGCCGAATCGATTGCGGCGACGGCATAACCGCCGAGCAGAAGGTGGTCTGTCAGATTTTCACCGAGAATAGCCTTGCTTTTCCAGTCGAACTTCTTGGTTTTCAGCGCGTAATAAGTCATAAACGAAACTCCCGAGACCTTCTCCTTACTGATGAGGTTGCTGTCGGAGACAAGGCGCGGGCGAAGAGTCTTCCAATCAATGCCGGCGCCGGCATAGTGAATTCCTTTGTGAAACCTGATTTGAGCGTTAAGGTTGGGAATCAGGCTGTTGGAGAGGTAAACGGGAGAGCGCCCAAGGGGTCCGTAGTTGCTGTAATCGCGCTGCGATAGAGCCGTAAAGACAAAGTTGAAGGCTTTTTTCTTAAGCGTCAAACGTATTTGCGGACTGCGGATAAAAGGTTGAAAAGGAGCTCCGGTGTTGAGCGAAAGCACGGTGGGAAAAACATCGGTGACAAAATCGGGATGCCAGAATTGTCCCAGAAGCAATTCGGTCTTAGGCCATTGCAATTTCAAATAAGCATGCCTCAACCTGAAGGTGTTGATGGTGATATTTGACACCCCCGAAAAATCGGCCTCGACAAAGCCCGACGTCTTTGCGCCGAAGGCCTCGGGACCCTCTATCAAAAAGTTGATACGGCTGGTGATGGCGCTGTAGTTAAACGAGGCGGCGGCATTTAGGTCCTCGCCCGCGGCATCCTTTTTCACATCCTTGGGGAAAAGGGTAAAAAGCCCCTCGCGAGCATAGGCCACCTGCCGCGTATCGTACCAATAATCGCTCTTGATAAAGCCGTGAATATTAATGGTGATTTTCTTTTCCTTGTCGCTATCCTTTTGAGCCACAGTGGATAATGATAAAAGAACAGCTGCAAAAAACAAAAGTATTTTCATTATTCAAGTTTTTATGTTTAGCATATAAAAATTTATCCCAACAGGTTGGCGACAGCGTCAATTTCCTGTTATGAGCGGCCAAAAGTACAGCAATTTTTTATTGTTCTCTTATCTTCTCTTTTCAGGAAAATTTAAACCCCTGCCGCTTACCGCTTTTTTTTATTTTTGTGCTTTTTAAATTATAAAAATTATATCTATGGCAACAACAGCTGATTTCCGTAACGGATTGGTAATAATGCACAACGGCGAACTTTATACTATCGTTGAGTTTCAACACGTTAAGCCCGGCAAGGGACCTGCTTTTGTTCGTACAAAACTTAAAAACGTAAAAACGGGAAAAGTTATTCCCAACACATTTACGGCTGGTGTAAAAATAGACGTTCAACGTGTGGAACGTCGTCAGTATCAGTATCTTTACAACGACGGCGAAGATTATCATTTTATGAATAATCAAACCTTTGAGCAGACTTTTATTCCCAAGGATTTGATAAACGCTCCCGATTTACTGAAGGAAGGGCAAAACGTTGAGATTGTTTTCCATGCGGAGACCGAGACGGCTTTGTATTGCGAGTTGCCGCCCTTTGTGGAGTTGGAAATCACTTATACCGAGCCCGGCGAAAAGGGTAACACCGCCACAAACACCTTTAAAGATGCCACCCTTGAAACAGGAGCAGTGGTTAAGGTTCCGCTTTTTATAAACACCGGTGAAATCATCAAAATCGACACTCGCACAGGCACTTATTCGGAGCGCGTTAAAAAATAAAGACCATGAAATTCGACACCCCTCAAACGCTATCCTCCGTTTCGGAATTTGTGAACGGCCGCTATATCGGCGATCCCGATTTCGAAATTCGCGGCATCAACGAGATTCATATGGTCGAAAAGGGCGATTTGACTTTTGTTGATCACCCCAAATATTACGACAAGGCTCTTAACTCCGCCGCCACAACCATTATAATTAATAAGGAGGTGGAATGCCCGGAAGGCAAAGCATTGATAATCAGCGACGACCCCTTCAAAGCCTATTTGAAAATCGTTAAAAAGCACCGTCCTTTCGAAGCCTCTTCCGCGATGATAAGCCCTTCGGCACAAATAGGTGAAGGCACCGTTATTCAGCCCGGTGTTTTTGTGGGCAACAAGGTGAAAATAGGTAAAAACTGTATCATTCACGCCAATGTTTCCATTTACGACCACAGCATCATAGGCGACAACGTGATAATTCATTCGGGTACGGTAATCGGTGCCGACGCTTATTATTTCCAAAAGCGCGATGAGGGTTTTGTTAAATTCGAGTCCTGCGGCAGGGTGCTTATCAAAGACAAGGTTGAGATTGGGGCTTTGTGTGCCATCGACAAAGGAGTGAGCGGCGACACCGTTATCGACGAAGATACCAAGCTCGACAATCATTGCCAAGTGGGACACGACACCTACATCGGAAAACGCTGTCTGATAGGCTCTCACGCTGCCATCGCCGGCGTAACACGCATAGAAGACGACGTGGTGATTTGGGGCAGGGTGGCTGTTAATAAAGATTTGGTGATAGGCAAAGGATCTGTGGTTTTGGCCACCTCCGCCGTCGATAAAAGCTTGGCAGCAGGAGGCACCTATTTCGGAGTGCCGGCAGAGCCTGCCTCTAAAATTTGGCGCGAAAAAGCTGCATTAAGAGCACTGCCGGAGTTTATGAGAAAAGCGGGTAGGAGGTAGGTTATTTGTTTTCCACCCTGTTCAATCCCGCCTTAGCCTTTTGGGTAATGCTGTTGCGGTATTCGTCGAAGTCGAGTTCGAGACAGAGTTTATAGCTCTCTTCCGCTTCTTTGTAATTTCCCTGAT
>CAZPGC010000092.1:0-10903 GCA_964585875.1 uncultured Prolixibacteraceae bacterium | reverse complement strand
CTTCGGCACCCCCTTTTAGAAAGGGGGACTTCCGTGTAGCAAATCATTTGGGGATTTCAACCACGAAACCAAAACAATTTATAATATTGTAATTCAGGTAAATAAACGCAAATATTCCCATCACAAAACTAAATGTCCTAAAACCGTCATCCAACCAATCAACCATTCACCCATCCATCCATCCAATCATTTATTATTATTTACCTTGCAAAAGTTTAGTTACTTTAGCAGTCCGAAACACCGGTAAAATCGTATGAAAAAACTTTTGCTATGAAGAACATTTGGGCAAGCGTGATTTTGGCTCTCGTTATTTTTGTCTCGCTACGGGCTAACGCTCAGAAATTGTGGTCGTTACAGGATTGTATCGATTATGCTTTGCAAAATAATATTGATTTAAAGATGCAGGCCTTGAACATTGATGTTCAGGAAAATAACGTGATGCAAAGCCGTTTGAATCTGTTGCCGAACCTGTCGGCTAACGGCTCTGACGTAAATAATTGGGGAAAGGCTGTGGACCGCTATACCAACGAGTTTGCCGACACAAGGGTTTCGAGCATAAACCTTTATTTGCAGTCGAGTGTTACGGTTTTCAGGGGGTTTCAGTTGTTGAACAGTGTGAAACGGCAAAATTTGGAGCTGCAGGCACGCAGGTACGATTATGATGCGGCGCGCGATATGAAGGCTTTGGAGATAACCACGGGTTTTTTGCAAATACTGTACGGGCGCGAAAATCTGAGCAGCAAAAAACGGCAGGTAGAGCTCACGAAAAAGCAAGTGCAACGCACCGAAAAGCTTGTGGAGGCAGGCACTTTGGCAAAAGGCGACCTTTTTAATATGAAGGCTCAGCTGGCTTCGGACGAATCGCAGAAGGTAAAGGCCGAGAACGACCTTGCGCTTGCCTATTTGAACCTGAAACAGCTGATGGACCTGCCTGCCGACACCTCCTTTGACATAATGGTGCCGACCATAGAGCTAACGGAAGGGTTGAAACAACTGCTTGACCCTCAAATCGTTTTCGACTATGCAGTGAAGAACAGACCTGAGATATTAAGTGCGGGCACACGTTATGATGTTTCGTTACGCGATTTGGCGGTGGCGCGCGGAGGCTATTATCCGTCGCTGACGTTTTCGGCAGGTTTCGGTACGGGCTATTCGGGTGCCAACAAAGAGCTTGACGGGCCTCCGGTTTTTACGGGTTTTGTCCCTTCGGGAGATTTTACCACCGGTGGTGACACGGTGATTTCGCCCACTTTCAGTTACAACACCAGGCCAAAGCCTTTCTCTGACCAAGTAAGCGAGAACAGGAATTACAGCTTGGGCTTTTATCTTACGGTGCCGATATTCAACGGTTTACAGGTTCGCAACAAGGTAGGATTGTCGAAAATTGCTGTTCGTCAAGCCCAACTGCAACTGGAGAAAAGCAAGCTCGATTTGCGTAAGACCATAGAGCAAGCCTATGCCGATGCCCGCTCGGCTTATAAGTCATACGAGGCTGCCCGGCTGAATGTGAATGCACTGAAACAATCGTTTGACTACGCCCAAAAGAAATTCACGGCCGGAATGATTAACTCTTATGAATTTAACGATGCCAAGACAAAATTGGAAAACGCACAAAACGAATTACTTAACGCAAAATACAATTACGTTTTCAGGGTGAAAGTTCTGGATTTTTATTTTGGAAAACCACTAAGTTTATAAAGATGACAGAAAAAGGAAATAAGAAAAAACTGCGTCGTATTTTGATAATCGGCGGCATAGCTGTGCTTGTATTGTTGATAATCGGCAAGAAAGCAGGCTTAATAGGCAAGGAGGAGCTGACAAAGGTGAGCACCGACAAAGTGGAGCGCAGAGATATAACGGAATATGTTTCGGCCTCGGGTAAGATACAGCCTGCCAAGGAGATAATCATAGCTCCCGATGCTTCGGGCGAGATAGTGGGGCTCTATGTAAAAGAGGGCGACAGCGTAAAAAAAGGCGATTTGTTGCTCAAGATAAACCCCGACATTTACAAATCGGCCGTTGACAAAGCCGCGGCAGCCCTTAACACCACCAAGGCCAACCTTGCCAACGCCAAAGCCCGGCAGTCGCAAACGGAGGCCCGGATGCTAAAAGCCAAGGCGGATTTCGACAGGAGCAAAAAATTGTTTGACCAAAATGTGATATCGCAATCGGACTACGATGCAGCCCAATCGGCATACAAGGTGGCTTTGGCAGACGTTAAGGCGGCCAAGGAAAACGTGGCTGCAGCAGAATATTCGGTGAAGAATGCCGAAGCGGCACTTAAAGAAGCCGAGGACAACCTTACCAAAACCGCTGTTTATGCTCCCATCGACGGCACAATATCGAAATTGAGCAAAGAATTGGGAGAGCGAGTGGCGGGAGCATCGCAGTTTTCGGGCGGTACGGAGGTGATGCGCATTGCCAACCTCAACAATATGGAGGCGCAGGTGGATGTGAGCGAAACAGATATCATAAGGGTAAAAACGGGCGACACGGCGCTCATCGAGGTGGATGCCTACTTGGACAGGAAGTTTAAAGGTGTGGTGACGCAAATTGCCAATTCGTCCAACACAAACCAACAGAATACCGATCAGGTTACTAATTTCAAGGTAAAAATCAAGATGTTACGTTCTTCGTATGCCGATTTGATAAAGAAGAACGGCGAGAGTCCATTCCGCCCGGGCATGTCGGCTTCGGTGGATATCCTTACCGCTTTTGCCCATGATGTTCTGTCGGTTCCCATTCAGGCCGTTACGACGAGGCAAGATGAAAAAGCAGACAAGGCGACAGAAAAAGCCGAGGACAAGGTGAAGGATGAAGTCAAGGAGTATGTTTTTGTTTTGCAAAAAGATAAGGTTGTTTTGAGGCGGGTTAAAACAGGTATTCAGGATGATAAGTATTTTGAGATTTTAAGCGGATTAAAAGAAGGAGAGGAAATTATCACCGCACCGTACAGCGCCATAAGCAAGCGACTGAAAGACGGCCAACGTGTGAAAGTTGTGGATAAAAGCAAACTGTTCGAGGAATAAACCGGTGCACCGGAAGCAAATTAGGTTTCAAACTTAAAAACTAAGATAAAGCGTAGCCATCAATCCGAATTTAAGAATATCGGGGTGGTCGAGGTAGGACAAACGCCAGCCTGCATCAATACGTAACACCTTGAAAATGTTTTCGATGGCAATACCTGTTTCGTAATAAGGTTGCTTTGACAGCCACCCTGCCTGTTCGGGGAAGTTTGAAAACTGTTGATTCTCTTTCGACATTCTCCCGAAAAGCCCCTTAAAATATATTACCTCACGCCATTCCAATTCCCTGAAAAGGGGGATATGATTCAGAAAAAAGCCGTCGAAATGATGCGAATAATAGAAAGCCAGATACTCGTCACTGATAAACTCGTAGTAATTCATCTTGTTAAAGGCGTATCTGTCGAAGCTGTAGGTCTCGTTGCCGGGATGTATTTTCAAAAGCGGGTAGGGGAGCGTGCCCCAAATTTTGCCGGCGGTAACGATGTAGCGGGACCAGCCTATGCCCCAAACGTTGAATTTATGCTCCACTGCCGCCGTCAGTTTGTCGAAACCGAAATTGCTGCCTAATAGCTTTGGGAAACTGTGTGAGTACCAAATATTTATAACAGGGTATTTGGTGCCGAGGCTCTTACGGTTAAATTTATCGATGATGAAGGTTTCTTTATAGGCAAAGCGCAGGTTTAGCTCCAGCTCCGATGTGACTATTCTGTCGTAAACCGTTGAAATGCTGTTGTTATAAGTTATAAACATTTCGTCTTTCAGCGGGTAAATTCTTCTCCTGCGAAAGGTGAGCTTGTTCGAAAAGCCATTAAACCATTCGTGCATATAATAGGCCTTATATTGCTCGACAAGAGTGAGTTTGGTAAAAGGACGACGCCTGAATACCGAAGCAATGATGTTGTCCTGTTTCAAGGCGTTGACACTCTCGCCCAGTTGCTCCATATCCTTTTTGTATTCCATGCAAAATCCTCTTCGCGGGTTTTTCTTGGTAAGGTAAATAAAACCCATACCATACTTGAATTTTTTATCCTTAAAGCCGTATGCGAGATGTCCGTAGAGGCGCAGTTTCTGATTCCATATGTTGCTTGTGCGTCCTCCAATGCGCAGGCGGAGACCCTCGACGGCATTGTAACTTACGGTTTGGAAGTAGGGACCCAAATCCACGTATTTGGTATTGTAGTAACCCGAAGTAATCATGGCAATTACGTCGTAGTACGTGCGAAAGGCGGGAAGGTTGGTTATGGTGTCAACCATTTTGTAAATGGTGTTTTCTTCTTTGCTCAGCTTATACGGGCGAATGGAATCCCAATAGTTTTCCTTTCGTTTATAGGCCATTGGCTCCAAATCCACATTGGTGGTCGAATTAATAATAGAATCGGGCAAGGGCTTGTTAATGACATAGTTTTGGTACGAGGTTGATTTGTGTGCATAAAAACCCGTCAGTTTTTTATTATTGTCAACAACATTGAAATCCACAAGGAATTTATCGTTTTTCAAAACCCAATAATTGTTTTCTGTGAGTGAAAAGTCCTGCTTGATGGACATTGCATTTATGTAGTTGATATTCAAGTCTTCCACAATCTTCATATCCACTTTTTTAACGGCAAAGCTGCTATCGGCAATCCAGATGTTGCCTGTGAAAGTCAGCTCTTTTTTTCGTTTCGGTTTAAACATTATCTCGTAGCACCAATGCCCGTCAATATTGGCGCTGTCAACGAGGTAATATCTGTAAAAGGTTTTGCCGAATTTAGCTATGGGACTGACGAAATTTTTGTTAAACAGGCTGATGTAGTTGTCGTAAATATTCACCTGCTGATACATATTGCCGAGAAAAAGGCTGATACTTTCGTTTTTAATACCGCTGGCACGCGCCGCCACCACTATTTCTTTTTTAAACTCAGGCGTTTTACGGTAGTAATATTTCGAAACCGACTCGGTGATGAGCAGCGGCAGATAAACTTTGCCGTTAAGTGCCGAAGTATCAACATGGTCGAATATAAATTCGAAGGGTTTAAAGACCTTGCGCTTTTTAAATTTATCGGTTATATTGTTGGCATCGAATTGAATTTTGTTATAAACTTCGGCCTGATAGTATTCCAGCCGCCTCATATCGTTTTGTTCTTTATGTGCTATCACCTTGCGCAACAGTACGTGAGCCGGGTTTTCAGTAGGTAGTATAACTACCTCTGTTAGAGTAATATTCGAAGATTGCAGCTTTATGTTTATTTCTTGAAAAGCACCTCGTTTTATTTTCTTTCGAAACTCCTTATATCCAACGAAAGAAGCCACAAGTGTGTCGGCCTTTTCCTTGGTTTTTATGGAATACTTTCCATCGAAACCTGTGGTGGTGCCGACGGAAGTGCCCGATAGATAAACATTCACAAAGGGAAGTGCTTGACCTGTTGCCGAATCGCTTATGGTACCTATAATTTTGGTGTATTGGGCTTGTGTGATATTTGAGGAAAACAAAAAAAACAGTGTAAAAATCACTGATTTACATAATGTTACAATCGTAAATAAAGTTAGTTTTCCTTTTTGCATATCTCGCGGCTGATTAATGCACAATATTAAATAAAATCGGTTTCACGACAACAAGGACAAAAAAACTCGCTTAAGGTTTTAAAACTTCTCGTTTTCGAGGTCATTCCACCGAAACCAACCAATTTTTCATTTCTTCATAAACCTTTTCTCTTGCCTCTTTTCCCGAAAGCACAAGGTCGTGCATGCCGTCTTTTACCTCCAGTTTTGTCACATTTTTACCGAGATAAGAAGCATATTTGGCAATGTGTTCGGGGTCGAGAACGGCGTCGGCTTTAAGTGCCTCAGGGGCAAATTTTTTGCCTTTAAAACTCTTGTCGGAATACATCACCAGCACCGGACATTTGATATTCAGTCCGTTATGGATTCTTTTGTGTCCTTCTCTTATGGCATGAAGCCACGCGAAAAAGGCAGGGAAATTTTCAATCGGTTTCCAATCGGTGTTGAAATCCCACTCCCCGAAATAGTCTTTGTGCATACTTTTGGGATGGACTTCGGTGAGGCTGTCAATGCCGAATTCGGGCATTATGCCGTGCAAAAGTTTTATCAAAGGCAATAAGGCAAAACGTTTCCCCGCGCTTATGTTAAACTCGAAGAAGGGCGAATTTAAAATCAGAGCGTCAACATCTTCTTTGTGGTCTTCGGCATATAAAGAAGCCAATAGGCCGCCCGTGGAATGTCCTTTTAAAATAAGGAAGTCGTTGCCGTGTTCGTTTTTGATGATATCCACGGCTTTGTCTATTTCCTCGTAATAATCCTCCATGGCCTTAATGATGTTGGGCTTTTGGTGCGGCATCAGTGCACGACCGTATTTCCTCAAGTCTAGGGCATAGAAATTATAACCCAAGTCGTTGAAAAACAGCGCCATATCGCGCTGATAAAAATAATCGATAAAGCCGTGAAGATACAAAATGGCCTTTTGTGCCGGTTCAGGTGCCGGCTTGTAAACCAAAACGGCTTTTACTTCTCCTTGCCAATCGGGCTTAAGAGGTATTTCCCTCATAAAGAAGTCCTTGAGAGAAATGTCTGCTGTAAAATTTTCGGGTATCTGTGCTGTCATGCCGCAAAGATAATAAAAGCATGACTTATCCGTATCGAAATTTTCAATATTCCACATTCCTCGAATGGGGATTGGGAAAAAGGTTTGTTTGATTTAATTTCAATCAATAAAAAACATTACAAATGTCATTTACATTTCAATATTTAAATACTTAAATTTGGAAACTTTTACCAAACAAACATAAAGTCAAAAATTATGGTACCAAAAATTTCAACGCTCTCAGGTTATCTGCATGAATATCAGAAGAGTGTGGCCGATCCGGGCGGATTCTGGGCCAACATAGCCGAAACTTTTCACTGGCGTAAAAAATGGACGGATGTGCTGGATTGGGACTTCAACGAGCCACGGGTGGAGTGGTTTAGGAACGGAAAATTGAACATAACCGAAAATATTTTCGAAAGACATCTTTATCTCCGCGGCGAACAAACCGCTTTGATATGGGAGCCCAACGACCCTTCGGAAGAAAGCATTACCTATACCTACGAGGAGCTTTTTTCAAAGGTGAAAAAGTTTGCCAATGTGCTTAGAAATCACGCAGTTAAGAAAGGTGACAGGGTGGCTATTTATCTGCCCATGATTCCCGAATTACCCATAGCCATGCTCGCCTGTGCGCGCATCGGTGCAATTCACTCGGTAGTCTTTGCAGGCTTTTCGGCTAATGCTTTGGCAGAGCGCATCAACGACGCCGGCGCCAAGGTTTTGATAACGGCCGACGAGGGCTTCAGAGGCGACAAAGTGATTCCTTTGAAAGCAACTGCCGACGAAGCTCTCGAAATGTGTCCCACCATAAGCTCCAACATAGTTGTGAAGCGCAGCGGCGGAAACATAAACTGGAATGATGAGCGCGACTATTGGTGGCACGACGAGATGGATAAGGTCATTGACGAGTGTCAGGCGGAGACCATGGATGCCGAAGACCCGCTTTTTATTCTTTATACCAGCGGTAGTACCGGCAAACCCAAAGGGGTGGTTCATACCACCGGAGGTTATATGGTTTACAGCGCTTTTACGTTTAAAAATGTCTTCCAATATTTCAACGGCGACGTATATTTCTGTGCCGCCGACATCGGCTGGATAACGGGGCATTCTTATATAGTTTACGGACCACTGCTCGAAGGAGCCAAGACGGTAATGTTCGAAGGCACCCCGATTTACCCCACGCCCTCGCGCTACTGGGAAATTATTAACAAGCACAAAGTCAACCAGTTTTACACCTCGCCGACTGCCATACGCTCGTTGATAGCCCTTGGCGAGAAATGGGTTGACGACATCGACATGCCTTCCCTCAAAGTGCTGGGAACCGTCGGCGAGCCCATTAACGAAGAGGCGTGGCACTGGTATCACGATCACGTGGGCAAAAACCGTTGTCCCATCGTTGACACATGGTGGCAGACCGAAACGGGAGGAATTATGATAAGCTCCATAGCCGGCGTTATTCCC
This sequence comes from uncultured Prolixibacteraceae bacterium, assembly GCA_964585875.1. Classification (GTDB taxonomy): domain Bacteria; phylum Bacteroidota; class Bacteroidia; order Bacteroidales; family UBA1556; genus UBA6267. Next base: position 2,839 of record CAZPGC010000092.1, on the reverse strand, counting down.
ACAAAACCGGCATTCGCCACCTTACCTTTGCCCGGTGTACAACCCGTTATTTTCGATAAAGACGGCAACAAGCTGTGCGGCAACTCGGTGGAAGGCAGCCTTTGCATAAAATTCCCGTGGCCGGGCATAGCACGCACCCATTGGAATGCTCACGAGCGCTACAAAGAATCTTATTTTTCGCAATTCCCCGGATACTATTTCACCGGCGACGGCGTGAAACGCGACGAAGACGGCTACTACAGGATACTCGGACGTATGGACGACGTCATAAACGTGGCAGGTCACAGGCTTGGCACCGCCGAGATAGAAAACGCCATCAACGAACACCCGCTTGTTTCCGAATCGGCTGTTGTCGGCTTCCCACACGATATCAAAGGTCAAGGTATCTTTGCCTATGTGGTGTGCAACGACCTGCCGGAAAAAGACCACGGCAAGCAGCTTAAAGAATCCATAAGAATAGGGGTGAGCAAAATGATAAGCCCCATTGCAAAGCCCGATAAGATATTGTTTACAAGCAGTTTGCCGCGAACACGATCGGGAAAAATCATGCGTCGCATCCTTCGGAAAATTGCTGAAGGCAAAAGCGATTACGGCGACATTTCGACCTTGGTTAATCCCGAAATTGTTTCGGAAATAGAGAAGGCTTTCAAGGAAAACCAAGATTGATTTTCGGGAAGGATTATTTCATATATTTGCAGCCCGAAATTTTGAACTAACTTTTTTTTAATAATTACAAATAATATGTCAGAAATAATGATAGAAAATTTGCCTTATAAAATTGCCGATATCGAGTTGGCGGAATGGGGACGCAAAGAGATAGAAATTGCCGAGCAAGAAATGCCCGGATTGATGGCCATACGTGAGAAATACGGAAAAGAGAAGCCTTTGAAAGGGGTGAGAATCTCCGGCTCACTGCATATGACTATACAAACCGCCGTGCTTATCGAAACGCTTGTGGAGTTGGGAGCCGACGTAAGATGGGCTTCGTGTAACATCTTTTCGACGCAGGACCATGCTGCGGCAGCCATAGCTGAAAAAGGTATTCCCGTTTTTGCCTGGAAAGGCGAAACACTAGAAGAATATTGGTGGTGTACCAAACAGGCGCTTTCTTTCCCCGGTGGTAAAGGCCCGCAGCTGATTGTTGACGATGGCGGCGACGCTACCTTGTTGATACACAAAGGATATGAGGCCGAAAACGATCCTTCGACGCTTGACGTGAAAGCAAGCAGCGAAGAGGAAGAAGAGATTTTGAAATTGCTGAAAGCCACTTTGGCCGAAGATAATACCAAATGGCACCGAACCGTTGAAGAATGGAAAGGTGTTTCGGAAGAAACCACAACAGGCGTTCACCGTTTATATCAAATGTATGAAAGCGGAAAATTGCTTGTGCCTGCCATCAACGTTAATGATTCGGTTACCAAATCGAAGTTCGATAACCTCTACGGTTGTCGCGAAAGCCTTGCCGACGGCATCAAGCGAGCCACCGATGTTATGCTTGCCGGAAAAGTGGTTGTTGTGGCAGGTTACGGCGATGTGGGCAAAGGCTCGGCACATTCCATGCGTTCTTACGGCGCCCGCGTGATAGTTACCGAAATAGACCCCATCTGTGCCCTGCAAGCAGCAATGGAAGGCTTTGAAGTAACCACCATGGAAGAGGCCGTTAAGGAAGGTAATGTGTTTGTTACCACTACCGGAAACAAAGACGTAATCACTGCCGAGCATATGGCTGCAATGAAAGACCAAGCCATTGTTTGCAACATCGGTCACTTCGACAACGAAATTCAGGTGGCTCAGTTAGAAGCCATGAAAGGTGTTGAAAAAGTGAACGTTAAGCCACAGGTTGACGAATACAAATTTCCCGACGGGCATTCCATCTTCCTGTTGGCGGAAGGCCGTTTGGTTAATTTGGGTTGCGCAACGGGACATCCCTCGTTTGTAATGAGTAATTCATTTACAAATCAAACATTGGCACAAATAGACCTTTGGAAAAAACGTGATGAATACAAGGTTGGCGTTTACCGCCTGCCAAAATATCTTGACGAAGAAGTGGCACGCTTGCACCTTGAAAAAATCGGTGTTAAGCTCACCAAACTTACCAAAGAACAAGCCGATTATATAGGAGTGCCCGTTGAAGGTCCATACAAACCCGAGCATTACAGATATTAGTCAAGATTTAAACACACCATAAAAAAAGCCTCTGAAATTCAGAGGTTTTTTTGTTTTCAAAACATTTTGGATTCAAAAAATATTTTTCACCACCGACCACGCCGCGCCGAAAAAATAATAAGCCATCATGCCCGAGACCACGAGTTTTATGCCTGTGCCGGCAAGAAAACCCACAAAGGCTCCCAAGCCCGACTTCACGGCATCTTTACCCTTACGGCCATAGACAAGTTCGCCAACCAAAGCACCGGCAAAAGGTCCGATAATAATACCTGCCGGTCCAAGAAACAGCCCAATAATCAAGCCTATCATACTGCCGCGTGTGCCGTATTTGCTGCCCCCGAATTTTTTAGTGCCCCAAACGGGAATGATATAGTCGAGAGCGGTGACTGCCGCCGCCGCCAAAGCCCACAGTATCATAAACTTAGAGCTGAAAGGAGAGGGGGTGGTCAGCTCGGCGAAAATAATTCCCACGTAAGCCAAAGGCGGCCCGGGTATCACGGGCACCACACAGCCCACAATGCCTGCTATAATAAAAAGCAAACCGATTATAATCCATAAAATATCCATAGCTAAACGGTGTTTGTTTTATGAGTGTAAAGATAAGGAAGATTTTTATTGGTGCAAAAATGTAAATGAAATTGTATATCCTGATGTGTGAATGATTTGAATGATT
>CAZPGC010000091.1:0-11159 GCA_964585875.1 uncultured Prolixibacteraceae bacterium | reverse complement strand
ATATAGTTTTCTAAGAGACACAAATTAAAAGCTGCGAAATCCATGAACTATCTGGCACACTTGTTTTTATCGGGCGACAACGAGCTCTTGATGCTGGGAAATTTTATTGCCGACCACATAAAAGGCAATAAAACAAAGAGGTTTTCGCAGGACGTAAAAAAAGGGATAGAGTTGCACCGCAAAATAGACTACTTCACCGACCATCATCCCAAGTTTTTGCAAACAAAGGAAAGGCTGCACGAAAGACATCATAAGTATGCGGGCGTGGTTGCCGATATTTTTTACGATCATTTTTTGGCAGTGCATTGGCGAAAATATTCAAATATCGCCCTAACAAACTATGTTTCATATTGTTATGGCGTGCTATTGAAAAACTACACTATTCTGCCATCGAAAACAAAACGCGTATTGCCTTTTTTGATAATGCAAAACTGGTTGTCGAATTACCGGACTTACGACGGATTGAATCGCACTTTCGAACTGATGGCACGGCGCGTAAAATACAAATCGGTGATTGAAGATGCCGTGACCGATTTGAAAAAAGATTACAACAAATACAACAGGGAGTTTCTGGACTTCTTCCCCGACATACAGGCTTATGTGAAAGATAATCTCGACAAACTGACGGGAGAAATATAGGCTTTTTGTTTTTGGATTAAGAGCAATGAAATTAATATCTTTGCAGGCGCAAACAGAATTACTAATCCCTTATTTCAATTGATAATGTTATACAATTTATCGGGTTATCGAAACAACGTAAAGCTGAAACATCGCAAGGGCGGACTTTTCGACCGGATTTTCAACGAAGTTCAGTTTGGCGAAGCAAGGAAGAAACCCTTGAAAAAGAAAATGCTTGCTGTCGAGATGGAATTTAATAGAATAGAGATTTGACAAAGTGCCGAGAAAAATAGCCGAAATATCATTTTATGCAATCATTACCTTTATTCTGATGATGCATCTCCCCTTTTTCGGTGCCGACCCCGATATTAATATCTCCACAAGCATGGGCCCTTTTACCGACGAGGGATTATACTCGGCCAATATTCGTAATTACATCAGTCAAAACACCTTTGATTTTGAAAAATCGGATGTGCCGGTGAAAGCACCGCTTTTTTCAGTCCTGTTTTATTTTCCCTTTTTACTCTTCGGCAGCAAGCTGATTGTGGCTCGCGTAAGCGTGGCGGCCATTTCGTTTCTTATATTAATATCTACGCTCAGAACACTGAACATCAAGCCATTAGGAGCCTTACTCATTATTCCTTCAATTCTTTTGCAATACCACCTTTTTCATTTTACACATTACGCCCTATCGGAAATATTGGCCGTGATGCTGACATTTTTCTCCTTAGTTTTATTCGGCAAAAAAATAAATGAAAAAAAATTCAGGGCGGCGGGGGTTTTATCGTCGCTGATAATTTTTATCGTTTTATTGCTGAAATTCAATTTCGTTTATCTCATTCCTCTGATTCCCCTACTCTCGCTTTTTCTTTGGATTACGACAAAAGAAAAAAAATTTAAAAGCACTTTCGTTGCGAGCACACTGAGCTTATTGTTTCTTTCGGCACTATATTTTTTCTTTTTCATCTTACCACACAAGGAGCTGTTTTTCAACGTTTTGAAAAGTCAATCTCAAAACAAATTCGTTAGTATATCGCAGCTTCCCGGCAATATTTATCTTCTTGTAAAATATTTTTTTTCAGGAGTTTTGCTGCCGGTATCCATAAGTTTCACCGTGGCTTTAATCCTCTTGTTTCCTTTTAAAGAAAAAATAAAAACAAAGGACAGGGCGGCATTAATCCCCGCTCTTTTAATATGGCTGATTTTGGAAAGTCACAAATTATCAATGTCTTATCTGCCCACAAGATATTTCATCCCTTTGATTTTTGCCATGATGATTTTTTCCGCAATTGTCTTTTCCACAGCTTTTGCAAACGGCGGAAAAACATTGCGGGCAGCTATCATCCTGCTATCGGCGGCTTTTTTAACCACAAATATCTTTTTCTATGTAAAAAGCTATAACAGAAGAGAATACAAACTTTTGTCGCTCAGCAAAAAGATATCGCGCTTGCATATGAAAAACGAAACGGCACTTGGAAATTGGTCGTCATCAATCACTTGGAACAGCGCTATTCGCACCTTGCCCTTTATTCCTGACGGATTTAGCGACTCTTTGATTTTACAAAAAGAAAAGCCGCGATTTATTGCTCTATGGAACAATCGAGCGGAGATTGAGGCCTTTGAAAAAATAAATAATATTAACTTGTTGAATATCAGCGACTCTATTTGGCATGAAAAAATAGGCAGATTCGAAGTGGGGATTTTTTGGTTGCCGGAGAAGCACGAATAAATTATTTATTAATGCATTGGTGGCCAAATTTTTTACAAATCGGCCTTATGCCCGACATTGCCCCGAAAATCAAAGCTATTTTTACCTACTTTCGCAGGGCAATGCAAATATTTTTGAAATGGAATTAAACCTTACTAAACCGATAGTTTTCATCGACTTGGAAACAACGGGACTGAACATCTCCAAAGACAGAATCATAGAACTGGCAGCCATAAAAATAGAGCCTGACGGCAAAGAAAGCTCTATGGTTCAGGTCTTTAACCCCGGCATTCACATCCCGAAAGAATCCACCGCCTTTCACGGCTTCAAAGATGAAGACGTAAAAGACAAGCCGCTTTTTAAAGACAAAGCCTCTGAAGTTTATAACTTTATAAAAGGCTGCGATTTGGCAGGTTACAATTCCAATAAATTCGACATCCCGATGCTCGCCGAAGAGCTTTTGAGAGCAGGGTATGACTTCGACATGAAAAACCGCCGCTTGATTGACGTTCAAAACATATTTTATCGCATGGAACAACGGACCCTCAAGGCGGCCTACAAATTCTATTGCGATAAAAAATTGGAAAACGCCCATTCGGCACTTGCCGACATAAAAGCCACATACGAGATTTTAAAAGCCCAACTCGACCGCTATCAAGGTGTTGATTTTGAAGACCTTTTCGGTAAAATCAGCCAACCTGTGGTTAACGATATGAAAAAGCTGTCGGAGTTTAGCAACTTCCATAAAAATGCCGACTTGGCCGGTCAGATTATCTTTAATGAAAAAGGAGAAGAGGTTTTCAACTTCGGGAAATACAAAGGACGCTCCGTGGCGGAAACTTTCAAAAAAGAACCTCAATATTTCGACTGGATGATGAAAGCTGATTTCCCGCTTTATACCAAAAAGATAATACAAAACATACGCTTGCGGGAATTAAACAACAAAGAATGAAAAAGTGAAAAAACGAGGTAAAAAGAAGCGTTTGATTATTGCCGGCATCATTGTCGTAATGCTCGCCCTTTTTCTTTCCCTGCCTTTCGTTTTTCATGTCCCCGTGTTTCAAAGACTTCGTTATTATATCGACAAAATAGAATTCCGCCTCCGGCAGCACGACAATAAAAACCTGAGTATCAGCGAGAACTTCGATATATACGGCATTGACATTTCACGTCATAACGGAAAAATAAATTGGGATAAGGTGAAAAAAGAGGGGCGCATCAACGGCAAACACGTAATTTTTGCCATAATAAAAGCAAGCGAAGGCCGCAAGTTGAAGGACAAAAAATACCGCTACAACAGGAAAAATGCACGCCGCTGCGGAATCATCACGGGAGCCTACCATTTTTATCGTCCCGAAGTAAACAGCATGGAACAATTTGAGAATTTTAAAAAAGCAGCACGGCTCGTCAAGGGTGACTTACCTCCGGTTTTGGACATTGAAAAGCGCGGCAATCTAAGCTACGGCCGCTACACGCAAGGCATTCTTAACCTGCTGAAACTCATGGAGAACCACTACGGAGCAACCCCTGTCATTTATGCCTCTCCGGCTTTGTATTCCACCTTGATGCGAAAGCAAGAATTTCATCGCTACCCGGTTTGGATTGCCACTTACAACAGGAGAATACCGAAAAAATACAAGGACAAGATTTTTATCGTTCAATATTCCGAGAAAGGACGCGTGGCCGGCATTAAGCACTACGTTGACCTCAACGGATTCAAGGGCAACAAATTCGATTTTCAGAAATATCTAATCAAATAATATACGTCATGAAAATAATCTGTATTGGAAGAAACTACAGCGAGCACGCCAAAGAGCTTAAAAACGAAATACCCGATAAACCTGTATGGTTTATGAAACCCGACAGTGCTTTACTGCTGAAAAACAGGCCGTTATACTATCCCGATTTTACAAACAACCTGCATTACGAAACCGAATTGGTGTTTAGAATAAACCGTGTGGGCAAACACATTCAGGAGAAATTCGCTTATAAATATTACGATGCCGTGGCCGTGGGTTTCGACTTTACGGCGCGCGACCTTCAAGCCGAAGCCAAGAAAAAGGGACTGCCTTGGGAGCCCGCCAAAGCCTTTGACAGCTCTGCCGCACTCAGCGAATTTATCCCTTTGGAAGAAATCGGCGACGTGAACAACATAGAATTTAGCATGAAGAAAAACGGAGAAGTAGTTCAACAGGGCAACTCATCGCAAATGCTTTTCAACATTGATTTTTTAATAAGTTACCTTTCAAAGTTTTTGACCTTGCGTATGGGCGATTTGATTTACACGGGAACACCCGCAGGAGTGGGACCCGTGGAAAGAGGCGACCTTCTGGAAGCTTATATCGGCGACACAATGATGTTGAAGACTGCCGTGAAATAGAGAAAGAGTTTGTAAAAAAGTCCTTATCTTTGGATCGTCATAACTAAAAACGCAATCTATGGCAACCGGACGAATACATAGTAATTCTGATAATCAAACGGTTATAGAGAAAACAGATTTTGATATAAGCGGAATATGTGCGACTTGGGTGGTGGCAGGGTGCTAACACGCCATATAACAGATTAGACACTAAGCAGCAAATATGAACAGCAGGAAAAACAAGAAATGAGAAGTATAATTTTAATACTATTTTTGATCAATGCTTTTGTAACACTTCAAGCCCAAAATACATTTAAAGCAATCTTAAAAGACGATGACACAAAAGAGCCATTGATTTTTGCCAATGTAGTTTTAAAAAATACTCACATCGGAGCGGCAAGCGACACAACGGGAAGAGTTCTTCTAAAAAATATTCCTAACGGAAAACAAACCATCGTATTTTCTTATGTAGGCTATCAAACAAAGGAAAAAACCTTTTTATTTCCTTTAAGCCGTAAAACACCGTTAATAATTTATCTTGAAAAATCGGTTAATTTGGACGAAGTGGTTGTATATTCAACGAGAACAAATAATAGAATTGAAGAAATTCCCACAAGAATAGAAGTTTTGGGAAACGAAGAAGTAGTTGAAGAATCGGCTTTTAGTCCGGGCAATATATCAAAACTTTTGGGCGAAACTTCCGGAATACAAGTGCAACACACATCGGCAATCTCGGGAAATGTGAGTTTTCGTATTCAAGGCTTACCCGGAAAATATACACAATTGTTACAAGACGGATTTCCTGTTTACAGCGGATTTTCATCGGGTTTGAGTTTATTACAGATTCCACCGCTCGATTTACAACAGGTTGAAATTGTAAAAGGTTCGGCTTCTACGCTTTATGGTGCCGATGCAATAGCAGGCATTGTAAATTTAATTACGAAAAAACCAAGCGACAAACCCGAATTTTCGGTCTTGGTTAATCAAACGCACAAAGGCGGGAACGATTTTAGTTCGTTTTACTCAGCCAAAAAAAACAAGTTCGGAATAACTATGTTGGCAAGCATCAACACACAAAAAGCAAGAGATGTAAGCGGAAATTCTTTTACCGATATTCCAAAATATAATAGAGCGGTTTTCTCGCCAAAAATATTTTATGATTTCAATAAAAACAACCGTTTGTATGTGGGTTTTTCATCGGTAATTGAAGACAGAATCGGCGGAGATATAAAAGCTGTAAACGATGAAGCGGACAGTTTACATCCGTTTTATGAGCAGAACAAAACAAAAAGATTTAACACTAATTTGAAATATGAGTACATCAACCGAAAGGGAAACGTGTTCACCGTTAAAGCATCTTACGGCAATTTTGAACGGAAAATGAATACAAACATCAATATTTTTTCGGGAGTTCAAAACAATATTTTTACGGAAATATCCTATTTTGTAAATTCGGAAAAACATAAATTTGTTAGCGGCATTAACTTTTATTCCGATGATTTTAAGCAGTTTAACCCCGATATATTTTCGTTAAATTATTCATATCAAACCATAGGAACATTTGCACAAGATAATTGGAAAATATCAGACAAAATATTTCTCGAACCCGGTATTCGTTACGATTTCAATATTCAAAACGGTGGATTTTTATTGCCAAGATTGGCTTTTATGTATAAATTCAGTAAAAAGTTTTTTGCAAGATTTAGCGGTGGAATGGGCTACAAATTACCTACGCCATTTACCGACGAAGCTGAAAGGACGAGATACCAAATGATAATTATGCCGACAAATCTTAAAGTTGAAAAATCGACGGGAGCTAACCTTGACTTTAATTTTAAAACCCCGCTTTCTGATGATTTGTTTTTTACCTTAAACCAAGCATTTTTTATCACAAATATTGATAATCCGATAATTGTAAATAACGGCAGTTTGCAAAATCAAGTTGTATCTTTCGAGAATGCACAAGGAACAATTTTGAGTAAAGGACTAAGCACAAACATCAAGTTATCTCTTGACGAATTGGTTTTATACATTGATTATACCTATCTCGATGCGCAAAAAACATACGACAACAACAATCAACTTGAATTAATTCCTCAAAACAGACTGACTACAACACTTGCATACGAGGATGACGAAGAAGGTTGGAAAACGGGATTGGAGGCCTTTTATTTTGGAAATCAATTTCTTGACAACGGAGACAAAACACCTGATTATTGGCTGCTTGGGGCATCGGTTCAAAAACAATTCGGTCATTTTACCATTGCCTTAAATATTGAAAACTTATTAGATGTTCGACAAACACGATATGAAAATATTGTGAGCGGTTCGATAAACAATCCCACATTCAGCGAATTATATGCTCCATTGGATGGAATTGTGGGAAATATGGTATTAAAATTTGATTTGTATTAGAACCTCATATCAGTTTTATTTGTAATCCTAAATTCAAAAATTCGCTTACAAATAATTTATAATTTTACCGTGATTTTAAAACTTCCGGAAAAATGGCCGATAAAATACCCGACAGCATGCACGACATTGACAAATGGCGACTCTCGCGCAGGAGATTCATCAAAGGAATAGCCATTGCCGGAGCGGTGAGTCAGCTGCCGTGGTGGGTAGCCTGTTCCGACGAAAGAAAGGAGAAAAAGGAATGGAAAGCGAGCCAAAGCGATATGGAAACCATAGAAGCAGTGCAGCAAATTTTGCTTCCCGACGACGGCTTCGGTCCAGGAGCCAAAGAAATTAATGCCAAAGATTACCTGCTTTGGGTTTTATCAGACGAAAGAATGGATGAAGAAGACAAAACCTTTATTATCAATGGTTTGGAATGGATAAACAAAAGAGCGGAAGAGGAGTTTGCCAAGCGTTTTTACGAACTCGACGAAAAGAGCCAAAAGATGGTCGTAACGAAAGCCTCGGCCTTGGACTACGGCGAAACATGGCTCTCGGTAATGATGACTTTCATTTTGGAAGCCTTGCTTTCCAATCCATTGTATGGCGGCAATCCCCGGAAGTCGGCGTGGAAGTGGCTAAACCACTATGCCGGCAGTCCGCAGCCTACCGAAGAGCTTTTATATCCCGAGATTTTTAAAACATTTGAGAACAACCTATGAAAAAAAACTACGATATATGCATAATTGGCAGCGGAGCGGGTGCAGGCCCCATTGCTTATGAACTTAGCAAAGCCGGTTTTTCGGTGGTTATTCTCGAAAAGGGGCCGTGGATTAAAACTTCGCAATTTACCAAAGATGAGATAGTTGCGGCACGCAGGGATGTTTACACACCTCGAACAGCCGACGAGCCTCAGGTTGTGGAGTGGAGAGACAAGGACGGCAAGCTGCACAAAAAATCCAATGCCGACGGCGGCATAAATTTCTGGAACGGTAACTGTGTCGGCGGCTCGTCGAACTTTATGAGCGGATATTTCCATCGTGCAAAACCCGTGGATTTCAAACTGTTGTCAACCTACGGAGAAATCGACGGAGCCAACATAAGCGATTGGCCGGTGAGTTACGAGGAAATGGAGCCCTATTTTACCAAGGTGGAAACGCTCGTGGGCATTTCGGGTAAGGTGGTGAAACACAGCATGCAAGAACCGCGCTCCACTGCCGACTTCCCCTACCCTCCTCTTTCGGTAAATTATGTTTCGGAATTGCTCGACAAAGCTGCCGCTACGCTGGGCTACGAAATAATACCCATGCCGCGCGCCATACTTTCAAAAGCTAAAGACGAGCGTCATTCGTGCTATTATTCAAACTATTGCGGCAGTTACGGATGCAGCTCCGATGCCAAAGGCAGCTCCAGAGCGGCATTGATGAATGCCGCATTGAAAACCGGTAATCTGACGATAATACCCTATGCCAAAGTTTACAAGCTCCTTGTCGGAAAAACCGGAAAAGTGGATAAGGCACTGTTTCATTACGGCACAAGCAACGAAGAGATTGAAGCCCGCATATTTGTGGTGGCGGCGCAAGCTATCGAAAGCTCTCGGCTGCTGCTGATGAGCAAGAGCAAAGACTTCACACAAGGCCTTGCCAACAACAATGGACAAGTCGGCAAAAACCTGATATTCTCCGCAGGAGGTATAGGCTCGGGATATTTTAAAAAATCGGATTTTACGGAAGAAGAATTTGCCAAGCTGATGATGCCCGGACTTTTTGTAAACAGAGCCGTTCAGCAGTGGTACGAAATAAACGACAAAAGTTTCGGAGGCAAAGCCAAGGGCGGCACCATAGATTTTCTGTGGGAGCATGCCAACCCCATACGGCGTGCCATTTATCAAAAATGGGACGATGAAGGCAACCTGCTCTTTGGCAGCGAATATAAAAAACGGCTGCATGCCTATTTCACACAAAGCCGTAAACTGAATTTTGAAGTCTTCAACGATTGGCTGCCCAACGACGACTGTTTTGTAAGCCTCGACGAGGAGGTAAAAGACCGTTGGGGAGACTCCGTGGCCAAGATACGCATCGAGAATCATCCGCACGATTTGAAAGTGGGACGCTATCTGGCGACGAAAGCCGAAAAAATCTTGCAAACAGCCGGTGCCCGCGAGGTGTCGTCATCCATAAGCGGCTCGCCGCCACCCAACCTGCAAGCAGGCGGATGCCGCTTCGGCACCGACCCCGCGAAATCGGTTCTTGACAAAGACTGTAAAGCTCATGAAGTTGACAACCTGTATGTTACCGACGGCTCCTTTATGCCCACAGGCGGCAGCGTCACTTACACGTGGACAATTTATGCCAACAGCTTTAGAGTAGCCGACAAAATATTGGAAAGACTTAAATAATTGTATTTCAATCTTTAACAAAGGCATGAACCAACTCATTTGCATATTGGGCACCACAGCAACGGGCAAAACGCAACTGGCGGTTTCGGTGGCGGAGAAAATCGATGCGGAAGTTATCTCCGCCGACTCAAGGCAGGTGTATCGAGGAATGGATATCGGCACGGGAAAAGATTTGGAAGAGTACTCTACAGCCAAGAAAAATATCAACTATCATCTCATCGACATAGCCGATGCCGGCGAAGAATACAACGTTTTCAGGTTTAAAAAGGATTTCGACAAGGCCTTTGACGAAATAGCCTCCAAAGGAAAGAAAGCCATACTCTGCGGAGGCTCGGGAATGTATATCGAGGCTGTATTGAACAACTACAAGTTGGATGAAGTGCCTGTGAATCGAAAGCTCAGGACGGAGCTTGAGCAACTTGACAATCAACAACTTATCGACAGACTAAAAAGTATTCGCACCCTACATAACACCACCGATATTTCCGACAGACAGCGTTGCATAAGGGCCATTGAGATTGAAGAATATTATCGCCGGAACAAATCACAAAAGCCGGAAAAAAGTTTTGACTCCCTCGTTTTCGGGATAAAATTCGACAGGCAGGAAATCCGCAAGCGGATAAAGATGCGTTTGGAAAAGCGACTTCAAGAAGGCATGATAGAAGAGGTGGAAAGGCTAATGAAGCGGGGAGTGAGTAAGAAAATGCTGAAATTTTACGGCTTGGAATATCGCTATATCACGCTATATTTGGAAGGGCAACTAACTTACAATCAGATGTTTGAAAAATTGAACATTGCCATCGGACAATTTGCCAAGCGACAGGAAACATGGTGGCGCAGAATGGAAAAAAGAGGCACTCTTATTCATTGGATTGAAGGCGAAAAAAGTCTTGAAGAAAAAACTTCCGCCGTTTTGGAAGTATTGAAAACCAAAGGATTTTATTAAAAGGCGACTGTTTATAAATTTTTCTCAACCTTGTTGCGCACATATTTTCGCAAGTTATTTTTGAAGCATTATCAAACTAATAATCACTTTGTTATGAAAAAACTTGTTCTTGTAGTTTTTATGCTTTTATTTTCGGCGGCAAGCAGTTTTGCCCAGCATTTTGTAGTTTTGAAAAACGGCAAAAAAATAGAATGTGTTGTCATGTCTCTCAACAACGACACTCTTGAAATTTACGTTGATATGCAGATGCAGAAAATACCGCTTATCGAAGTCTCGTCAATATTCTTCGACCAACAAGTTGCCTATGACGGTAAGCTGCTTACCACAACGCCCGAGCAAACAATACAGTCGGGAGACTACACCATCAGATACAAAATAAAAGACCGAAAGATGATAAAGGCGCCCGTAATCACCAACGCCACGGAAAAACACGGTCGCGTGGTGGTGAAGATAGAAGTTGACAAATACGGTCACGTGCTAAAAGCCGAACCCGGTTATGTGGGCACCACCACAACTGATAAATATCTGAATGTCAAAGCTATGAAAGCCGCCAAAGATGCCATGTTCAACACCTATATGAAAGGACCTATCACCACGGAAGGGCTTATCATTATTGAGTATTGAGACGGCGGAAAAAGGAATATGCAAAAAAAAGCCCGCAACAAAATTTGTTGCGGGCTTTTTTGTAAGAATATTTATACGAAACAGCTGAGCGACAGATTCTTACAGCGAA
>CAZPGC010000090.1:0-11349 GCA_964585875.1 uncultured Prolixibacteraceae bacterium | reverse complement strand
CGATTGCCGTTGGCATCGGTGGCTTCCACCTCCACGTTGAAGTTTTCGCTTTTTGTAACCGAGGAAGGCGGTTTGTTGCTTGTAAAAGCAAGCCTGTCGGCCGTTACAACAATTTTGTTGTTGTTTCCCGTGTTATCTGTCGCTGCTCCGCCTGCGTCGGAAGCGGCAAAAGTGGAGCCGGTATTATCAGCCGTGGCCGATGAAACGGTAAATTTTAAATTGTCATTGTCAGTTACCGATGATTTAAAAGTAGCTCTTAAAGAAAAATCTTTTGTGCCTTCGTCGGCGGCTTCAAGAGTCAGGGAGCTAAAGCTTGTGGTGCCCGAAACGGACGTAACTTCAGCCACGTTGTTAGTGCCGTCGAAGATAGCTAGAGCGGCGATGTTTTGGTATTTGTCAACGGTAAAAGAAATATCGGTGAGCTTAGTGCTTTTGCTGTCGGAATCGGTGCCGTCGCTGCCGCCGTCTTTTATGGTGAATTTGGCCACTTCTAGCGAGTTCGAGCTTGTTAAACCACTTGAAGCACTGTATGTTGCATAGGCTATATTTGTGGGTTCGCTCCAGCCTGATTTTTTTTCTATTATGGATTCGTTGTCGTATTGACTTGATGCTGTACCTGTAACTGAAATATTATCAAACTTATAATATTCAGATCCTGCGTTGTTAATACATTTAATTATAATAACAACATTGTTGCCGGATAAACCTGATTGGGTAGCTGTTGCAGAACCGAAATCATCAACCTTACTTCCGTTTGTTGAAAATAATGTTTCTGTTCCGCCATCTAATTTATAATACACTTTTATATAATCACTTGACTCTAAAGTTCCTGATTCTGAGATATCTACAGAAAGACTAACATTTGAATATCCTGAAATAGAAATACTTTCAGAAGTCCATACAGCTTCACCGTCTAAATCTCTTCCTGAAAATTCATTATTAGTAACATAAAACCAGTCAGATGTAGCGGTCAATGAGCAATTGCTTACATCCAATGACCATTTTGAGACATTATTCGGGTAGTCACCTACATTGACAGTTCCGCTTCCTCTGATTCCTGTCGGGTCTTGGTAACTTGAAAAATCCTCACTCCAGATAGTAGTCTGTCCCTGAGCATTATATACAAACAATAACAACAGGGAATAAATGATAATTCTTTTCATAACTTTTGCACTTTAATTATTTAACAGGCGATTTAAATTAATCGATTAATAACCCGGATTCATTTGCTTTAAATTGTTTTGCAAAAATAATGTAAAATAGGTATCCAAATGCTTAAATGATAAAATTTTTGCGGATATAATATTCAAAGGCCGATTTGTTTTATTTTCGCAAAGGAAATATTGAAATATTATGGAAATACCGAAGAAAATGAAGGCTGTTTTTCAGGATGCTGCAGGTGGCGAGCTTGTTGTCAGGGAATGCGATGTGCCTGTGCCCGGCAAAGGTGAGGTGCTTGTCAAAATGGCGTACGCACCTGTAAATCCCAGCGATTTGAGCTTTTTGCAAGGCACTTATGCCGAAAAACCCCAATATCCCGTTATTCCCGGAATAGAAGGCAGTGGCATTGTGGTGAAAGCGGGCGGCGGCCTTGTGCCGCGTTTAAGGTTGGGAAAGCTAGTGGCGTGCACTTCTACACACGGCAAGGGAGGCACTTGGGCCGAGTATATGGTAACATCGGCTATGAATGTGGTGCCCCTCGGCAAGGGTGCTTCATTGAAGCAGGCTGCAACACTGATTGTCAATCCGTTAACGGCTTTGTCTTTTGTTCAAATAGCCAAGTCGGGCAAACATCGTGCTGTTTTTAACAACGCGGCGGGGGGTGCCCTCGGGAAAATGTTGGTACAACTTGCCAATGATTCCGGTATTGAGGTTTTGAGTGTGGTAAGGTCGGCAAAACAAATGCAATCATTAAAGGATGCAGGCGCGTCTTTTGTGCTCGACAGCTCTTCCTATGACTTTGAGAAAAATCTTAAAGCAGGGATCGAAAAGCTCAAGCCCACTTTGTTTTTCGATGCCGTGGGCGGCGAGCAAACAAAGATGCTCGTGGAATTTTCTCCAAAGGGAAGTGTTATTATGCCGTATGCAGGCCTGTCGGAAAAGGACTCGTGTTTTAATCCGCGCACTCTTCTTCAGCAGGAAAAACGCATCGAAGGTTTCTTTCTCGGCAGCTACACTTCAAAGTTGAATATGCTGAAGGTTCTTGCTTTGATTAACAGGGCTAAGAAATTGATAAACAGCTCGTTGAAGACCGAGATAAGCAATGTTGTTTCTCCTGAAAATATCAAAGATGCCCTTTCCGCTTATGCAAAGCAAATGTCGGAAGGGAAAATTTTAATAGAGTTTTGATTAGACTTTAGACGATTCCACATATATTTTTAAAGTCGCAATTATCGCAAACTTTACTGTCGTCGGTTTGCCGGAAGGGGCTGTCTTTATCAAGGATTTCTTCTATCACGGCTGTCAAATCTTTCTCAAAACGCTCGAGGGTTTCGTTGCTGAGATTGTGCTCTTTATCCGTTTTCAGATAAAAATACTTGTCGCGTGTTTTCAATCCGGCGATAAGTGCCGTTAAATCTCCCCGGTAATTGCGGCTGCGGTTATGAATCAAAGCGTAGGTTAGCAGTTGAAATGCCTTGGAATGTTTCCCTTTTGTCATCATATCGTTCCACTTGTTCTCGCTTTCCGTATCGTTTCGTCCCATTAAATTCACGTCCGAGTTTTTGACTTTCCCTGTTTTGTAATCGATTACCCTTTTTACACCGTTTAAGGTGTCGAGACGGTCGGCATGACCGAAGACTCTGATTTTTTCATTTTTTCCGTTGACATTTACGGTGAAAAAATGCCCGAAATCCACTTCGCATTCCACATCCGAAATATTTTGCGAATGCTTTGCTTCCGCCTTTAGAAATTCCTCTATCATATTGTAATCCAGCTCTTTCAATAATAGATTATTGCCGTGCTCCGTGTCGCCTCTTCTGTATATTTCCTTATAATTTTTGTCGAGCATAGCCGGAAATTCCTTCAAAGCCCTGTCGTAAAATTCCTTGTCGAAGAGCTTTTTACCCGCCGCTTCTTCCTTGTACAGGTCTTCGAGCACTTTATGAATTATATTCCCTCTTGTGTTTAAAGCTATCTCTTCTTCTACTTCTTTAGGAGCCTTGATTTTCAGAACTTTGGAAAAGTAAAACTTAATGCCGCACTTGAGATATGATATGAGTGAAGTGGGGGAGAAGCCTCCTTTTTCGTTTTGACCGTAGGCGAGAATCCGATTTATTATTTCATCATCTTTATCGACTTCAATTGCCTTTGTTTCAATCTTTTCGGGCTCGCTTAGTTTTATTATTTCATCGGAAATATTCACCCTTGGGGCATCACTCAGCTCATATTTAATCTGTGCCGCAAAACGACTTACTTCACCGTCACCCGTTTTACCGGATTGGGTGTTGAAAATAAGTGTTACGTTTTCCGCCCTTTGTATCGAACGGTAAAAATGGTAGGCGGTGATGGCGTCGTCGTCGGAAGGCATGGGAAGCCCGAATTCGCGGCGTATTTCGGGTAAAATAAAACTCTTGAATTGGGTGTTTCGCGGAATAACCCCCTCGTTGAAAGAAAGATAAATAATATTTTTGAAGTCGAGTGTCCTCGTTTCCAAAAGCCCCATAATCTGCAATCCTGCAAGCGGGCGACCTTCGAAAGGAATGCCTTCGAGACCCGTCAGGGTTTTGTAAAGTTTTTTTAGTGTCGAGGCGTTCTCGATAATGTTATATGTGTCTGTTTTGGCAATTAACCTGTTGATTATCTTTTGGTTAATATGCAAAAACTCAATACTCGCTCCTTTTTCTTCTCCCGAAAGATATTCGAGAAACAGGCTTATGCAAATCAAGAGCGAGCGGGCATTTAAATCGCGGGGCTCCAAAATATGAAAGGGTATTTTCTTGTCTGCATTTTTCTGAAATTCTTGCAAATCTTCAAAAGAAACTAAAGTGAGATTCTCTTTATTTATCTGTTTTACAATTAGTTTGCCCGTTTCGGGGAAGGTTTTTCGCATCACCGGAGAGTTGATAAAGCGCAGCAGATTTTTATAATAGAACACAATGTCGTCCTTGTCGCGCCTTTGCCGCGATGCCGATTCGTAGAGCTCTAATATTCTGATTGTCAAATCATAGTATTCCGATTTGGTGAAAGGATACGACATGGTGATATTCATATCCTTAACATGCTCGGGCAGGCTGTTAAGGAGAGGAAAAAGAAGCTCCTCGTCAGGCAACACGATGGCTGTATCTTCGGTGTTTTCATGTTCTTCTATTAGCCGGCTTGCATATTTCACCATTGGAAAGTTGCCCGTCACACCGGCAATTTTAATGTTTTTTTCATGCTTGTTAAAGCCTTCACTTTCAATTAAATTACCGCTTAAAAGACTTTTTCGGCGCATTTTCCTGATGTGTTTTCCCGCTTCGTGTTTTGTGTCGTTTATATAAAAGGTGTCGGCATCCCAAAAGATATCTGCCTTGTAGTTTGCGACAAGATGTTCGAAAAGTACTTCTTCGGCTTTGGTTAAGGCGTTGAAACCCGCAATTACAAAGTTTTTCCCGGGTAATTTGGTGTTCTGTAAATTTTTGATAAGCTCCCGCTTTGCCAGTCCCGAATAGGCCGTGTTTTGCGATAGCAGCCTGCGTGTAAATTCCTTGTAGTAAGTTTTTAAAGACTTGTAAAATTTAAGGTAGTTATTCTCTAAATCGGTGAGCTCGGGTTTGTCGAGATTCCAACGCTGCAAGTTTCTCGCTTCACTTAAATAGTTGAAAATCACTTCACTATCGGCCAAGTAATTGTCTATGTCGTTAAAGTCGTTTATGAGCTTTGGACCCCAAGTGCTGAAGTCGTCGAATGACTGCGCGGCGGTTTTATTGAGTTTGGTATAAATTTCATAAAGCTCGAAAACAAGGTCTGTTGCCGGTGTTTTTACAAGTCCGGTGGTCTTGAAAACAAAATCGTCAATGGAGAAAAACAGGGGAGCAAAAACACTTTTGTCAGTCCTTTCGCTCAGGTATTTCTCCAAAAACAAACGCGCCCGCCTGTTGGGCAAAATCACCGTCAAATCTTTAAAATCTCCCTTGTATTTTTCGATAATAAAATCCGCTATGCTTTCCAAAAATTTCTTCATTTTCCTATTTTAAACGACTGTTCAAATTTAGACTTTTTTTGCTTTTTTAAAAAAACATTTCGCAATCGTCTTAAAATGTTGTATCTTTGACCGACCGTTTAATCAAAAAACCGAACTATGGCACCGAGAAAGGAAGAGGATTTTGAAAAAATAAGGGTGGAGAGCAGGAAAAAAATACTTGAGACTGCCACGGAGCTTTTGGCGGAAAAAGGTTATGGCGGGACTACCATGAGCGAGCTGGCCAAGAGGGCGGGAGTGTCCAAGGGGCTGGCTTACAACTATTTCGGCAGCAAAGAAGAAATTCTTGCGGAAGTGGTCAGGTCGGGTTTGCAAGAGCTTTTCGATAGTTTTGAGCTGCCCGAGGGTGCGCTTTCCGACGATGATGTGGCGAAAATGATTGAGCATAATTTCGACATTCTTGATAATGACCCCAAACGTTGGAGCCTTTATTTTATGGTTTTTTTGCAGCCTGAAGCTTCTAAAATTGCCGGTCCTTTAATTTTTGAAATCATGGCCCCAATTCTTGAGAAGTTGGCGGTATTTCTAAGCTCAAAGGGGGTAGAGAAACCTCTGGTCGAAGCTTATTTTGTTGGTTCCGTTTTAGACGGAATTAGCCTTAACTATCTGTATAATAAGGAAATATATCCGAAAGAATATGCAATAAAACGATTGAAACAAATTTTAAAATTAGAATAATGAGAACAAAAATACCAAGTGTTGTAATCCTTGCCGCAGCCTTTGTTGTGCTTGCCGCTTTTATGTCACCCGCAACACCCGATGCCTATCAAGTGGTGAAAAAAGCTTCGCAGAATCGTTTCGGAAACAATTCATTTTCAATTATGCGAATGCAAATAATACGTCCCAAATGGAAGCGCACCATAGAAATGAAAAGCTGGTCGATGGGTGACGATTATTCTTTGGTTTTGATAACGGCACCGGCGAAAGAGAAAGGGCAGGTGTTTTTGAAAAGAAAAAAGGAGATGTGGAACTATATCCCGCGGATTTCCAGAATGATAAAGCTGCCGCCTTCGATGATGTCGCAAGGATGGATGGGCTCCGATTATAGCAACGACGACATCATTAATCAAAATTCTCTTCTCGATAATTACACCCATAAAATTGTTGGCAGCGAGTCTATCGACGGAAGGGAGTGTTATAAAATA
Organism: uncultured Prolixibacteraceae bacterium; assembly: GCA_964585875.1. GTDB lineage: Bacteria > Bacteroidota > Bacteroidia > Bacteroidales > UBA1556 > UBA6267. Next base: position 5,022 of record CAZPGC010000090.1, on the reverse strand, counting down.
GAGTCGGTGCCAAAGGAAGATGCCGACATTGTTTGGGGCAAGAAAATCAGTTGGATAAGTAAGGAGGGCTTTTGGGTGCTGAAGTCCCAATCTTACGATGACGACGGTTTGCTTGTTCGCACCGAGACAGCTTCTCAAATCAAAGCCTTCGGTAAAAAGAAATTGCCGTCACTTTACACCGTTGTGCCCGCCGATGAGGAAGGGCATAAGACGGTTTTCGAGCTTCTGAAAATCGACTTCGACATAAAAATCGATGAAAAATTTTTCTCGCAAGCAAATATGAAAAGAGTCAGGTAAAATATTAAAATACAGTTGATTATGATAATAAAAATGGCATGGCGCAATTTGTGGCGAAACAAACGACGGACTTTGATAACGGCGGCATCGCTCTATTTTGCCATCGTTTTTGCCATAATAATGCGCTCGATGCAACTCGGCACCTACGACTTGATGATTGACAGCGCCGTAAAGACATATTCCGGGTTTATTCAGATTTGCGACTCAACTTATTGGGAGGATAAATCCATCGACGACATGTTTGTTTTTGACCGTAATTTTGAGCAGAAGGCGGGTTCGGTTGCAGGGGTGCTTTCCGTTTTGCCCAGGTTGGAGACATTTTCATTGGTTTCAAGCGGTAGCAAGACCAAAGGCGTTGTCATTCAGGGTATTGACCCTGTGAAAGATGATGCCATGACCGGCATGTCGAAGCATCTTATAAGCGGTAGTTATATCACGCGTAATGGCAGAAGCGTTGTTTTGTCGTCGAGGCTTGCGGCTTTTCTCGGCGTTAGTGCCGGCGACACCGTCGTGATGCTTTCTCAAGGATATCACGGCATTAGCGCCGCCGACAAATACAGGGTTTGCGGCATTGTGAAAGTGCCTGTGCCAACACTCGATAATAAGCTGGTTATTATGCCTCTAAGTCTCGTTCAGGACTTTGTTTCCGCTCCGCAAATGGTTACCTCTGTGGCCATAAACATTGAGAGTCGTCGCCATATGGATAATATCGCGGCTACGCTGAAAAAGAAACTAGTAAACAGCAATTTAAGGGTTCTTAAATGGACTGAAATGAATAAGGTTTTGAAACAGCAAATCGAGAGCGACAACTCATCGGGGATAATTATGCTCGGCATTTTGTATATGGTGATTTTCTTCGGTATTTTGGGCACAATCATAATGATGACAGGCGAAAGGATGCGCGAATTCGGTGTGATAACGGCTCTCGGCATGCGGCGCACAAAAATTTTCTTTATGATGTTTTCGGAGACCGTTTTCATCGGCGTTCTCGGTTTGCTCGCGGGTGCGCTGACTACTGTGCCGTTAATTGCTTGGTATTCACAAAATCCCATTCATCTGACGGGTGAAATGGCGAAGGCCTATGAGGCATACGGCATTGAGCCTATGATGGGCTTTTCAACCGATCCGATGATTGTGATAAATCAATTTTACACCGTGCTTATTTTGATGATGATAACCTTGATATATCCGCTGTTTAAAATTGGTAAATTAAACATTATTAACGCTTTAAGAGGATAACTATGTTTATGATTTTTTCCATAGCCGCTAAAAATATTTGGAGAAACCGCTTGCGTTCTTTGGTGGTGATTTCGGCAGTAGCCATAGGACTTGTCGCCGGCATTTTCTCCGTGGCTTTGATGGACGGCGTTTTGTATCAGCGTATCGACTCGGCCATACACAACGAAGTCTCCTCCTTGCAACTTCATCGTGCCGGTTATCTCGAAAACAACGAAACGGATTTTACAATAGCCGGTGCCGATTCCATCGCCGAAATAATATCTGTGATGCCTGAGGTTCAGGCTGTCAGCCTAAGGCTTAAAACGGAGGCCATGGTGAACAGCGGCCACGGTCCGCGAGGCATTATTCTTTTGGGAGTCAAGCCCGAGCAGGAGAAAAAAGTAACAGCACTTTACAAACATATTTTAGACAGTGCCGGTTCATATTTCGGCGTTTTAAAACGCAATCCCGCTGTTGTGGGAGAGGCTCTTGCAAACAAGCTCAAAGTTCATTTGCACAGCAAGATACGTGTCGATGCCGTGTCGAAAGAGGGCGAGCCCGTGTCAGCGGTTTTTCGCATTGTGGGTATTTTCAAAACTGATAATTCGGTGTTCGACGAGACAAATGTTTTCGTGAGATACAAGGACATGCGCAGGCTTCTTGGTTTCGACCGTGGCGAAGCTCACGAAATTGCCGTGCTCACTACGGATATCACCGCCACCGACAGTCTGCAAAATCGTTTGACAAGGATGTTTACAAGGTGGAAAATAGACTCTACGGCCTTGCTGAAAATGAAAAACGGCAACCTGAAACCCTATATCCTCAGAGCATTTTCCGGAATTGCCGGAGATGGCCTGTACGATTATTCGGAGATGAACAGATTGATTAAAAGGCTTGTAAATAAGGAAGATATGCCTAAGGCACGGGAGCTTATTTTCGAGGCTTGCCGCTCGGCTGTCACTGTTGAAAATTGGGGTAAGCTGGCGCCCGATTTGGAGCTGTCGGCCAAATGGCTCAATTTGATGCTCTATATTTTTGTGGGCATCATTTTGCTTGCCTTGGGTTTCGGCATTATCAACACTATGCTGATGGTGGTGTTGGAAAGGATTAAGGAGCTTGGCATGCTCATGGCCGTTGGCATGAATCGTCTGCGTGTTTATATCATGGTAATGGTCGAAACAGTGCTGCTTTCTCTCACCGGCGGACTTGCGGGTATTGTGCTGAGCTACCTTGTGATATTGACGGTTTCTCACACGGGAATCGACCTTTCGGCCTTCTCCGAGGGGCTTAACTCCATAGGTTATTCCACACTTGTTTACCCGCGAATCACTTTCGACGATTATGTGAAAATTGTGCTTATGGTCATTGCCACGGGCATCCTTGCCGCACTTTATCCGGCTTGGAAAGCCGTGAAGTTAAATCCGGCGGAAGCCATAAGAATGGAGTAGAGAATATAAAACCAAGACAATTATAAATTATGGGAAAAATACTGGAAATAAGAGGCTTGCATAAGGTTTACACCGAAACTGCCGTGCCTGTACATGCCATTAACGGCGTTGATTTAACATTTGAGAAAGGAGAATTTGCCGCCATAGTGGGACCGTCGGGTTGTGGAAAAACAACCTTGTTGAATATGATTGGAGGTTTGGATAAGCCCACCGAAGGCAATATTATCATCGACGGCACCGATATCAGCGCTTTTACGGCATCCAAGCTTACCGATTTGCGCTTGTGGAATATCGGTTTTGTCTTTCAGGCCTATAACCTTATCCCTGTCCTTACCGCCATGGAAAATGTGGAATTTATAATGCAGTTGCAAAAACGCCCGGCCAAAGAGCGAAGAAAAAGGGCTAAGGAATTGCTTGAGGCAGTGGGACTTGGCGACAAAATGAATGTGCGTCCCGGGCGTCTGTCGGGCGGACAACAGCAACGGGTGGCGGTGGCACGTGCTTTGGCCTCCAAGCCGAAATTTATTTTGGCGGACGAGCCCACCGCAAACCTCGATTCCAAATCAACCCAAACACTTTTGGACATAATGGGTGAAATGAATATAAAGGAAAATATCACTTTTATTTTTTCTACCCACGACAGGCGCGTGGTCGATAAAGCCCGAAGAATTATTACCCTCGACGACGGAAAAGTAATTGACGATAAAAAAATGAAAGGGTAGGGGCTATGAGGTTTTGGGCTGTCTTGTTTTTGTTTTTGTTTTTCTACACCGGTGTGCTTGCGCAAAAAAGCACTAAGACGCTTTTCGACGGCTATGTTTCTTATTTGAACTCAAATACTTTCGACAGCATAAAAAATATTTGGTCGATTGATAATGAGGTTTATAACAGGTTGAATTTCAGTTGGTATGTTAATGATAACATGACCTTCACGGCACAGTTTCGTAACCGTCTTATTTACGGTAACACAATGGCGGCTGTTCCCTCTTACGGCGATTTAGTCGGCATGGACCCGGGTTTTGCAGATTTGAGTTTCAACCTGATAGATGAAAAAAACCTGATTTTCAACCTTTATATCGACCGGTTGCTTTTCAATTATTCCAAAAACAATTTGGAACTAACTATGGGGCGACAACGCATAAATTGGGGACGTACTTTGGTTTGGAATCCCAACGATTTTTTCAACAGCTATTCATTTTTCGATTTTAACTATCCCGAAAAACCGGGTAGCGATGCCGTGCTTGTAAACTATTATACGGGGCCTGTTTCTTCGGTGGCCGCAGCACTGAAATTTGATGCCGATAAGAGGGCGACGGCAGTGGCTAAGTGGTTGGTTAACAAGTGGAATTACGATATTCAGTTGCTTGCCGGCGAGATGAACCAAAAGGATTATGTGGCAGGTGTCGGTTGGGCAGGCAATATTTGGCAAATGGGTTTCAAGGGCGAGAGCTCCCTTTTTTATCCTGTCAACCCCGACAGCGTGAAAAATCGTGTTTTTTCGATGACGGCCTCACTCGACTACACTTTTGACAACTCATTATACCTGCTTGCACAAGTGCTCTACACCGACATTTCTCCCGACAGCCCCATAAAAGATTTTGCCTCCTATTATTTCGCGCGGCTAAACGCCAAATATCTTTCTTTTACTCCTTGGAATATTTTCGCGCAGGCTTCTTATCCTTTGACACCGCTTCTAACGGCCACATTTTCAGCAATGTATTACCCCCGAATCAATGGTTATTTTATAAATCCCGGCCTTTCGTTATCTTTATCGGATAATCTTGAAGCCTCCCTAATCTGGCAATTTTTCAAAGGTGAATTTCCCGCACAAATCACCGGCGTAAAACAAAAGCAGCAAGTGAATTTAGCGTTTCTGAATTTCAAATGGAACTTTTAAGGTGTTGATATATCGTGTTTTGGCAATGCCTTTGCGAAAGCGCACCTTTGCCGGTAAAAAATTAAAAAACAAATAAAATAATTTATACTTTTGCAGCCGTTTTTTTAAGGAAATGCAATAAAAACACGACGGGGTATAGCGCAGTCCGGTTAGCGCACCTGC
>CAZPGC010000089.1:0-11439 GCA_964585875.1 uncultured Prolixibacteraceae bacterium | reverse complement strand
CTTTGCAAGGGGTGAATTCGGGCATTGTGTTTTGTATGGGATTAATTATGTTCAAATTCCTGATTTATAGTAATTTGCGTTATATTTCAAGTTATACAAAATAAACTGTTTGCAAAAAGATTTATATAAAAAAAGAGATGTCGTTAAAATAACATCTCTTCCATTGAGCAATAAAAATTTAGTCTGCCTTTTAAATCATTTTACAATATATTCGTGATGATCATAACTTGCGATAAAAAACAACAGTTTTTCATCATTAAAATATGTTGATGCGGTATTACCCGATATCATTCTGAAAAATATTCTTTTACACTCGTTATCTATCAATCCGTCAATATTATAACTTCCGTTATCATCAAGCAACAAAATATCTCTTTTATAAATTCCGCTATTTGACCCTAAATCTTCATTATTGTACAATTCGTAAAATAAAGCAACTTTTCCGCTTAGGCTATTTCCATCGGGAACCCAAGTTAAATTATTACCCGTTTTTTGAATCGTATTACTTTGAGTCGCAGACAATTGTTTCACTAAGACCTGTTTAGGAATATATACATTAAAACTATGAGAACTATCGCCGTCAGAAATAACAACATTAACATTTTTGCCATAATATTTCTTAAAATCGCCGGATTGCAGCAACCACTCTCCATTTGAATTAGGCGAATAATTATCTCCGTCTATTTGTATGGAAATATTTGCAGGAGTTTTACCGCTAATCATAATATCAGCCTCAGGTGTGGACGAAAATTTTCCATAATTTGGATTATCAATCACACCAACCGTATATTTTGGAGTAGTAATATCATCAATTATACGACTTGTTTCGCTGTTGAGATTTGAAGGCTTAGCAAAACTTTTAATAATTTCTTCCGATGACCTTACACTGTTGTCGTCATTGGATTTTTCAGTCGATTTTGTGCAAGAAAAAAACACAAAAGTTAAAATTAAAGAAATAAAAAATAAATTTTTCATGATATTGAATTTTAATTGGTTAATAACAACTTGCAAGAATCTGTATAAATCATTTTATAATTTTATAAACCGCTTACCCACAAATCAAACGCTTATTTGAGGCCAACAGACTCACTATTATTACCAAAACTGATTATAAATAATAATATTGTAAATAAAGATAAAAAACTTTTTCAAGGAGTAAAACCGGGCATTGTGTTTTGTATGGGATTAATTATGTTCAAACTACTGATATAAAGCGATTTGTGGTTTTACAAAAAGTTTGGTTTATTAAAGTTTTTTATCCATAGATAACTGCTCTATTCCACAGGCAAAGCCACAATCCTTGATAAAATAATTCCGGCTAAAGGATTTTGGAGAAAATATGACAGCCCTAAAGGGCTTAAAAATAAAAGAAAAGGCAGTTATGATAAACTACATCTTACAACACAGGCTCTAAAACTTACCATTTCATAAAATCATTAAAAACCTTTTCAATATATTGCGGTTCGTATGTAAAAATTTTTGTTTTATTTTTCCCGATTACAACAAAAGGATTTGCTGATAACTCGCTGTGTTTAAGGTAGTTTTTATATTTATAATTGTCGAAGCGAATACTCCTATATGATAAAACATCATACTTTTCCAAAATCTTTTTTGCGCTTTCAACATCTTCCCCGTAGAAAAGATAAACGATATTATTTTGCAATAGTTCTTCTTGGTTATTTTTCAATTTTTTTACCAAGAATGATATACATTCGGCACAATATACACTCGTATTTATCATTACCACTTTTTTTACCGAATCACCAAACAGTTGATTTAAATACAACTGAACTCTAATATCATAATCCGTTTTATTTTTATCGATAAAAACCGACGTAAAAGTTTTTCCAATGTTTTGGTTATCCGGTAGTCGCTTTTCTACAAAACTAAAATCAACCGGTCTTTGCCCTTTGAGTTTGACAATACTATAAACTTTTTGATTATGCGCTTTTAGTATCAAATCACCTTTAGCATTCATAACAATGGCATCGTATGCGGAATCGGGCATACTATATCCTATTAAATTAAAGTTTTTATCCAATATTTGCGACATGGCAAAATCATTTTTACCCTTCATTTTTCTAATGTAAATTTTTCGCAAGTAAACTTTTCTTTTACCGGAATATTCAGGAGCCATAAACCTTGCCGCGAATTTGCTTTTATCGTTATTGTTAAAGGGGAAATCGGGAAAAGATTTTATCAGGATACTTTTTCCCCTTGCCAAACTGTATCTGTAAATATCCGAACTGTAAACAAATGAATATAACAAGGAAGTATCGCTTTCGATATAAACATCCACCGTATTTGTTAAGACCCCGTCATTAAACGTTTTTCCGATATCTTTCGATGGTATTTTTATCCCAAGCATTCTAACACTATGCCTGCTCAAATCATAATCGCAAACCAATTTGATTGAATATTTACCAAGAAGACTATCGCTTATTGAAGGCCTGTAAATCAAAAAGGGTAAATAAAAATGACGACCTCTAATTCTTTTGTGCCATACGCTTAGTTTTCGCAAGACTATCATTGGATTTAAAGAGCCTTTATAAATATACGGAACATCATTAAGTGAATAACGGTCAATGATTTTTCCGGTTGTATCGATAAGAATAAAATCAGAAAATTGACGGTTATGACCTGAGTTTTTTACAACAAACTCTCTATCGAAGAAAACAAAAACCGAATCGTAGTTATGAAAATATATAGAAACAACGGGTATATCTTTTAGAAAAGGGATTTTTACTTTAGTAAGCAAAGTATCTGATAAAATAATGATTTTAGCTTTTTGGCGACTTAAATAGGCAAATAATTTTTTACCTTGAAATGAAGAAAACATCATTGTTTCTCCCGAAAGATAATAGGGGTTATTTTTTACAATTAACTGCTGTTTAAAAAAGGAGCTATCGGTTTTTCCGGTTTTAAAATATTCCACAAGAGGAATTTTGTTTGTTTCATGCCCCTTAATGCAGGAAGTCAAAAACGCTGAAATAAAAATAAATAGCGCTAAATATTTTTTGCCCAAATACATAATCAAACCATTAGAAATATTAAAACGGGTGGTAAAATTAACCAAACTTCACCACCTTAATGTAAATTAATTTAAAAATAAATAAAATAACCTTTCGCACCGGAAAAAATTTTCCGTCTTCATTCCGCATAATCAATTGCGGAATTGTCGATTTACGAGTTAATCACTCTTTATCGTTTTTTCCCTATCTCCTCTTAATCCATTTCTTTATCTTTGCGGCCTTAAAACGAAAGTATGAGGATTGCGGTAAACACACGATTGCTACTGAAAAACAAGCTGGAAGGCATTGGGCGCTTTACGCTCGAGACTCTCGGCAGGATGGCTCAACAGCACCCCGAACACGATTTCATTTTTATCTTCGACAGAAAATATGACCCCAAATTCATTTTTGCTCCCAACATAACTCCCGTGGTAGTCGGCCCGCAGGCACGGCATCCCTTTTTGTTCGTTATTTGGTTCGAGCTGAGTTTGCCGCGCATCTTGCGTAAGTATAAAGCCGATGTGTTTTTGTCACCCGACGGCTTTCTGTCGCTGAGAAGCAAGGTGCCTTCCCTGTTGGTTATTCACGATTTGAATTTTGAACATTACCCCAAAGACCTGCCCCTGCTTGTTCGGAAATATTATAAATATTTTGTGCCGCGATTTGCTAAAAAAGCCAACGCAATAGCCACTGTATCAAACTATTCCAAAAACGACATCATAAAGCTTTACGGCATTGACAAAAACAAAATCGAAGTTGTTTATAACGGCGTTAACAAAGTTTACTCACCCTTGCAAGATAATGAAAAACAGCCTGTTAAAGAAAGATATACCGGTGGCAACGACTACTTTCTTTACGTGGGAGCTTTGCACCAACGAAAAAACTTGGTTAATCTTTTTAAAGCCTTCGACATTTACAAAAAACGTTGGGGCAAGGAAAGCAAATTGCTTGTAGTGGGCAACAAAATGTGGTGGACAAAAGCCATTGAGCAAGCCTACAACTCCATGGAATTTAAAAAAGACGTGATTTTCGAAGGCCACAAAAGCACCGTCGAGTTGCGCGAAATCTACGGAGCGGCCACGGCTCTTACTTATGTTTCGTATTTCGAAGGCTTCGGCATACCCATTGTCGAGAGTTTCGCTTGCGGCACTCCGGTAATCACCTCAAATGTAACCTCCATGCCCGAAGTGGCAGGCGACGCGGCACTGATTATCGACCCCTTTAATCCGGAAGATATCGCTGAAGCAATGAATAAAACGGAAGACGACCAAACACTCCGCAATGAGCTGATTGAGAAGGGTTTCCAAAGGGCAGGCAAATTCACTTGGGACGAATCGGCAGAAAAACTTTGGCGAAGCCTGCAGGCTTTAAAACACTAAACTCGCATCGCAAAATTGCATCTACTCGTGATGATAGGGCTCGCCACGCATAATGGTCATGGCACGATAAATCTGCTCCGTAACAACCAGCCGCACCATCTGATGAGAGAATGTCATCTTCGACAAACTCAACTTGTTTGGAAAAGCTTTGTAAACTTCGTCGCTAAAACCGTAGGGTCCTCCGACAACAAAAGTCAGCGTTTTAATACCGCTGTTCATTTTCTTTCCAATAAAAACCGAAAAACCCTTTGAGTCGTATTCTTTTCCACTTTCATCCAAAAGCACCACCTCCTCATACCTTGTGATGTTGCGCAAAATCAATTTCCCTTCTTCCTCTTTGCGTGCGGCGGTGCTCAGCGCTTTTGTATTTTTTATGTCGGGAATGATGTCAATGGTGAAACCGACATATTTTCTTAAACGCGAAGCATATTTCTCCACGGCGGCTTCAAGCCACTTTTCATCGGTTTTTCCTATTAACAACAGCCTGATTTTCATAGCTTTGCACTATTGCTCCATCACCTCTTTGAGCTTCTCGTTCAAAATATTGATAAAGTTTTTCAAAGGATTTGACACCATCATGGAAAGCATGGGGTTAAGGTCGGCATTGAATACGATTTGTGTTTGAGTCCCTTCGCCGTTTTCATCCATAAAAACGTTCAGGTCGTAAACAAAAGGATTCTTCCCGCGGGATATCATCGTTATCTTTTCGTTGGCTTGCCTCTCGCCAAAGGCCATATTCAAATCGGCCATATTTTTAATGGTAAAAGAACATGAACTTTCGTCGGCGCGCCAATTGGTAATTTCTTCGGGCATCAGTTTTTCAAAATTGCGAAAGTCCGACAAAAAGTCGAATATTTCCTTTGCAGGCCTTTTAATAAGTATTTTATTACTTTCAAATGTTTTCATAATCAATAAGTTAAATTATTTACCCCAAACAGCGGGATTTTGTCGCCACACCTTCAATGATTCCAAATCTTCATCGCCGATATAACCCGATTCGAGAGCTTTATCGAGTAAATGCGAATAATCGGAAAGCGTGAAAAGTTTCACTCCGGCTTCTTCAAAACGCTCACGTGCGACGGAAAACCCGTAGGTGAAAATGGCTGCCATGCCGAGCACCCGTGCGCCCGCATCTTTGAGGGCATCAACGGCAGCAAGCGAACTGCCGCCGGTGGATATAAGGTCTTCTAAAACAACCACTTTACTCCCTTTTTCCATCACCCCTTCTATCTTGTTTTTCAAGCCGTGGTCCTTGTTGCCCGAACGCACGTAAACAAAGGGTTTGCCAAGCTCTTGAGCCACCAACACACCTATGGCAATGGCACCCGTGGCCACACCCGCAATAAGCTCCACATCTTGAAACTCCTCTCGTATAAGGCGGCTGAATTCGTGGCTGAGATAGGTTCTTATGTGGGGATACGAAAGGGTTTTTCTATTGTCGCAATAAATGGGAGATTTCCATCCCGAAGCCCACGTGAAGGGCGTATTTTTGTTTAATTTTACCGCTTTAATTTCCAAAAGGAATCCGGCGGTTTTTGCTGCTGTTTCTTTATCTTTTATCATTTTACATTACAAATTTAAATGCCCGCAAATGTATAAAGTTTTTAACGACAGTCAAAGAATAGTTATCGACCGCAGCGACAGCACATCGGACTTCGGCGATGCGATTACCATTTGCATACGCAACTTGGATAAACTCCCCGAAATAGTTGAAAGTCATGTTTTTAACAACAACACATTGGATTTGGTTTTGCTTGGCGATAAACCGGAAGAACTGATTTCGGCCTTTGAAAAAATATTTACCGTAAAACTCGCCGCGGGAGCTTGGGTTTTCAACTCCGAGGGCAAACTGCTGATGATAAAACGAAACGGATTGTGGGACATTCCCAAGGGTCATCTCGAAAAAGGTGAGAGCATCGAAGAGTGCGCCCTGCGGGAGACCATGGAAGAAACGGGCGTTAAAAAATTGAAAAGCGTTGAATTTCTCGGCATTTCGCGCCATATCTACTTTTTAAAACAAAAACCGGTTTTAAAAGAGTCGCATTGGTACCTTATGACCTCATCCTATAAAGGGGATTTAAAGCCTCAAAAAAAAGAAGGCATTACAAAGGTTAAATGGATGAAATCGAGTAAGATAGAGAGCAAGTTGGCCAAAGGATGGAACTCGCTTTACGAATTTTATAAAGACAGGGTAGAGTCGAGGCTTTCTCACTCGTAAACCAGCGGCACAACCTCACCGCTAAGCACACGCATCGCGTTCATTGCCAATGCTTTCATCTCGTCTTCGCCCGGATAAACATGCATGGGAGCCAGCTTGTAAACACGCTCGCTTATCAGGTTTGTGAAATAGTTGCTGTAGGCAAGGCCGCCGGTGAGTATAATGGCGTCAACTTCTCCTTTCAACACCGTAAACATAGCTCCTATCTCTTTTGCCACCTGATAGGCCATAGCCTCGTAAACGAGTTTGTATTTTTCATCGCCGGCCAAAGCGCCCTGCTCTATCTTGCGGGCATTGTTGGTGCCGAAATACGACACAAGGCCACCGCGGCCGGTTATCATTTTGCGCACCTCTTTTCTTTCGTATTGCCCACTGTAACAGACATCTACAAGCTGTCCCACAGGCAATGTGCCGCTGCGCTCGGGGCTGAAAGGGCCTTCGCCGTCGAGTCCTTGATTCACGTCAACCACCTTGCCCTTGCGGTGGGCACCCACGGTAATGCCGCCGCCCATATGCGCTATTATCAGGTTGTAATCTTCATATTTTTTGGAGTGAATACGCGCAAACTCCCGCGCTATGGCTTTCTGGTTTAAAGCGTGGAAAATAGAAACCCTCTCGAAATTGGTATTTCCGGAGATACGCGCAATATCGTCAAGCTCGTCAACCACAACGGGGTCAGCGATAAAAGCCCTCGCTTTGGGAAGATGCCCGGCTATATCGTCGGCAATAAGGCCACCCAAGTTGCTTGCATGCTCACCCATGGGGCTGTTTCTCAAATCGCGCTTCAGAGCCTCGTTGACCTCGAAAACTCCCGAAGGCACAGGCTTTATAAGCCCGCCACGACCCATCACAGCCTCAATGCAATCAAGGTCAACATTATTGTCTTTCAGCGCTTTAAGTATCGCCTCTTTTCTAAAAGAAAACTGCTCGCTTATTTTATCAAAGCCCTCCAACTCCTTTTCGGTATGAACAATATTCATATGAAAAAGGGAGCGTGAGCCTTGGTAAACGGCAATCTTAGTGGATGTTGAGCCCGGATTTATACATAAAACATGATAGGTACATGCTTGCATTTGGCGTCACTTTTTGTTATTTATATTCTTTAATTTCCAACTCGCCCGTAACAGCGGCAAGCGCTCTGTGTGCCATCGATTCTATCTCCCGCACTCCGGGATACACGTGAACGGGGCCCATATTTTTCACCCTTTGGATTATTTTATCAACAAACCAAGAGCTGTTGGCAATGCCGCCGGTGATGATTATGCCGTCGATTTCCGACTCCAAAACGGCGTACATGGCACCGATTTCTTTGGCAACTTGATAAGCCATGGCCTCAAACACCAAAGCGGCCTCCTCGTCACCTTCCATTACGCGTTTGTTAACCTCATACGCACTGTAAGTGCCTAAGTAACTGTACAATCCGCCTTTGTGCATAATCATATCCAGAATCTCGTCTTCGCTTTTCCCCGACCTGAAACAATACCTCACCACGTCGCCTACAGGCAGTCCGCCGGTGCGCTCGGGAGAGAAAGGGCCGTCGCCGTCGAGCACCTGATTGGCATCAATCACACGGCCATATTTATGAGCTCCCACCGATATGCCGGAGCCCAAATGGGCGACAATAAGTCGCATGTCTTTGTAATCTTTCATCAAAGCTTTGGCGTGCTTACGAGCCATAGCCTTTTGATTCAGAGCATGAAACACCGACTTCTTACGAAATTCCTTATGCCCGGTAAATCGCGACAATTCCTCGAATTCGTCAACCACCACCGGGTCAACAATCAAGGGGATGCAGTCGGGTTGCGAAGCCGCCAGCCGGTAAGCAATAATGCCACCCAAATTCACGGGGTCTTCACCGTACTCCTCCGACTTCAAATCTTCTATAACACGCTCATTAACAGCGTAAATACCCGACTCAACAGGTTTCAATAATCCACCGCGCCCTACCACGGCCCTGATGCAATCCAAACAAATGCCGTTGTCGTCAAGCTGCTTTAAAATCTTCGAAGCGCGATACTCCACCTGTTCCAAATAATGCGAAAAACGTCCTAACTCTTGATCAGGATGCTTAATATCTTTCAAAAACAAAATAGAATGCCCTTGATAAACAGCCACTCTGGTATAAATCGCCCTTGGGTTAATAACGAGAATCAAAACATCATCCATAACAAATACCTCATTTATAGTTGATTAAATAGCAAACAAAGCCCCGCAAAAACACTTACGAAGTGCGGCTAAAATATATAATTTATCATTATTTGTTATATAAATTTAAGGAATTTTCCACAACAGCATTTTTTCCGGCCTCAACCCGTTTTAATGCCTTAAAATAACCACAGTCACTAAACAACCCAACCCGAAACATCAAAACCTGTAACTTCAAAACCTGTAACTTCAAAACCTGTAACTTCAAAACAAAAAAGCCCCTTCACTCCATAGTCGAGGCTTCAATTTTTTTTATTAATTTAGTGAACTCAAACGAAAGGTTTATAAATCACTAATATCCTCAAATTATGAAAGCAACAATTTTATCGATCGACGGCGGCGGCATCAGGGGCATTCTGCCGGCAAAAGCGTTGGTATATCTCGAAAACAAGCTGACATCCCACAATAAAAATACAAGGCTGACAGACTACTTCGACCTCATTGCAGGCACAAGCACCGGCGGCATCATAGCCACGCTTTTAACTGTTTCCGACGACAATGGAAGGCCTCTTTACAGTGCCGAAGACGCCCTAAATCTCTATGCCGAGCACGGCAGCAAAATTTTCGACACCTCGCTGTGGAAGAAAATTTCGAGCATTGGCGGCGTCACCGACGAAAAATATTCGGCGGCCTATCTCGAAAAGGTTCTGAAAAAATATTTGGGAGACTCTTTGCTTAGCCAAACCGTTAAGCCTCTGATGGTTACATCATACGACATAAGAAACAGGGCGGCAAAGTTTTTTACCACCACCGACAGCACAAAAAATTCGCATCGCGACTTTCTGCTGCGCGATGTATGCCGCGCCACCTCGGCGGCACCAACCTACTTTGAGCCGGCACGTATTTTCTCCACAACGGAAGTGCCTTTTACCCTCGTTGACGGCGGAATGTTTGCCAACAATCCGGCAATGACGGCTTATGCCGAAGCTCGCACCATGGATTTCAGAACGATTTTGGAAACGGAAGGCAAGCCTGCTTACCCGTCTGCCGGCGAGATGTTTCTGCTGTCAATCGGCACGGGAAACGTCAAAAAACCATACTATTACGAGCAAACCAAAGACTGGGGGCAACTGCAATGGATTAAGCCCGTGATTGATATGCTGATGTCGGGAAATGCCGAAACCGTTGATTATGAGCTGCAACAGCTCTTCAGCACTTGCAAAGACAAGTCGAATTATGTAAGAATAGTGCCCTCGCTTGCCAACGTAAATCCCGAAATGGACGATGCCTCACCGAAAAACATAAAAGCCCTTTTGGATGCCGGCGATAAATTTGTTGACGACTATAAAGACATTTTGGATAATGTTGCAAACAAATTGATTGACTATAACAAATAAAGGCGGATGACGGAAAATAAAACCGTAAGGCTTATAGCCAAAACTTTGACGGGGTTAGAAGAGGTGTTGGCGACGGAATTGCAACAATTGGGAGCCTCGAATATAAAAATCCTAAAGCGCGGCGTGGAGTTCTTTGGCAATAAAGAGCTGATTTACAGGGCAAACTATCGATTGCGCACTGCCATAAACGTACTGAAACCCATAAAAACTTTTGAAGCAAACACACCCGAAGAGTTGTATGAGGGCGTCAAAGATGTAAACTGGATGAAGCTCTTCGACATAGGCAACACCATCTCGGTAAATGCCACGGCATACAACTCGAAGCTGACCCATACAAAATACATAGCGCAAAAAACCAAAGATGCCGTGGCCGATTATTTCAGAAACAAATTCGGAAAACGCCCTTATGTTGACACGGAAAATGCAGATGTTCAGCTATTTGTGCACATCAACAACAACCTGTGCGAACTCAGTCTCAACAGCTCCGGCAATCCGCTATACAAACGCGGCTATCGCATAAAAACAGGTGTTGCCCCCCTTAACGAAGTGCTTGCCGCAGGCATGATTCTGCTTTCGGGTTGGGACCGCAACTCCAATTTCATCGATCCGATGTGCGGCTCGGGCACCATTGCCATTGAGGCTGCCATGATGGCCCTCAATTTGCCGGCAGGTTTCTACAGGAAAAAATACAGCTTTATGTATTGGTCTGATTTCGACAGAAGACTGTGGCAGGATATCAAAGACGAAACTGCCGAAAAACAAAGGGAATTTGAAGGGCAGATTATCGCTGCCGACATTTCGCCCAAAAGCATAGAGATTGCCAAAACAAACATACATAACGCCGGACTTCACAAAGATATCTTTGTGAAACAGATAGATATAGCCAACCTGAAACCACCCGAAGGAAAAGGAACGGTGATAATAAATCCACCTTACGGCGAACGCATTCGCACCAAAGACATCAGCGCACTTTACCGCAAAATAGGCGATAGCTTGAAGTTTAACTTTGCGGGCTACGAGGCACGAGTAATAAGCTCCGACAAAGAGGCCTTAAAACTCATAGGCTTACGCCCCGACAGCAGGCACCAACTGCAAAACGGAGCCCTCAGATGCAGTTACTTCGGATATAAAATTTATGAAGGCAGCAGAAGAAAATGACGCAATGTAACCGCACAAAATGATGCGGCCACCACACAAGCGTTTACTATTTAGTGTCTCTTAGAAAACTATCAAACCCTAACTTTTCTAAAAATACGTAATATTTTTTAAAAAAACCTGCGCTATTTCTT
>CAZPGC010000088.1:0-11449 GCA_964585875.1 uncultured Prolixibacteraceae bacterium | reverse complement strand
TGCGAAAAAAATATATTTGTTTGCTTGTATTTTATATATTTGCAAATAATTTACAATATTTATATTTAGAGATGATACAAGAATTAAAAATAAAGAACTTTCTTTCTTTTAAAGATGAGGTGGTTTTTAGTTTTGAAGCAACATCGGATAAGACCTTGGAGGACTATTACGTTTATAAACTCGAAAACGGAGTTCGTTTATTAAAGTTATGCATGGTTTATGGAGCTAATGCTTCGGGGAAAAGTAATTTGATTAAAGTTTTCAAATTTCTTAAAGATTTCGTTTCAAGAATACCAAGCAGTAAGGAAGAGAAGATTCCATTTGAAGCTTTTGCGTTCAATGACGCTCAAAACGAGCCCGGAAAACTTGAATTGACATTTTATATTGAAAATGTAAAACACGTTTATATTCTTGAATTAACATCAGATATAATTTTAAAAGAAAATCTATATTTCTATCCCGGGACGCAGCCGGCTGTAATTTTTGAACGTCATTTTGATAATGAAAAAAACATTTCGATAATTCGATTTGGAAAAAAAATCAAATTATCAAAGACTACAAGGGAGCAACTTGTGCTTAAGACATTGAAAAACAGCTCAGTATTTGCCGCTTATTTGCAGGTTAATATTTATGAACCCTATATGAAAGAAGCTTATCAATGGTTTGATAACAAATTCATTGAGCCCGTTTTTCCCGATGACATTTTACAGGATAAACTAAAAAATCGGTTAACGGATATCAATTACAAACCATTTGTAATAGAGCTGTTGAAGAAA
Organism: uncultured Prolixibacteraceae bacterium; assembly: GCA_964585875.1. GTDB lineage: Bacteria > Bacteroidota > Bacteroidia > Bacteroidales > UBA1556 > UBA6267. Next base: position 10,673 of record CAZPGC010000088.1, on the reverse strand, counting down.
GCCGATTTCAACATTGATGATATTGTGATAAAAGAAAAGGAGACTCCTTTTTCCGATGAAAAACTGAAATTTATGTACGGCAAAACTAAGGAACAGTTGGAAAAAGAGGGGGTTGAAAATACGTCGGTGCTCACTCCCCAAACATTTTTTAAACATAGGTTTGTCAGAAACGGTAAGGAGTACTACAAAGATTTATCACTTGAGCAGCAGTCGGAAGGCACCAAGAGGTACTACAAATTGGCCTTTCCTTTGTTTGACTGTTTGACCGAAGAGGCATTTTTGGCAATAGATGAAATAGAATCGTCTTTGCATCCGGTTCTTATCAAGCATTTACTTAAAGAATTTCTCGAGCGCTCAACCGCCTCGCAATTAATTGTAACCACGCATAATATCTCGTTGCTAAACGAAAAGGACATCTTGCGTAAGGATGCAATTTGGTTTACCGAAAAAGGAGAAGACGGAGCTACCGAATTGTTCTCGGTAGCTGATTTTCCGGAGTTTAGAAAAGAACTTTCCTATTACAATTATTATAAATCCGGCAAATTCGGAGCAGTGCCTAATATTGAATAATGCCATGGCAAGGAAAACAAAAAATAGAAGGTTTAAGTTGAAATATACCGTCCTCGGCGATGGTATAACAGAACAGTATTATTTGAAATATTTGAAGGAAATTAAAGGGTACAATTATTCAATAAGACCGAGTTTGTTTGAAAGAATAGAACTGACGGATGCTCGTAAGATTATTGATGAATTACTTGAAAGTGGAAGCGATGGAATTGTGTATATCACTGATTATGATACAGTTGTAAACCAAAATCGTAAACGGGAATTTAATAGTTTGAAAGCCCGTTTTAAGGATAATTCAAATGTTTTGATATGTGAAAGCATGCCTAGTATTGAGTTTTGGTTTTTGCTGCATTTTAAAGCAAGTGGCCGTATTTTCCAAAATGCCGATGAAGTGTTAAAAGCTTTGAAACAACATATTCCGGATTTTGAAAAAACCAAAAGATGGCTTGGAAACAAACTGTGGGTCAAGCAATTGTGCTCCGATGATAAGTTGGAAACGGCTATTTCTCGAGCAAAAAGTATCGAGAAGGAGAGAGCAAAAGGCAACTTTGACAGTCATAATCCGTTTTCCTTGGTTTATTTGGGAATAGAGGAGTTTGAAAAATGGAAAAATAGCTTCAAACCATAGCTTTCTTCAAAACATCGCGTTTTAGAAATAGCGCTAAGGTGAGTCCGCGGGCTGCCATAAAACACAGGAAAGCAGTCCAAAGGCGTGTGATATCGCTGTCGAAGGGTATGAGATAATAAACAGGCACAAAAAATACAAGCACCGAAATAAACATGCCGTTGCGCAGCGATGCCGATGCCGTTGCGCCTATAAATATTCCATCGAAGATAAATGCTAAAAAGGAAACCAAGGGCATTGCCACTACCCAATGCAGCAGAGGTGCCGCTTGTTGTCTGACAAGCTGATTGTCGGTGAGCAAAGCTATGATGCCTTTGCCGAAGAAAAAATATGTTGCGCTGAATAAGAGGCTGAATATCAGGCCGTATAGTATGTTGGTCAGGATGGATTGTTTGAGAAATTGAGGGTTTCGTGCCCCGATGTATTCACCCGTCAAGGCTTCGGCGGCGTTGGCAAAGCCGTCGAGCATGTAGGCAAAAATGAGGAAGAATTGAAATAAAACAGAGTTGACCGCCAGGATGCTGTCGCTGATATCGGCGGATTTTACGGTAAAAAACGAAATAACGAAAATGATGCCCAATGTGCGAAGGAAGATGTCGATGTTTACATTGAAAAAGGCTTTCATGTCGTTGAGGCGCAGCAATTCGGCCATCTTTTTTCTAATCCAAAGAGGCTTGTATTTTCTAACAAAAAGAAAGACCGCCAAAGCCAACGAAAAGTATTGCGCTATGACTGTGCCCAAGGCGGCTCCGGCGCTCTTCATATGAAAGAAATAAACGAAAACAACGCTGAAGATTATATTCAGAACATTGCCTGTTACAGCTATAATCATCGGATAAACAGCGTTTTGCACGCCGAGAAACCAGCCGCTGAAAATCAGGATTAGCAGTGAAGCCGGCGCCGCCCATATTCTTATGAAGACGTATTCGCTCGCATAAAACTTCACTCCGCTGCCGGCATCGGTGGCGCCGATTCCCCATTGTATAAGCCACGGATGGATGCTGATTACAAGCAAGCCCAACAGCAGGGCCACAACTATCCCTCTTTGAAATATAAGGTTAAGTTGGTCTTTGTTTTGTCTGCCAAAGGCTTGAGCCGTGAAACCCACGGTGCCCATACGCAGAAAGCCGAAGCTCCAGTAAATAACGTTGAAAATCATAGAGCCCAGCGCTATGGCGCCGAGGAAGTCCAAATTGTCGAGATGCCCCATCAAGGCTGTGTCAACCAAACCGAGCAAAGGAATGGTGATGTTGCTGAAGATGTTGGGTAATGCAAGCCTGATAATCTTTTTGTTCATCGGCTACGCTTTTTTTAGATGCTCTAATTGTTGCCCAAAATAAGCGGCAGACCGTCTTTTCCGCTTCCTATCACTATCACCTTGGAGTTTTGCGATTTCGAAAGCTCTATAGTAGCCTCTATGCCTCTCATTTTAAGTAAGTTGGGTGTTAAGGAGCTGTTGATTATCTGATTGGCGCGAGCTTCACCCTCGGCGGCAATACGTTTTCTCTCGGCTTCTTTTTGCTCCCGCTCTATCTTGAATTTGTATTCCAAGGCCAGCTGCTCCTGCTTCAATTTGCTTTCGATGGCCGTTTTTATGGTCGGCGGCAGGTAAATAGACCTTATCAAAATTTTGTCAACGAAGATGTATTTATCTTTCAAAATGTTTTTTGTTTCCTTAAAAATCTCCACCTGAATGGCTTCTTTTTTACTGGAATAAAGCTCATCGGGGGTATAGCGGCCTATCACCGTGCGGGCTGCCGACCTTACTGCGGGCAACACCACCTGGTCGTCGTAATCAACGCCGAGGAATTTGTGCAGTTTCGCCAAATCTTTGGCCACCGGAAAATACCATATCGATACATCTACCGTTATCTCCAAACCGTTGGACGACAGCACTTTCATCTGTTCGGCTTTGTGGTGCTGACGTATGGAATAAACGGTAACTTTGTTCCACGGTGCTATGAAATGAAACCCTTCCCCGAGTGGTTGTTGGTCGGTGTCGATACCGCCGGCAAAGGTGCTGAAAACCACTCCGCGGCTACCTCCCGGTATGGTAACGGTCATACGGCTCCAAAAAATTATCAGTATGATTACGGCCACGGCCAACAAAATAATCGGCACTACCTTTTTGGTGTTAAATTCTCCTTGTTGCTGATTCATATCTGCTTTTGTTTTTAAGGTTAAATGAGGGGCAAAGATAGATTAAAAAACAACTAATCGCCGGCCTCAAAAATGTTGTGTTTCGGAAAGTGAAGGTTAAACGAAAAAAGGGTAGGGGGAACTGTTGTAAAAATATCGCCGAAAAATCCGTTTTTGGTTTTTGCAGAGTTTTCTAAGCGACATTATAAAAACTATGGGGTAAAAAAACTTTGTTATTTTCTTTTTTTCTTTACTTTTGAACGTTGTCGTTTGGCTTTGAAAACGGCTGCAATTATTTGTTTAATATGCTATTATACAACGAGTTAAATCAAATACAATAAGACTATGACTAAGATTAAATCATTTCTGCTGCTGGCTTTGGCTGTTTTTTGTTTTACGGGAATCTCAACGAATTTAAGGGCACAGAGTAAAAACATTACGCTCAAAGATATTTGGCTGAAGTATTCATTTTATCCCCGGATGGTGCGAGGATACAATCCTATGAATGACGGTGTTAGCTACACGGTTTTGAACAGGGGAAGCATCGATTTGTATTCATACAAAACCGGTGAGAAGCTGAAAACCTTGGTGCCTTCTTCGGCTTTTATTCCCGAAGGTGAAAGCAAAGCTCTTCATTTTGGCTCATACACTTTCAGCGACGATGAGACTCAGGTGCTTGTGGCCACCAAATCAAAGCCTATTTATCGTCATTCTTTCTCCGCCGAGTATTGGATTTATAACCTGAAGACCAAAAAGTTACGCAAGCTAAGCGATAATGGGGCACAACGTCTTGCCACCTTTTCGCCCGACGGCTCGAAAGTGGCTTTTGTGCGCGATAACAACATTTTTTATCTCGACTTGAACACAGAAAAAGAGGTGCAACTCACAAACGACGGCGTGATAAACAAAATAAGAAACGGGGTGCCCGATTGGGTATATGAGGAAGAATTTTCTTTCACCAAAGCCTTTCAATGGTCGCCCGACGGCAGCAAGATAGCCTACATTCGTTTTGACGAATCGAAAGTGAAAGAGTTCGATTTGACGGAATACGGCAAGCTGTATCCCGAGCACATAAAATATAAATATCCCAAGGCCGGTGAGGACAATTCCATTGTGGAAGTGCACGTAATAGACCTTGCCACCAAGAAAAACATTAAAATGGATATCGGCACAAACACCGATATTTATATTCCGCGAATTAGCTGGACTCCTTTGCACGACAGACTTTCGATTCAGCGGCTCAACAGGTTGCAAAATCATCTCGAGATTCTTCTTGCCGATGCCGAAACAGGTTCTACTTCAGTTATTTATGACGAGAAAAATAAATACTATATCGACATTACCGACAATTTGATTTGGCTGAAAGACGGCTCAGGTTTTATTTTTACCTCCGAACGTTCGGGCTACAATCATATTTATCGCCACGATATGAAGGGAAACATTGTGCGTCAGCTCACCAAAGGCGATTATGATGTAATTGAAGTGAAAGGTCTCGACAGGAAAAAACATTTGCTCTATTACATCGCTGCCAAATCCTCGCCGCTGAATCGTGATATTTTCAGGGTAAATATCGACAACGGTAAAATCGAGAAAATATCAAAACGCGAGGGCACGAACGACCCGGAATTTTCCAAGGGTTTTAAATATTTCGTGAACACTTACACGGCGGCAAACACTCCTCCTTTTATTACGGTGAACAATGCCAAAGGCAAAGAGCTTGAGGTGCTTGAAGATAACGAGGCCCTTGTGAAAAAGATGGAGTTTTTCAACTATTCTCCGGTTGAATTTTTTAGCTTTAAAACCGGTGACGGTGTCGAGCTCAACGGTTGGATGATAAAACCCGCCGATTTCGACAGCACCAAACGCTATCCTGTTTTGATGTACGTTTACGGCGGCCCCGGCTCTCAAACGGTGCTTAACGATTGGGGTTGGTTCAATTTGTTTTGGTATCAGATGCTTGCTCAAAAAGGCTACATCATCGTTTCGGTTGACGGACGTGGCACCGGAGCGCGTGGGCAGGAGTTTAAAAAATGTACTTATCTGAAACTCGGTGATTTGGAAACCAAAGACCAGATTTCCGCAAACCGGTATCTCGCCACACTGCCTTATGTCGATGGCGAAAGGATAGGCATATTCGGTTGGAGCTACGGCGGCTATATGTCAACGCTGTGTATGACCAAAGGGGCAGATTATTTCAAGGCAGGCATAGCCGTGGCACCGGTTACCAACTGGCGTTACTACGACAATATCTACACCGAGCGTTTTATGCGCACACCCAAGGAAAACGGCAAAAATTACGATGACAACTCGCCGATAAACTACGTGGATAAGTTGAAGGGAAAATTCTTATTGGTTCATGGTATTGCCGATGACAATGTGCATGTTCAAAACTCTATGGAGCTGATTTTGAAGTTGGTAGCCAACAATAAGCAGTTCCAAATGCAGTTTTATCCCAACAACGACCACGGCATACACAACGGTCCCTATACGCGCTATCATCTCTATAAAAGAATGACCGACTTCCTTTTGGAAAACCTCTAAACTTGCTTGTTGATGATTTCATCGAAATAGAGCCAAAATTCGGGGAAAGATTTCTCCACAACATCGGGATTTTCAATGGCGAGCTTGCCTGTTTTAAGCACCATAGGTGCAAAGGCCATGGCTACACGATGGTCGTTAAAGGTTTGAATGACAATGTTTTGGCCGGGTGTATTCTTTGATTTATCGCTGCGGCAGGAATTGATAAGCACCCACTCGCCAAAGCCCGTTTCCCTGAAATCGTAATCAAACTTTGCCAAGCCTTCCGAAAGAGCCTCGAGGCGGTCGCTTTCTTTTATTCTCAGATTTTCGAGGCCGGTGAAAGTGCCTATGACGTCGAGGGCTGCACAGCTGACGATATACGGAAGAGCCAAGTCGGGATGGTCGTTGAAGTCAACCCTGATGTTTTTTTTCGCTTCTCCTGTTTTTATAATCCTCACGCCTTCAGGCTCGTACAGCGTTTTAACACCGAGATAATCGAAAAGGCCGGCTATTACCGCATCGCCTTGCAGGCTGTTTTCTTCCAGTCCTTTCAAAAAGAATTCACCTTCGTCGGCAAGGGAAAGCATCTCGTAGAAAAAGGCTGCCGCGCTCCAATCGGCTTCCACTTTCTTGCCTTCAAAACGGTAAGGGTCTTCTTTTACCAGTATGCCCTCGTAGCTATCGGTGATATCAATACCCGCTTCGCGCATCAAGGCTTCCGTCATTGCAATATATGGGCGAGAAACCGGTTTGCCCGATGGGATAATCTCAAGCCCGCCCTCTATAAGCGGAGCTATGAGCAACAAAGCGGAGATAAACTGACTGCTTTCAGAGGCGTCGATGTGTATGGTGTTGTGTTTCAATTTTTTGCCGTGAATCAGCAATGGAGGCATTCCTTCTTCGTTTGCGTAGCTTATTTGAGCTCCCAATTCCCTAAGGGCATCAACCAAAGCGGATACGGGTCTTTTTTTCATCCTTTCGGAGGCCGTGAGGGTGTAACTGCCGTCGATAACAGATAAAAGTGCCGTGGCAAAACGCATGACCGTGCCAGCATTTCCGGCATCGAAACTGAAGTCTTTGTGCTTTTCAAGCTTTTTAATTAATTGAGCCAGCAGTTTGGTATCGTCGGCATCGGAGAGGTTCTCTATTTTTGCTTTGCTGCCTGATAAGTATTTGATAATCAGCAGCCTGTTGCTGATGCTCTTTGAGGCCGGCAGAACGACTTCGCCTGTCAGCCTTTTCTTTTTTTTATCAAACAACAGTTGCTTAATCATAGTTCAAGGTATTTTTGCAGCGCCTTTTTTATTTCTTCGGCACTTGCAAAACGGTTGATAAGTGCGTCGCCGATACCGAAAGGCAGGGTGAAATTTATTTTTCCGTTGCGATTTTTTTTATCGTAAATCATCAGGTTTAAAATCTCGTCGAGGGCGCCGATGCCGAAGTTGTATTTATCGAAAAAACGGAAGATAAGTTCTTTAATGGTCTCGAAATCATCATCTTGCAATTGCTTTTGTTCTACGGCAATAAGAGCTTCGCAAAGAATTCCTTGTGCTACGGCTTCGCCGTGAGTTAGCGGAAGAGCATCGTGACGCGCCGAATAAGACTCGAAGGCATGTCCTGCGGTATGCCCCAGGTTGAGGAGCGTTCTTTTGCCCTTTTCCATGGGGTCGCTTTCCACTATTTCCATTTTCAGCAGGGCGGCATTGCGTATCATCAGCTCGTCGATTTCTTTGTGGAGGTTTTCGATGTCCGACAGTTGGCAAAACAACTCCCGGGAAGCTGCCAAGGCTATCTTAATCATCTCGGCAAAGCCCGATTTGAGCTCGCGAACTGCCAATGTTTTAAGAAAGGTGCTGTCGATATAAACGGCATAAGGATTTGAGAAACAGCCTATTTGGTTTTTGACAGCCTTGAAATTAACAGCGGTTTTGCCGCCGATGGAAGCATCTACCATTGCCAAAAGCGAAGTGGGGATGTTAGCGAATGCGATACCGCGTTTGAAGAGAGAGGCGACAAAGCCCCCCAGGTCGCTAATCATTCCGCCGCCGAGATTTATCAGCAGCGATTGTCTGTCGCCGTAGGTCATCATTTTCTCCCAAAGCTTTTGTGCTGTTTCCAGGTTTTTGGAGTCTTCCCCCGCGGGCACGGTAAATATCTCGTCAATAGGTTGTTGCGGAAAAATGTTTTTGAAAACAGGCAGGCAATGGCGGGCGCAATTTTCGTCGGTAAGCAAAAAAAACTTGGAAAAATTACCGTCCGTAAGGAGTTTGGAGAAGGCTGCTTTCTCCTTGGTGAAAAAAATATGATGAGGGTTTTTGTCCATAACAAAAATTGATTTGAGCAAAATTACGGTTTTTTGTTGTGATGTGAAGTAAAAAGCGTCAATGGGTTGCTATGCAATCCGTCCGGAGCGGAACGGCATAACATTTTACAAAAGTGACGCAGGAATCTTAGCGATTGAATCTTTTCTCAATACGTAGCACAAAAGGTTCGGATTTATTTCAGGAATCTTGCATTTGACTAAGCTTTTTTAAAGAACATCCTAATTGGTTGTTACACAAATAAATAATAGTTTTTTTTATTGTAAAATAGGCTTTTTTGGAGCTTAAGTTTCTGATTGTTCTTTTGTTGCTAAACCCGAATATTTGGTAAAGAATAAACCAATATAAAACCGCGATAAAGTAATATCCTTATTTTTGACTGATAACGCCCTCAACCACTGAAAGCATTAGTGGACGCTCATCGCCGGCGGATGCCTAATCATTCTTAGATTTATTTTTCTTTTGACTGTGTGTAATCGACTATAAACCACCCCATTACCCCTTATCCTTATTTAAACTGTTTATAAATTAACAATAAATAGCTCCTACTGTTTTTTAATTAACAAAAAGTTTTACATTTGCACTGTTAATTAATTAACAATAGATTTTTAAGACCTAAAAATTAGTGTATGAAAGACCAAATAAATAGCATTTTAGACGACTTTGTCAATGACCCGACCAGATTGATGAATATTTTGCACAAGGTGCAGGATAGCTTCGGCTATATCTCGGATGAGGCCGTGAGTTTGATTGCCAAGGGTTTAAAAATGTCGGAAACGGAGGTTGAGGAGACCATTAGTTTTTATCATTTCTTTTTGCGTAAACCGCCGGGCAGGTATATGATTTATCTGAACGACAGTGTGATGTCGCGAATGTTTGGCTACGAGGATGTGAAAAGGGCCTTTGAGGAGGGGCTGAAGACGCCTATCGGAAGCGTAAGTTCCGACGGCATAGGCTTTTATCGCACCGCATGCATCGGAATGAGCGATCAGGAGCCTGCCGCGCTTATCAATAATAAGGTGTTCACTGCCTTGACTCCCGAGAAGGTTGGACATATAATTGCGGGTATGAAAGGCGGGCGCCCTGTTGATGATTTGCTGAATATGGGCTACGGCGACGGCAACAACAGTCACCCTTTGATTCGCTCGATGGTGAATAACAACATCCGCAAGGCAGGAAAGATTCTCGACGATTTTTACAAGCCGGGCACGGCATTGGAGATAGCGCTGCAAAAATCGGAGTGGGAGGTGATAGGCATTGTTAAGACCTCGGGCATACGCGGCAGGGGCGGAGCAGGTTTTCCCACGGGTATGAAGTGGGAGTTTTGCCGCTTGTCGCCGGGCCGCCCGAAATATGTGTTCTGCAATGCCGATGAGGGTGAGCCCGGAACTTTCAAAGACCGTGTTTTGCTTACGGAGAAAGCCTTGCAGATGTTCGAGGGTATGACCATTGCCGGCTATGCCGTCGGAGCCAAAGAGGGCATCCTTTATTTAAGGTACGAATATAAATATCTGAAAGAATATCTCGAGTCGGTTCTTGCGGGCCTGAGAAAGGAAAATAGGCTGGGCGACAATGTGTTAGGTAAAGAGGGTTTTAACTTCGACATAAGGATACAACTCGGCGCGGGAGCCTATATCTGCGGCGAAGAGTCGGCATTGATAGAGTCGAGCGAGGGCAAACGCGGCGAGCCGCGCTACAAGCCTCCTTTCCCCGTGGAAAAAGGCTTCAAGGGCTTCCCAACGGTGGTGAATAACGTCGAGACCTTTTGCAGCGTTTGCCGCATAATAGAAAGGGGAGGAGAGTGGTATCGAAACTTCGGCACCTCGGCCTCCACCGGCACCAAGGTGCTTTCGGTTTCGGGCGACTGCAGTCGCCCCGGCATCTACGAGGTGGAATGGGGTATCACCGTGCAAGAATTGCTTGCTATGGTTGGCGCCGTTAACACGCAGGCCTTGCAAATCGGCGGCCCTTCGGGTGTTTTGATATCCGCCGAAGATGCGGGCCACAAAAGCATCTGCTACAGCCACCTTGCCACCGGCGGCGCAGTGATGATTTTCGACAAAACCCGCAATCTGATTCGCGATGTGGTTCGTCCTTTTATGGATTTCTTCATCGACGAAAGCTGCGGCTCTTGCTCTACTTGCCGCATCACTTCGCAGCAACTTGCCTCAAAACTCGACAAAATTCTATCGGGTCACGGTGTTGAAAAAGACCTTGACGACCTCCGAAATTGGAGTAAAGTGATGTATGCAAGTCGTTGTGGCTTAGGACAAACGGCATCCAATCCCATAGTAACAAGCCTTGAAAACTTCCCGCATCTTTATAATGAGCTGCTGCGCAAAGATGTGGACTGCGACACGGGTTTCGACCTGGAAAAGTCTGTGCGCGAATATTGCTTGGCTTCGGGACGCGAAGCTGTGTTGTAATAGTTTTTTAAAACTGAAAAAAAACGATTGAAAAATGGAAAACAGAATTTGTATAACAATAGACGGCAAGCAGAT
>CAZPGC010000087.1:7796-11675 GCA_964585875.1 uncultured Prolixibacteraceae bacterium | reverse complement strand
GGGTCGTAAGGTAGTTTTCCTGCCATTTCTATCTCGTTTTCCGAGCAGTATCTTTCTATTTTGTCACTCATTTCATCATTCAAATCGTACTTGTTTAAAAGCACCAAAGGCTTGGCATTGAATTGTTTGGCGAGTGCCACAACTCTTTCAAGGTCGTGCAGGCCGCTCATGGTGGGCTCCGTGACAACAAGCACTTCGTCCACTCCGGTAATGGAGGCTATCACGGCGCAACCTATTCCGGGAGGTCCGTCGATGAGAATAAGGTCGCGTCCCTTTTCCTTTGCCAAAGCTTTGGCCTCGTCGCGTACGCGGGCAACAAGTTTTCCGCTTAATTCCTCGCCTATGCCGAGTTTGGCATAAACCATTTCGCCAAAACGCGTTTCGCCCACATACCATCGCGAACCTGTTGAGGGCTTGATATATATGGCGTCAACGGGGCAGGCTTTTCTGCAAAGGTCGCAGGCTTCACAGGCGAGTTCTCTTACCGAATAAACATGGTCGGTCAAATCCACGGCGTCGAAATGACAAAGTGAGCGACACAAGCCGCAGCGAATGCATTCTTCGGGGTCTATTTGCACTTTTTTGCTGCCCGGGAAATGCTCCTCCTTTACGATTTCGGGCTCCATTATCAGGTGTAAATCGGAGGCGTCAACGTCGCAATCGGCAAAAACAGCGTTTGAAATTAGCGATGCCAAAGCCGATGTTATTGAGGTTTTTCCGGTCCCTCCCTTGCCGCTAATTATCGTTATCTGTTTCAAAGCGCTCCCTCCTTTTTTGCCATAGTTACATGCCCTTGTATTTTCTTATACATTTCTAACAGCCCGTCACTCAATTTGTTATCATGTTTTATCAATAGCTCTCCGTGGGAGTAATTTTTTGCGCTTTCTCTTTCAAATGGTATCTCCAAAAGCAGTGGAATGTTTTCTTTTTTCAGAAAATTATAAAGTTCGTCATAGGCAAAGCCCGCCTTGTTGATAACAACGCCAAACATATTACCCGTTTGTCGTATTGTCTCCACCATTAATTTTAAGTCGTGTAGCCCGAAGGGCGTAGGTTCGGTGACAACAATCACAAAATCAGTATTATGCACTGTCTCAATCACCGGACAAGAGGTGCCCGGAGGGGAGTCTATTATGCTGACGGCTTTATCGTCAATTTCTTTTTTTACGGCTTTTATCACCGGTGTGGCAAAGGCTGTCCCTATGTTTATTTCTCCTTCGATAAACCTGCTGCCATCGATGTCGTAATGACGAACTTTTCCCAAACTTTTGGGCTTCTCGGTGATGGCGCCGTCATTACAAGCATAAATACAGGCACCGCAAGAAGTGCACAAGTCTTCCATAACGGCGATATGACCTATTTCTTTGACCATTAGAATGGCGTGAGCTTCGCAATAATGCACACAACGACCGCAAAAAGTGCATTTCTGCGGGTCGATTACGGGTATGTTCGTTAAAACATCCTTTTCCGACTCAAGATTGCCTTTGAGAAAAATACCCGAATTGGGCTCTTCCACATCGCAGTCGAAGAAATCCACGCGTTCCTCCACTTTTCCTTTCAAGGCAAAAAACAGATTTGTGGAAACGGTGGTTTTTCCCGTTCCTCCCTTTCCGCTGGCAACGGCAATCTTCAGTCCCATAGGTTGTTAGTTGTATGAAAATCCGTGATGACCGTGGTGGTGATGCTCGTGGTCGTGCTCATGCTCATGGTGGTCACTGTCGCACGAATTATCACCCGTAATCAGCTTATCGTTGATAAAATCGCTTGTCAATTCGGCCATGGTTTTCTTTTGGGCTCCCGTTTTGACATCAATACCGTAACGCTTAAAAATATCTATGGCTCTTTGGCCTATCCCACCCACAATAACATCCGTAACGCCGTGATATGCAAGAAATTCCGGATAAGCGCCGGGTACGTGTTCGGGTGGAGTGAGCAGCTCTTCTCTTACCACCTCATTATTTTTTATGGTTATCACCGCGAATTGTTCGCTGTGGCCAAAATGCAGACTTAATTTACCGCCTGCCATGGGAATTGCTATTTTAGCATCCATAGTTTTTTTATTTAAATCGGTTTTTAATTTCTTCAATTGTTTTGTCTTCATCGCCAAAGGTCTCAAAATCAATGGCTGCCGCTTTCAGTGCCGTTTCGGCTTTGGGTCCGAAATGACCGGAAACCACTTTTTTAACACCTTGGCGAAGCAGGAAATCCACCGCCATTGGGCCGGCACCGCTGTCGGCTTCGGCTGCAGGATTTGCCGCAAAACTTACATTGTCGCCTTCAACAATGGCGAAATAGGGAGCGCGTCCGAATTTTGCATTGAAATTAGCTCCGGCATTATCGCCCGAGCATGATATTGCTATTTTCATATTTTTATCTTTTGTGTTAAAATCGTCTCTTATCAAAACGTCACCGCACTGTGGACAAGTTATGCTGCGACAAGGGACACCGCGTTTGTGAGAAATCTTGAAGCCGCAGGAAGGACAGCTGCAATATTTGGGAGGGGCGAGTGTCTCATTTTCCCTTGTGCGTGAGATTCTGTCGCCGGGCGCCACCGGTATTATCTCTTGCAGATTAGCCGAGCGACAGGAGGGGCAGCTTTCGGCTTTGGTATCGGGAGTGCTGAATATGCTTTTGCACTCTTCGCACCTAAACCAATGTCTGTCGAAGCTGACGTTGCCGCCTTCTATCTCCAAGGGTCTGTTATCGACAATTGCCGTGGCGATTTTTTTGCGTGCCGCGGCGTAAATTCTCGTTATGGTGGGGCGCGAGACGCCCATTATCTTAGCTGCCTGAGCTTGTGTAAGCCCTTCGTAATCACATAGTTTTATAGCTTCGTATTCCTCGAAAAGTAAATTGACTCCCGCCGGTAATCGGCCCGGCATTCCCAAAGGGCGAAAGCCTTTTGCAAGCGGCGGTTGCGCCATCCTTCTGTTTAATTTCGGTCGCGGCATAGCATAAAATTTCAGGCGGCAAATATAATGAACATTTGTTCAAATGATATTATCACCTTGCCATATCGCAATTATTTTTTTGCAGCTTTGTTGCGGGCCTTGTTAATGGGCGTAAGTTCAAAACATTATAGCTTGTGAAAGAGGGCTCTTTTTGTTAAGATTTATTTGAGATTGACTTGTGTTCAGCTTGGTTTCTTCGCAGTAATATCCCGATGATTACGATGGGAAAATCACTTGCAGCTCATACGTTTAAAAAAATCGTGTAAATTTGCCCAAATTAATTCTATAAGATGGGGCTTCACAGAGAAGGATATAAAACGATAATAATCAGCTTCATACTACTTGGGTTGCTGGTGTTTGTTTTTTTTATGACTTTGGGTAATTATCCGCTGATTTTGTGGATATTATCGACGGCAGCCTTTTTGTTTTGGCTTGCTATCATTTCCTTTTTCCGCTATCCTGTTTTTGATGTCGAAAAAAACGATTCGCAAATAATAAGTCCCGCCGACGGTAAAATTGTAGTCATTGAGAAAGTGCGTTTCGACGAATTTCTCGATGAAGAGCGGATACAGGTTTCCATTTTTATGTCGCCCACCGATACGCATATGAATCGCTATCCCGTGAGCGGCTCAATAGCTTATGTGAAGCATCACCCCGGCAAACACTACGTTGCGTGGTTGCCCAAATCCTCAACCGACAACGAACATACGACGGTGGTTATTGACGAGGGTAGGTTTACTCTTGCTTTGCGGCAAATTGCAGGTGCTGTTGCCCGCCGCATTGTGTGCTATGCGCGCCAAGGCGAAAAGGTAGAGCAGGGTAATCAGCTGGGATTCATTAAGTTCGGTTCGCGAGTTGATATTTTCCTTCCTTTGGATGTAAAGATAAAAGTAGAACTCGACCAAGTCGTCAAAGCAGGCAAGACCGT
>CAZPGC010000087.1:0-7696 GCA_964585875.1 uncultured Prolixibacteraceae bacterium | reverse complement strand
ACAAACTACATATTCCTCCGATACTGTCCTCCAACTCCGAAGAGCGAATCGGTAATCTGTCCGATTGTGCAATACTTCGTGGCTTCCATCAGCACCTCAAACACATTTTGGTTACGTGAGGCCGTTTTTTTCAGCTCCTCGCACCAGAATTTCTGCTCTTTTGCCCAGGCTTTGTGCATATTTTCAATGGTAGCAATTTGTCGCTCTTTCTCGTCGGGAGTGGCTCTGATAACCTCGCCGGGGATGGTTGTGGGCGAGCCTTTTGACGAAAGGAAGGTGTTCACTCCCATGATGGGCAGCTTGCCGGTGTGCTTCAGTGTTTCGTAGTAAAGCGATTCTTCCTGAATTTTACCGCGCTGATAGTTTGTTTCCATGGCGCCAAGCACACCGCCGCGTTCCGTCAGCCTGTCGAACTCCATCATCACGGCCTCTTCCACCAGTTCGGTTAGCTCCTCAATGATAAACGAACCCTGAATGGGGTTTTGGTTTTTGGCCAGCCCCAGTTCGTGGTTGATAATCATCTGTATGGCCATGGCTCTTCGAACCGATTCTTCCGTAGGGGTTGTTATGGCTTCATCGTAAGCATTGGTATGCAGCGAGTTACAGTTGTCGTAGATGGCGTAAAGCGCCTGAAGCGTTGTGCGTATGTCGTTGAAATCTATTTCTTGAGCGTGAAGAGAACGCCCCGATGTTTGGATATGATATTTTAACTTTTGGGAACGTTCGTTGCCGCCGTATTTCAGTTTTATGGCCTTTGCCCAAATCAAACGCGCCACCCGCCCGATTACCGAAAACTCGGGGTCTATTCCGTTGGAGAAAAAGAAAGAAAGGTTGGGCGCAAAATCGTCGATGTGCATACCGCGCGACAGGTAATATTCCACATAAGTAAATCCGTTGGAGAGCGTGAATGCCAGCTGCGAAATGGGGTTGGCTCCGGCTTCGGCGATGTGATAACCCGAAATGGATACCGAATAAAAATTCCGAACTTTGTTGTCGATAAAATATTGCTGGATGTCGCCCATCAGTTTCAAGGAGAAATCCGTGGAAAAGATGCAGGTGTTTTGTGCCTGATCTTCTTTCAAGATGTCGGCTTGCACAGTGCCTCTCACCGTGGCGATGGTCTTTTTCTTTATCTCCTCATAAACATCTTTGGGCAGCACCTGGTCGCCTGTAACGCCGAGGAGCATAAGCCCCAGTCCGTCATTGCCTTCCGGCAGCTCACCATGATATTTCGGACGCGGCACGCCTTTATCCTTATATATGGCATCGATTTTTTTGTTGACTTCCTCTTCCAAGCCGTGCTCTTTGATATATTTCTCGCACTGCTGGTCGATGGCGGCATTCATAAAATAGCCTACCATGTGTGGAGCAGGACCGTTAATTGTCATTGACACAGAAGTTTTCGGTGATGACAGGTCGAAGCCCGAATAGAGTTTTTTAGCGTCGTCTAGGCAGGAAATCGATACGCCCGAATTGCCTATCTTTCCGTAAATGTCGGGACGACGGTCGGGGTCGTTGCCGTAAAGGGTAACCGAGTCGAAGGCCGTGGACAGACGTTTTGCGGGCATTCCCAACGATACGTAATGAAAACGGCGGTTGGTACGCTCGGGACCGCCCTCACCGGCAAACATACGTGTGGGGTCTTCGCCTTCTCTTTTGAAAGGGAAGACTCCTGCGGCGTAAGGAAACTCGCCCGGTACGTTTTCGCGCAAATTCCATTTCAGAATGTCGCCCCAGCCTTTGTACTTGGGCAAAGAGACCTTGGGAATCTTCAAATGCGAAAGCGATTCGGTGTGTGTTTCTATTTTAATCTCTTTGTCTCTTACTTTGAATACATAAACGGGGTCTTTATATTTTTTTACCTTCTCGGGCCACTGTTCTATGATGCGAAGATTTGCGGGCTCTACTTTTTCGGCTTGACGTTTTTCCATTTCACTCAAAGGCTCGAGATTTTGCAATCCATCGCGTTTTGCCTGTTCCAAAACCTCCCTTATCGACTGTAGTTTCTGAATCTCATCTGCCTGAGCCTCAGCCCATTTGTTGTAGTTTCTAACGGTCTCCGATATTTCGGAAAGATAGCGAATGCGTTGCGGCGGAATGATGTGTATTTTCTCGGAAAGTTCATCGGTAGCTTCAAAATGCGAGTAAAAATCTATTCCCGATTTCTCGGTTATTATCTTCATTAGATTCCGGTAAAATTCATTTACACCCGGGTCGTTAAACTGAGAGGCAATGGTTCCGTAAACGGGCATGGTTTCGGGGTCTTCGTCCCAGCGGTCGTGGTTGCGTTGATATTGTTTTTTCACATCACGCAAGGCATCCATGGCACCGCGTTTGTCGAATTTGTTTAAGGCAATGATGTCGGCAAAGTCGAGCATATCTATTTTCTCCAACTGGCTGGCCGCACCATATTCGGGAGTCATCACGTAAACGGCTATGTCGCTGTGTTCGGTTATGGCGGTATCGCTTTGGCCGATGCCGGAAGTTTCGAGGATGATGAGATCGAAACCTGCTGTTTTAGCCACATTCAGAGCATCTTGCACGTAAGCCGACACCGAAAGGTTGGATTGTCTTGTGGCGAGTGAGCGCATATAAACCCTGTCGTTGTTGATGGCGTTCATTCTGATTCTGTCGCCAAGCAAGGCGCCGCCCGTTTTTCTTTTTGACGGGTCAACGGAAATGACGGCAATGGTCCTTTCGGGGAAGTCGTCGAGATAACGTCTTATTATTTCGTCTTCGAGTGACGATTTTCCCGCTCCGCCCGTACCGGTGATTCCGATGACAGGAGTTTTGCAGTTTTCCGCTACAGCCGAAATCTCTTCTTTAATTTCTTTGACTTCGTCGGGGAAGTTTTCAAGCGCAGATATTAACTTGCTGATTTTGTTGATATTGCGATTTTTTATTTCTTCGATAGTTGCTTTGCAGTCTTTACCGGTGGGGAAATCGCACTTGCTTACAAGGTCGTTTATCATCCCCTGCAGACCCATATTGCGCCCGTCGTCGGGAGAGTAGATACGTGCTATGCCGTAGCTGTGTAATTCTTCAATCTCTTGGGGCAGAATGACGCCACCGCCACCGCCGAAAATTTTGATATGAGAGTTGCCGCTTTCTTTCAGGAGGTCGTACATGTATTTGAAGAACTCAATGTGACCGCCTTGATATGAGGTGATTGCAATGCCCTGCACATCTTCTTGAATGGCGCAGTCCACAATTTCTTTAACGGAGCGGTTATGTCCCAAATGAATAACCTCAACACCTGTAGCTTGTATTAAGCGTCGCATGACGTTGATGGCTGCATCGTGGCCGTCGAAAAGGCTTGCCGCCGTTACTATTCTAACATGATTTTTCGGTTTATATCTGTCTTTGCTAATCATAACTCGGTGTTTGAATGAGATAATAAAAATCTTGTGCAAATTAAGTAAAAAATATTGGAATAGTCGCCATGGGCTAGTGGATTGAAAAAACTTGCTTTCGCTCGTTTTTTGGATTGACAAACTTAGTTCGATGGATTGGAAAAAACTCGCTTTGCTCGCCGGTGGCAAGTCTTATTTTTTCTTTTTAATCAATTCGGAGCTGTTGTCGTAATTTACCCAGTAATTTCCCGGAGGAAGTTTGGATACATCTACGTAACGGTCTGTACCTTTGGTTATTAACTTGCCTTCTTCGTCGTAAATCTCATATTCCGTTTCCGCCGAAAACTCGAGTTCGTCTTTTACTTTGTAATTTTTAATATAAACTTTTTTAAGCCACGGCGGTTTGTAAGTTACTTCTTTGGAATACACAACTTCTTCTTGTAAGTTAATGGTTTTCAGCCTGTAAGTATTCACTCCGGAATGAGGATGCAACTGCACCGAGTAAAGATTGTTTTCTACGGTGTCCAAAGGGTCAACTTCGGCTACCACCCGCCACATATTCCACCTGAATTGCTGCACGTCGATGGGGTAGTCGCTCACATCGCCGTAAACGCGCCAGGTCATTACGTCCTTTCTGATTCGCGGTTTGGAAAACTTGAATTTTGTCGGGCTGTAAAGCACTTCGGGGTTAACGACAAACGGAGGATGCAGCGAGTCGAAATATATTACCACCTGCACGTCCGACTCGGGCTTAACTCCAAGCAGCTGAAAATCAACCTCTACGGAGTTGCTGTTCAGCTCGTCGAAGATGCTGTCGTTGTTGACAACAACCATATAAACGGAGTAGGCAGTGTCGTTTACCGAAGGGTTGAAAACGTAAAGGTTGGTTTCGTAATACTTGCCTTTGAGCAACAGCGAGTCTTTCTGCGAATAAGCCGCCGGTGCAAAAATTGCCAAAAGCAAAGCCGACAAAAACAACCTTCCGAACATCTATCTTTTAATAAATTTACGAAGGGCCGAGCCCTTATCCGTTTCTATTTTGATAAAATAAATTCCCGACGCCAAATCGCTAATATTCAGCGCCAATCTCCCTTTTACCGAAACAGCGTCAAAATGTTTCACCGTAAGGCCCTCGGGTGTAAAAATACGTACTTGTTTCAATGCGGCATCATCGGAAGAAATATTCAAAATGTCGCTTGAGGGATTGGGCCAAAGGGTTAGTTTCACTGATTTGTTTATGCCGTCTATGCCGTTTACAACGCTGAGTGTATTAGTGCAAACAATGTGCATCTCGGGATCGAAAAACACCGAATCCACGGCGGCAGGCAAGCTAATGTGAAACATTTGCCCCGATTGCGTGTTGTCGAAAATCAAGGTGGTATCGTATCCGTTGCCTTTAAACCTTATGGGCACGGGCATCTCGAAAAAAGAAACGGAAGAGTGCGATTGTGTTTGGTTTATCACCACATCCGCTTTACCGCCGTTGCCTTTTATTACTTCCACATTGTATCGGGGATATCCTTGTCCGTAATACCAATCGTTGAAAAATTCCGTGAGGTTTTTGCCGGAGGCTGCTTCGAGATGGGCTTTCAAATCGGAAGTTTTGGCATAGCCGTAGGTGAGATTGGCGTCGAGCAGATAATTTTTTATGCCTGCGAAGAAAGCGGAATCGCCACAAACCCAACGTAGCATATGAAGGACATAAGCTCCTTTGCTGTAAGATAGTCTGCCGTCGAAAATGCGATTTACCGAGGTGGTGTCGTCGCAATATACGGAGCCGCCCGGGTCGGAAATGATGTGGTTTATTTTGCCGCGGCGCCAGTTGTACCAATAAGGAGTGTTGGGCATATGCTCGTAAGTGAGACCTGTCAAATAAGTGGCAAAGCCTTCGTTGAGCCAGATGTCGTGCCAGCTGCCGCAAGTAACCATGTCGCCAAACCATTGGTGTGCCAACTCGTGGGCTATGAGCTCGTGGCTGAAGCCGCCCATAAAACTCATGGTTTGGTGCTCCATTCCGCCGCCCCAGCCAAACTCGGCATGGCCGTATTTTTCGTCGGTAAAAGGATATTCGATAAAAAGATTGCTGTAGAGCTGAATGGACGAAATTGTCTTTGGAGTGTTTGCGGCGGCATAACTCGAGTCTTCGGGGTAAATGTAGTTAAGTATCTGAACCGTATCGTTTTGCAGGGGGGCATAGTTTGAATAAACGGCGTAATTTGTAACTGCTATTGCCACGAGGTAGGTGGCAATGGGATGACGATGACGCCAATGATAGAGCTTGTCGGTGCCAATGGCATGTTCATCAACCAAAACACCGTTTGAGGCAGCCCTATAAGCGGCAGGACAAGTTACAAATACGTCAATGGAATCTATCTTGTCGCTTAAATCGTTTTTGCAAGGCCACCATTCGCGTGCTCCGTAGGGTTCCGAGAGAGTCCAGATAACAGGCGTGCCGGCGTGTACATCTTTAATAAAGGAGCCGAATCCCGAAGAGCCCGGCGCCCCTTGGTAATAGATTGTTACCGAATCCGAAGTGTTGTTTGCCAAGGCCGAGGGTAAATAAATATTCAGCAAATAAGCCAAAGAGTCGGAGTGCGTAAGTGTTTGATTATGATAGACTACCGAGTCAACGGTCATGTTTGTGTCCAGTTCGAAAGTGAGCTCTGATACTCCTGCAACGGTAGTTTTGAAGTATGTGGTTACCGCACCTTTTATATATAGAACAGCGGGGTTGATATACCATTCGTATCTGCCGTAGGTAATGTCGATATTTTGTCCGGCAAAGGATTTGTTTTGAGCGGCAAAGAGCTGTTTCATAAGCCTTTGCTTAGCAGAGGCACAGTATTCGGCGCCCTCGTTGTTAATGATTTCGTTGTTTAGATTTTCTTGAGCTTTAAGTTGAAAATTTAAAGCCAACAACAGAATAAAAGATAAAAAAAGTTTCATGATTCGTAGATTATTGTGTGTATTAAAGCCGCAAATGTACAATAAAATGATGAAAACTTACATTCGGCTTCAGTCCTTTTATTTATATATTAGCGCACTATTATGTTTAACAATTTTAAAACAATATAAAATGGCTGATATAGACTGGAAAAATTTAACTTTTGGATACACAAAAACAAATTACAACGTGCGATCTTATTTTCGCAACGGTAAGTGGGGAGCTTTGGAGCTTAGTTCCGAAGAGACTGTAAATCTGCATATTGCCGCTACGGCATTACATTATGGACAAGAAGCCTTTGAGGGGCTGAAGGCCTTCCGCGGCAAAGACGGCAAAATACGTGTTTTCCGTTGGGAAGAAAATGCCAAGAGGTTGGCTCGTTCGGCGGAAGGCATTCTGATGGAGCCGGTTCCGAAAGAACTTTTCAAAAAAGCAATGATAAAAGTGATAAAGCACAATATCGAATTTGTGCCTCCCTACGGAACGGGCAGCTCGCTTTATTTGCGTCCTCTGCTGATAGGCTCGGGCCCGCAGGTAGGGGTGAAGCCGGCTACCGAATACCTGTTTATGATTTTCGTTACGCCTGTTGGTCCTTACTTCAAAGAGGGTTTCAATCCCGTTGATGTTCAGATAGTTCGCGACTACGACAGAGCAGCGCCGCTTGGCACCGGCCATCTGAAAGTAGGCGGTAATTATGCGGCAAGTCTGAGGGCAGGGGTGAGAGCACACGACGAGGGCTTTGCTTCCGCTATCTTTTTGGATGCCAAAACAAAAACCTATATCGACGAGGCCGGCCCCGCTAACTTTTTCGGAATAAAAGAAGGCAAATACATCACGCCCGATTCCAATTCCATTTTACCTTCTATTACAAATATGAGCCTCAGAACTTTGGCCGAAGATATGGGCTTGCAGGTGGAAAGAAGGCACATCACAGTTGACGAATTGGAGACCTTTGATGAAGTGGGAGCCTGTGGCACCGCTGCCGTGATTTCGCCGATTAAGAAGATTTATGACCGCAACAGCGACAGGGTTTTTGAATATTGCAAAGACGGCAAAGCAGGTCCTGTTTCCACCAAATTGTATAAAACTTTGCAAGGAATACAACTGGGTGAGATTGAGGATAAGTACGGCTGGAATACCATTATCGAAGAATAAATCGGCGAAAATATTTTCGGAATTAATAACCGTCCGCAATTTTGAATCACAATTTTGCGGGCGGTTTTTTTTATTTGACCGTGTTTGTCAGGAAAGTGCTTGATTTTTCAAAAACATAGACTTTCGCCGGCTGTTTTATTCGTGGTAATTCAGTTGGTTGTATGACGGTTTGAATATGGTGCTTTTGGAATTTTAAAGCACCAATTTTTTGGTTTTGCACTATGTTTATTTATTGCTATCATCT
>CAZPGC010000086.1:2861-11712 GCA_964585875.1 uncultured Prolixibacteraceae bacterium | reverse complement strand
CCAAAATCTCTCGTTTTATGAAGATTTGATAGTTTTCTAAGAGACACTAAATAAAGCAAGTAATATGGAAGTTTTTCCGGACCGGCGACTGCCGGTTATTATTGTATATTCCTTTTTATCAAGGTGTTTCGTAAGATCATTATGAAGTTTTCTTTGATAGTACATAGCATTAAATTTTCAAAAAAAATAGGTAATTTTGGAATGACACTCCAAAAATATCTGAAAAAAACAATAAAAAATCCTCCAAATCAGCCTCAGCAGTGCTCTTTATTTGTTCTACATTTGTTCATCAAACGGAAAGCAAAATGAACACACGAAAACTAACACTCGGATTTTCCACCTGTCCCAACGACACCTTTATTTTCGACGCTATGGTAAACGGCAAAATAGATACCGAAGGACTTGAATTTGAGGTTTTTATGGGCGACGTAGAGGAGCTTAACAAAAGAGCTTTTTCGGGAGAAAGCCACATAACCAAAATAAGTTTCAACGCTTTTACGAGGCTTTCCGGCACCTACATTTTATTGGATTCGGGAGCGGCTTTGGGCGAAAATTGCGGTCCGTTGATAATAGCCCGCCAAGACTTTCCCCTTGAAGAGCTTAAAAACAAAAAAACAGCAATTCCCGGAATAAACACCACGGCCAACTTGCTGATGTCCTTTGCGTTTCCGGAGGTAAAAGACAAGAGAGAGATGCTTTTTTCGGAAATAGAGAACGCCGTTTTGACAGGCGAGGTTGATGCCGGTTTGATTATTCACGAGAGCCGTTTTACTTATTCTTCCAAGGGTTTGGTAAAACTTGCCGACGTGGGCGAAATTTGGGAGGCTGCAACAGGCACGCCCACACCGCTTGGGGGCATCATTGCCAAAAGGGATTTGGGAAGGGATATGCTTTTGAAAATCAACAGGGTTTTAAGGCGCTCCGTCGAATTTGCCTTTGCAAACCCAAAGTCGGGACTGGACTACATTCGCTCCCATGCCCAAGAGATGAGCGAGGAGGTAATGTACAAACATATAGGGCTTTACGTAAACGATTATACCCTTTCGTTGGGAGAAAAAGGCAGGGAGTCGGTTTTGAAACTCTTTGAAACGGCTCACAAACTCGGTTTTTCGGAAAATAGCGAGGGAGATTTGTTTTTGATTAAGTAAATAATTTTACTTCTTTCAGAGAATTTATAAACAACAGAAATTCAAATATATAAAATAAAAAAAGTAAAAAATCCAAGGTTGTTTTTCAATAAAACGGCAAGAAATCCAAGGTTAATTTTATCAAAAAACGGATAAAATCCAAGGTTGTTAAACCTTAGTGTCGTTTTTTGCAAAGCTTACACAAGGGCAAAGAATAACTTTCTATATTTGCCGCATAAAACAATCGCTTATGATAGTAATTACGGGAGCTTACGGATTTATAGGCAGCGTGCTTTGCGGTGCTTTAAACGAAAAAGGCCTCACCGATTTGATTTTGGTTGACGATTTTTCCAAGGATTATAAAAAGCAAAACCTTGATAATAAACAATTTGTAGAAAAAATAGAACGTTCGTATTTCGGATATTGGTTTGAAAACAACGCCGAAAAAGTGGATTTTGTAATTCACATAGGGGCGCGCACCGACACCACCGAGTTTGATGTGGACGTGTTTAACAAGTTGAATTTGAATTATTCGAAAACCATTTGGCAGATATGTTCCGAAAACCGAATACCTTTGATATATGCTTCATCGGCAGCAACTTACGGAGGTGGCGAGTTGGGTTACGACGACAATCACGAGGTGGTTTTCGATTTACGCCCCTTAAATCCTTACGGCGAGTCGAAAAACGATTTCGATAAATGGGCACTTAGCCAAAATATGACGCCGCCGCATTGGTATGGCCTGAAATTTTTCAACGTTTACGGTCCCAACGAATATCACAAAGGACGAATGGCTTCGGTTGTTTTTCACGCTTTCAATCAGATAAAAGAAACGGGAGGAATGAAGCTCTTTCGTTCGCATCGTCCCGACTTCAAAGACGGCGAGCAACTGCGCGACTTTGTTTATGTAAAAGATGTGGTGAATGTGATTTTGTGGCTGAAAGACAATTTGCCCCAATCCGGACTTTACAACCTCGGCACCGGTAAAGCACGCACCTTCCTCGACCTCGCCCGCAACACTTTCAAGGCAATGAACAAGGAAGAAAACATCACTTTCATCGACACACCCGAGGATATCCGCGATAAATATCAATACTTCACCGAGGCAAATATGAGCAAGCTCAGAGCAGCGGGTTTTAGCGAAAAATTTCATACTTTGGAAGAAGGAATTGCCGATTACGTAGGAAATTATCTTATGAGAAACAGATTTTTTTGATATGAATCCTTTTGATTTTCAGAGAAATAATGAATTTGTGAAAAAATTTCAAAAAAATATTTGATTTTTTAAAATATTGAGTAATTTTGTTACTCAAACTTAATGCAAATGCTTGACACTTTAATCACTAATAAGACGAGAATTAAGTTACTGATAAAATTCTTTTTGAATTCGAGGTCCAAATCCTACCTGAGGAATTTGGAGCAGGAGTTCAACGAGTCGTCCAATGCCATACGTGTCGAGCTGAACAAGTTTGAAAAAGCCGGGCTCCTGCAGTCGGAGCAGCAGGGCAATAAAAAGTATTTTAAAGCCAACACATCCCACCCGCTTTTTAACGATATTCATAACATTTTGCTAAAGCATCTCGGTATCGATAAGGTGATAGACGAGATAATAAACGGTTTGGGCAAAGTGAAAAAAGTGTATTTGGTGGGAGATTTTGCCCGAGGCGTAAATTCGAGCATCATCGATTTGGTGCTTGTGGGAGATATTAATAAGGAGTATCTCACAAAGTTGATTGAAAAGATAGAGAAAATGATTTGCCGGAAAGTGAGATATCTTATTTTCGGCGAGGACGAAATAGACAGTTATCTGGAGCATAAAACAGGTCAGGAATACCTTTTGCTCTGGGAAGAAATATAATAGGCGTCTTGTTAATCGAATAACAAGACGTTTTTAAGTTGGTAATAATCAGTTTGTTGCAAAAAGGCAATGTAACTGAGAGGGCGAAGCCATGCCCGAGAGGAACATTTTCAAAAAATATTTTTAACGGAAAACAAAGGATGAAAAAGACAATTTCAGTAATCGGACTGGGCTATGTGGGATTACCTTTAGCCGTGGAATTCGGTAAAAAGAGAAAAGTAATCGGTTTTGACTTAAATCAGGCAAGAGTTGACGAATTAAACGACGGACACGATTCGACGCTTGAGACCACCGACGAGGATTTGGCAGCTGCTAAATACCTTACAATGACCACAAATGCCGAGATGTTGCGCGAGGCGCAAATACACATAGTGGCGGTGCCCACACCCACCGACAAACACAACCGTCCCGACCTTACGCCGCTGATAAAAGCATCGGAAACAGTTGGGAAAATCATCAAAGACGGGGATATAGTCATTTATGAATCAACGGTTTATCCCGGAGCCACTGAAGAAGATTGCATACCGGTGGTAGAGCGCGTTTCGGGCAAGAAGCTCAACGTTGATTTCTTTGCGGGATATTCTCCCGAGCGCATAAATCCGGGTGACAAAGTTCACACGCTCACCACCATAAAAAAGGTAACATCGGGCTCCACTCCCGAGACAGGCAAAGAAGTTGACGAGCTTTACCGCGAGATTATCACCGCCGGCACTCATTTGGCGCCGAGCATAAAAGTGGCTGAAGCCGCCAAAGTAATAGAAAACTCGCAGCGTGATATCAACATAGCCTTTGTAAACGAGTTGGCCAAGATTTTCAATCTGATGGGCATCGACACCTTAGATGTATTGGAAGCCGCAGGCACCAAGTGGAATTTCTTACCTTTTCGTCCGGGAATGGTCGGAGGGCACTGCATAGGTGTTGACCCCTTTTATCTGGCGCAGAAGGCACAAGAAGTAGGTTATCATCCCGAGATAATACTTGCCGGGCGTCGTTTGAACGATTCCATGGGAGCCTATGTGGCCACAGAGACCGTGAAGTTGATGGTAAAAGCCGGCAAACCGGTGAAAGGCTCCAAGGCCTTATTGTTGGGAATCACCTTTAAGGAAAACTGTCCGGACATAAGAAACACCAGAGCCATAGATGTTTATCACGAGTTGAAAGACTTCGCGATGGACGTGGATGTTTACGACCCGTGGGCATCACACGCCGAGGTTATGGACGAATACGGCATCGAGATGATAGACGAGATAAAAGACTATGAAAATTACGGTTGCGTGATTTTGGCTGTGGCTCATAATGAGTTTAAAGAATTGAATTACAAAAAGTTCAAAGAAAACGGAGCCATAATTTATGATGTGAAAAGCATTTTGCCGAGGGATGTTGTCGATGATCGTTTGTAAGCCGGCGAGCAAATTTTATTCCCAACAATTCGTTACGAAAAGTTCGTTACGAAACATTCGGAAAAAATCAATGAAACAGAAACCTGAAATAAGCAATTTTTCAGAACATTTGTTTTGGGATGTAAAGCGGTCGGAATTAGATATGGACGAAGACCGAGCATACATTATCCGGCAAGTATTGGAATACGGGTTAATGGAAGATTGGAGAATTATTAAAGAATATTACGGTATAGCGGGCATAGCGAAAGAAGCTGTGAAATTCAGGACTTTGGATCCTGTTACTTTATCATTTATCTCGACTATTTCGCATATTCCCAAAGAAAAATTCAGATGTTACAATTATCAACAATCGATACCGGAAAACATTCGTTTTTATAAATGAGAAGAAATGTTTGGTGATTTTGAAAATAAATACAAACGTTAATGTGAAGTGGAAATTGCGGCAGGGCCGGTAGCGGTAGCTTGCGGCGGCGGGCTGCTATGTGGAGTGCGGCGGCGGAGGCGACCGGAGGAAGCCCACGCACGCCGCTACGTAACAAGCTGCCTGTCGTCGCAACTACAAGCGGACAGCCCGTTCGTCCGCCCAAAAAAATAGATTAAAACAGAAATTTTGAATACATCATACAATTTAACCAACCTGCAAGAGCTTGAGGCTGAGGCTATTCACATTATTCGTGAGGTGGCTGCCGAGTTTGAGAATCCGGTGATGCTCTACAGCATAGGCAAGGATTCGTCGGTGATGGTGCGCCTTGCGGAGAAGGCTTTTGCACCTGGCAAGGTACCCTTTCCGTTGATGCACATCGACAGCAAGTGGAAGTTCAGGGAGATGACCGAGTTTCGCGACAGGTATGCCGCCGAGAAAGGCTGGGATTTGATAGTGGAGTATAACCGCGACGGATACGAGAAGGGGATTGGTCCTTTTACGCACGGCTCGAAGGTTCATACCGACGTGATGAAGACGCAGGCTCTGTTGCAGGCACTGGACAAATACCGTTTTGATGCGGCTTTCGGCGGTGCGCGTCGCGACGAGGAGAAATCGAGAGCCAAGGAGAGAATATTTTCTTTCAGGAATGAGTTTCATCAGTGGGACCCGAAAAATCAGCGTCCTGAATTGTGGAATATCTACAACACCAAAATTCATAAGGGCGAGAGTATCAGGGTGTTTCCGCTGAGCAACTGGACGGAGCTCGACATCTGGAATTATATCCGCCTTGAGAATATTCCCATAGTGCCGCTTTATTTTGCCAAGGAGCGACCCGTGGTGGAATGGAACGGAGCTTTAATATTGGTTGACGATGAGCGTATGCCAAAGGAGCTGGCCGCCAAGGCTGAGATGAAGATGGTGAGATTCAGGACTTTAGGCTGTTATCCGCTGACGGGAGCCGTAGAATCGGAAGCCGATACCATTGAGAAAATCGTAGAAGAAATGATGACCACGACAAAATCGGAAAGAACAACCCGGGTGATAGACTTTGACCAGGACGGCAGCATGGAGGAGAAGAAGAAGGAAGGGTATTTTTGAGATTTTTTGGATTATGGGGGAACACGGACGAAGAGGATATTACAGATTTACACTGATTTTTAATTGAAAGATATAAGGCTCTTTTAGATGTTATGTGAAGAAATAACGGAAAAAATAATAGGTGCTTTTTATAAGGTTTATAATACTTTGGGTTATGGTTTTCTGGAGAATGTTTATCAAAAAGCTTTGTTATTGGAATTACAAGAGTTGAATTTAAAGTGTGAAGAAGAAGTGCCTATTGATGTTTTGTATAAAGGAGAAAAAGTCGGGAAATATAGAGCGGATATAGTTGTAGAAGACTGTGTTATAGTTGAGAATAAGGCTTCCGAATCTATAGTTAAAGAAAATGAATATCAGTTGATTAATTATCTAAAAGCGACAAACATAGAGGTGGGTTTATTGTTAAATTTTGGCAAAAAACCCCAAGTAAAAAGAAAAATATTTACAAACGATAGAAAAAAGATGCATCTATAATCTGTGATTATCCTAATAATCTGTGTTATCCGTGTTCTAATATCAACCATATGACAAAAAATATCAACATCCAAGAATTTCTTGACGCCGACCAGCGCAAAGGTTTATTACGTATCCTTACCGCAGGTTCGGTAGATGACGGTAAATCTACGCTCATCGGACGGCTTTTGTTTGACAGCAAGAAGCTTTATGACGACCAGTTGGCCAACCTGAAAAAGGACAGCAAACGCATAGGACACGCCGGCGACGACATCGATTATGCCCTTTTGTTGGACGGCCTTAAAGCGGAGCGCGAGCAAGGAATCACCATAGATGTGGCTTATCGCTATTTTTCGACCAACAAACGAAAGTTCATCGTTGCCGATACTCCGGGACACGAGCAATATACCAGAAATATGGTAACCGGGGCAAGCACAGCCAATTTGGCCATTTTGCTTATAGATGCTCGCAAAGGAGTAATTACTCAGACCAAACGTCACACTTTTTTGGTTAGTTTGTTGGGTATCAGGCATGTGGTTGTTGCTATCAACAAAATGGATTTAATGGATTATTCGCAAGAGGTTTTCGACAAAATTGTTGAGGACTACAAAAGTTTCTCTGCCACTCTCGACATTCCCGATGTTCATTACTTTCCTATTTCTGCCCTCAAGGGTGATAATGTGGTGGAAGAAAGTGAAAATATGCCATGGTACAGAGGTCGCAGCCTTCTGAATTTTCTGGAGACGGTGCATGTGAGCAGCGACCGCAACTTCGACGATATGCGTTATCCGGTGCAGATTGTAAACCGTCCCGATATCAATTTCAGGGGCTTTGCCGCAACGGTGGCTTCGGGGATAGTGCGTAAAGGGGCCGAGGTGATGTCCATTCCTTCGGGACAGAAGTCCAAAATCAAAGAGATAGTAACCTACGACGGTAATTTGGAGGAGGCCTTTCCCCCGCAATCGGTAACCATTACGCTGGAAGATGAAATTGATGCCAGCAGGGGCGATATGTTTGTTTATCCGGACAACGTGCCGACCATAGCACAGAAGATAGAGGCCATGTTGGTGTGGATGGACGAAAAAGATATGGACAGGGATATGCAGTTTTTTATAAAACACGCCAACAATATCACGAGAGCTTTTGTGACTACTATCGATTATCGTGTGGATGTCAATACTTTAGAGCATTCCAATGTGGAATATTTCAAGCTCAACGACATAGGAAAAGTTAGGATAACCACCAACAAACCATTGTTTTTCGACCCCTACAAGCGAAATAAAACAACAGGCTCTTTTATTTTAATCGACCCCATAACCAACAATACCGCCGCCGTGGGTATGATAATCGGTAAAAGCAAAGATGCCGACTCGCACACCATCACCACCAAGGGACGCTTACATAAGGTTGAGACAGCACAAGAAGCCGAGGAAAAATACAATGAGCTGAAGCTGAAAGGCCGCACGGTGGTACGTTTGGATAAAAATCAATTGCAAAAGGAATTTGAAACGCTTCCTTCCGAAGAGATAAGAGACAAATTTGTGGAAATGCTTCTGAATGAGGGAGTTGATGTGGTGATATAGTCGTCAAAAACTATTCCCTTTCGTATAAAGGAACATTAAATTAACTTATGAATAACAAAGAAATCCGTTGGAAACAGCGGTTTGTAAATTTTGAAAAAGCTTTTAAGCTGTTGGAACGTACTTTGGGAATAGAATCGCCTTCAGAGGCGGAAAAAGGGGGTATCATTCAGTTTTACGAAGTTTGTTTTGAGTTGTCTTGGAAAACCGTTAAGGACTATCTCGAAAGTGAGGGCTATTTGGTTAAAAGCCCCAAACAAGCTATCAAGACGGCCTTTCAAACGGAATTAATAAATAAAGGAGAGTTGTGGTTGGAAGCTCTTGCCGACAGAAACCTCACGTCTCATACATACGACGAGGCTACAACAAATGCGATTATAAAAAAAATCCGTAATAATTATTTCGGATTGATAGAAGACCTTTATAAAAAACTGAAAGTTTTGAATGAATAATCGTTTTGGCATTTACGATAAAAGCTTTTCTTTGATAGTGGAAAGTTTTAGTAAATTCCCCGAGATAGAAAAAGTCCTGATTTTCGGTTCGAGGGCAATGGGCAATTACAAAAAGGGCTCGGATATCGACCTTGCAATTCAAGGCGAAAAAGTTGATTTTAATATTATATCGCGTCTTTACGGTAAACTTAATGAAGAACTGCCCATTCCGTATTTTATTGATATTGTCGATTTTAAGACTGTTGAAAGCGAGGAGTTAAAAAAGCATATTCTAAAAGAAGGCAAGTTGATTTATGAAAAAGATAAGCTTAAAAACTCGTAGATTTTGAGCTTATCTTTCGTAAGAAAATTAATCATCGGATTAGACAGATTAAGCGGATAAGTTTTGGCAAGCGAAAACAAAGAAATCCGTTAAATCCGCTCAATCAGATGACAAAAAAACTTCGAGCGCAGCGAGAA
>CAZPGC010000086.1:0-2761 GCA_964585875.1 uncultured Prolixibacteraceae bacterium | reverse complement strand
GTTTTTGCCAAGACCTACGGAATGCAGTGCATAGGCTTGCGATACTTCAATGTCTTTGGAAGACGGCAGACTCCCGACGGAGCTTATGCTGCCGTTATTCCGTTGTGGGTTAAGAAGTTTATAAAGCATGAAAGGCCGGTTATCAATGGCGACGGAAGCTACAGTCGTGATTTTACATACATCGAAAACGTTATACAGGCAAATGAAAAAGCGCTTTTTACCTCCGATGAAGAAATTGCTCAAGGGCAACGGGAGTATTACAATGTGGGCTTGGACAGTCATAAATATTATAATCCCGGTTCGTCCGAAGATGTAAAAACGATTGATAGCCCGCCGGCATCCGGCGAAGACACCTCGCTGGTGTTGTCGGAAGTGTTTAACGTGGCTTACGGTGGTAACACAACGCTGTTGCAACTTTTTGATGCTCTGCGTGATAATCTCGCAAAATATGACCCCGAAATAGAGAACATCAAACCGGAGTTCGGTCCTTTCCGCCCGGGCGATATCCCCCACTCGCAAGCCAGCATTAAAAAAGCGGAGATGATTTTGGACTACCGGCCCGAGTTTGATGCACGCACGGGCTTTGAAAAGGTGGCTGAGTGGTATTTTGAGAGTTTGAAGTAATTAAGGAAAAAGTTCAAAGTAACCGAATTCACAACAGCTAACTACTTTTTACTTTGAATTTTGAACTTAATAGACAAATTAAACTATAAGAATTAAATGTCTATCATCAAATACCAAAACATAGAATCCAAGATCATCGAGATTCGCGGACAAAAAGTAATTCTTGACCGTGATGTGGCGCAACTGTATGGTGTTGAAACTAAGCGGGTAAATGAGGCCGTAAAGAATAATCCGGATAAATTCCCCGGTGACTATTTGTTTGTTCTCACTGATAATGAGAAAGATAAACTGGTCGAAATTTTCGACCGGTTCAATATTTTGAAACATTCTTCCACATTACCTAAAGCCTTTACAGAAAAAGGCTTATACATGATTGCAACGATTCTGAAAAGCAAGAAAGCTTTGGAAGCCACTTTTTCAATCATTGAAACTTATGCCAAACTTCGGGAACTGACACAAACCATAAACGAACTATCAACTAATCCGGAAGAACAAAAACAAAAATCATTGATGCAAAAAAGCGGCGAACTTATTTCGGAACTTTTGGACAATGACCTGCAAACCAGCGAAAGCGAGACAACAATAGAACTCAATTTTGCAGTATTGAAATTAAAACATACTGTTAAGAAAAAGTAAAAAGTTCAAAGTAACCGAACTCACAACAGCTAACTATTGGCTATAAGAAAATGTCAATTACTTCGTTACGCTTATGCTGAAATCAAACATTTACAATGTATATACAGTTCATGAACTATATCTACATATTGATATTCAGCATTTCGCAATCCTCGCACTTGATGTTTTTTATAAGCCACTGCGAAAAACATATAGTTTTCTAAGAGACACTATATAATTCACAACCGTTTGTTCATAACAAACAAAACAATATAATACCTTTTATTCACAACAAAAGATAATGACAACAGAACAGCTTAAGGAAGTGTATTTGGATCAAAAGTCTGCTTTTAATAAAAAACAAGGGCTTATTGACCGCGATATCGACTTAAGTGTTTATCTAAAAACATCGCAGATTATTGTTATTACCGGAGTACGCCGAAGCGGTAAGTCTTCACTGCTATACTTAATAAGCAAGAAACTACAACTAAAAGATCAGGATTATATTTATCTTAACCTCGACGATGAAAGAATAACTTGTGATATCTCCGTTTTCGAAGATGTTTACAACATTCACCTGCAATTATATGACAATGAACCTGTATTTTTTCTAGACGAAGTACAAAATGTATCAGGCTGGGAACGTTTCGTAAATCGAATGTATGAAAAAGGTTTGAAACTCTTTATCACAGGCTCCAATGCTACTTTGCTAAGTTCCGAAATTTCCACCTCCTTAACAGGCAGAAATAAAACCATAGAATTATTTCCCTTTTCGTTTTCAGAATATCTCCGGTTCAGAAAGCAGGATTTTGATATTAATAAACTAACATCCGATCGGAAAGCAAAACTGATAGCAACCTTTAACGGCTATCAAAAAACAGGTGGTTTTCCTTTGGTGGTTAAAGAGCAGGATATGGATATTTTGGATACCTATTTTAAGGATATTTTATATCGTGATATTATTGCTCGTTATAAAATTTCACGCCTTGAAGAAATTAAGCAGATAGGTTTATACTTTGCTTCCAATGTGGCAAAATTATTTTCTGTTTCCACTTTACAAAAGATATCGGGAATAAAAAGTACGGCAAGCATAAACGACTATTTGAACTATTATGCACAATCATTCCTTTTCTATTATGTAAGAAAATACAGTTATTCCGTTAAAAAACAAATATTCAACCCCCGTAAAGTATATGCTGTAGATCAGGGTTTTGCAAACAGAATAGGCTTTAATTTCTCAGCAAATAAAGGGCGAATATTAGAAAATATTGTATATCTGCAACTTTTAAGAAAGCGAAAAGAGGTTTTCTATTTTGCAAATAAAGGTGAATGTGATTTTGTAATAAAACAAGGAATGAATATTGAACAAGCCATTCAGGTTTGTTATTCACTGACTAAAGAAAACCAAAAAAGAGAAATAAACGGTCTATTGGAAGCGGTGGAAGAGTTTAATCTCAGCAAAGGTTATTTAATAGTTTATGAGTCAGATATAAAACCTGACTTGATACCCGATAATATAACA
>CAZPGC010000085.1:1358-11838 GCA_964585875.1 uncultured Prolixibacteraceae bacterium | reverse complement strand
ACGACATTTGCTGTTTTTAAAAATAATTCCTCCTTTCTTGTTTTTGCGGTTAGTACTTAATAAGATGCCGTTTTGTTTCTGGGGGCAAATATAATAAAAAAATTATGATTTTAAAAATTAAAGTTTGCATTTTCGCTTTTGTAACAAATGAATAATCAGATGATTAACATTAATAAACACTGATTTAATAGCCAAAATAACTATTTGTTTGTAGTACAGTTGATTATGAATAATTTTTCGAACCAAAAAATTTAAAAAGTTGCAAAATTTTGAAATAAAACCGAGTTTTTTGTTTGTTTTTATTGAAAAAAGAAGAGAAAGTAAAACAAGCTGATAAAAAGTTGAAACATAAAATATATTTTTAGATTCGGTTGTTTATTATGCTTATTTTTATAATGTTTTGAAAATTAAACATATTCGATTCTATCCTCCAAATCCCCGTAAGGTTTCCATAAAAGACACTTTGCTTTTTCATATTTTTGCCCCTGCGATGATTGAAACAATAGTCATAAAGAATTTCGGAATAATCAAGGAGGCCGAGCTGAAACCCTGCGCCGGTTTTAATGTGCTTACAGGTGAGACCGGTGCCGGTAAATCGATGATTCTTAGTGCTTTGAACCTTGTTTTCGGAAAGCGGCAGTCGGTGGCGGCAGCCTTCGACCCCTCTCTTAAAACCGTGGTGGAGATTATTGTTTCCGGCGGCGGCGATAAAATAAAATCCTTCTTCGAGCTAAACGACATTGAGCCTGTGATGCCTCTTATTGTTCGTCGCGAGATAAGTCCCTCGGGCAGGTCGCGTGCCTTTGTCAACGACACTCCCGTGGGTTTGGGTGTTTTGCGCCGGTTGGCGGCATTGATTGTCGATGTGAGCGAACAACATCAAACGCTGTCGATTTTTCACAAGAGCAAAAGGCTGCAACTTATCGACGACTACGCCGGTAACGAGAACTTGCTCGGCGAATATGCCAAGGTTTTTTTTGAGGAACAAAATCTTAAATCTCGCTTGAAATCCTTAAAAGAGGAACTGGCAAAATTGGAGGCCGAGCAGGATTATTACAGGTTTCAAATGGAAGAGCTTGAAGCCCTGAACTATCAAGAAGGCGAAGACAAAGCTTTGGAGCGCGAGTTGGAAATTCTCACCAACGCCGAAGAGATTAAATCCTCGTTATATGCTGCTTTCGAGGTTCTTACTGCCGAGGAATACGGCGTGGAAGCCCTTGTGGAAGAGGCTGTTCGCAAGCTTAAGCCGGCGGCGGCCTACGACAAAAAAGCCGAGGAGCTTTTGTCGCGATTGACTGATGTTTCTTTCGAGCTGTCGGAGATAGGCGGCGAACTCGACGACGAGTTTAACGCCGTGGAATACAGCAAAGAACGCCTTGCCGCCGTTGACGAGAGGCTGTCGGAGATTTACCGTTTGATGAAAAAACATCATTTGAGCAGCGGCGACGGGCTTTTGAGCGTTTACGACGATTATGCCTCGAAATTGGGCTCTTTCGATAATCTTAAGAAGGAGATTAAAGAGTTGGAAATCAAATACAAACAAGTGATAGCATCGCTTGAAGAAAGGGCCTTGCGTTTGAGCGAGGCGCGTCGTAGAGTGATAGGAGAGATGGGCAAAAAGGCAACGGCCTTGTTGCACGAGATGGCCATTCCTTCGGCACTTGTGGAGTTTAAAATATCGGAAGCGGAGGCTTTCGGGGAAGACGGCCGCGACGAGGCGATGATATTTTTCACTGCAAACAAGGGTGTGCCGCCGGCACCTGTGGAGGAGGTGGCCTCCGGCGGTGAGCTGTCGCGTTTGATGTTGGCACTCATATCTTTAATAGGAGTTAGAAAGCAAATGCCCACCCTTATTTTCGACGAAATAGACACGGGCATATCCGGCGAAACCGCCGTAAAAGTAGGGGAGATGATGAAGAAATTGTCGCTGAGCACCCAGCTTATTACCGTGAGCCATCTGCCGCAGATAGCTGCCAAAGCCGATTTGCATTTCGAGATATTTAAAAATGAGGAAGGCGAGCGCACCGTGTCGGGTGTCAAGTTGTTGTCGCCTGAAGAAAGGGTGGAGGCTCTCGCTACTATGCTCAGCGGAAAAAGAGAGTCGCAAAAGGCTCGCTCCACGGCACGCGAGATGCTTGAAGGAGCCTGATTTATACTAAATATGAAAGCATTCGATAAAGTTGTATTTTTTCTGTTGTTATATGTAACTGTCGTATATTCAGGCAATTGCAAGGCTGGTGTGCTTTATATTAACGGAGAGCTTGAAAAAGATTCTCTGAAGGAAAACATCGTTGACTTGTCGGGAAAATTGGGACTGCATTTTTACGGCATACGCAAGACCACCGAACTTTCTTTTATCGACAAAGCCGCAAAAAAATCTCTAATTTATACTCCCAACTCTTCCCTTAATTTCGGCGTGGGATTCAATTACAAATGGATGGGCTTGGGACTCGCTTTCAATTTTCGTTTTGTGAATAATGACGATTGGAAATACGGTAAAAGTTCGCGTTTAAACCTGAATATGAATATTTACGGAAAAAAATCCGTTGTGGATTTCACATTTTTTCTTTATGAATCTTTTTACCTGAAAAATCATAGGGATAATTTTCCTTCTTGGCAGGCGGGCGACCCCAATTACATACGCCCCGATATGAGCTTTGCCTCGGTAGGTTTGTCATATACTTACATTTTTAATCACGAGAGATTTTCCTACAAAGCGGCATTTGTCTCCAATGCCATTCAGTTGCATAGCGCCGGCTCTTTTTTTCTCGGCGGACAGTTTTTGCTTAGCGAGGCGGCGGCTGATTCTTCTTTTTTCCCCACAGGGACCTATTTCGAGAAATATCCCGAGATTGTTGATATAGGCAGTTCAAGTATCGGATTGACAATGGGTTATGCCTATAATTTCATTATAAAAAAGAATTTTTTCATTTCTTTATCCCTTGCTTTGTCGCCTTCGTTGGGCAAGGTTTATTTCAAAACTTCGGGCGACAGCATCAATACGGCTCCGGCCTTTGCCGGACCTGTTTTGCCGCGTATTGCTTTCGGTTACAATACCTTGAAATATTATGCCGGAATTAGCATAAACGGTAAGTTTTCGGTTATTAAGCCAATGGGTGACAATAGTTTAACGGTGAATTATGGTTATAGCAGATTTAGGTTTTATGTGGGACGGCATTTTAACGTCGGCAAGGGGAGAAGGGATTAGCTTTCTTACTTGTCCCGACGGCTTTCGGTGCAGGGCTTTCGGTTTTTTATGGAATCATTACCGCGATTCAGACTCCGATATAACAAACTGATTTCCAAAGATAAAACAGCGATTGGCCAAGCCCTTTCTTATGAGCTTTATATTCTTTAAGCTTAGCTTTTGCTTTCTTTTTCGAGCCGTTTTTGCGGTAATATCTCACTTCTTTACGAAGCAAAACCATAAGATTTTTGTGTGGCATACTTCCGAGCCAATCCTTTGTGTTGCCTGCTTCGCGACTGATTGACGAAATGCGATATTTCACGGGCATTCCTATTTCCAACAGATGATATATTTGATTTAACACGGCATCGTTGCTTTTCAGATATTTAAAGCGATACAGCTCGATGTGATGCAAAATTACCTTGTCGAGCTCTTTTATTCCTGTATTGAAAGCGGTGATTATTGCTTTTCGCCTTGCAAGTTGAGGCTTGTTATAAGATGCTGTATTAGTGGATTTTATAATCTTTTCCGTTTTTTCAAAGGAGAAGCCGAGATGCGTTGTGGCCTTTCTCAAAATTTCTATACCCGCGGCTTCGAGGGAGTCGCAGGGGAAAA
Organism: uncultured Prolixibacteraceae bacterium; assembly: GCA_964585875.1. GTDB lineage: Bacteria > Bacteroidota > Bacteroidia > Bacteroidales > UBA1556 > UBA6267. Next base: position 8,036 of record CAZPGC010000085.1, on the reverse strand, counting down.
TGCACCTTTGGCGTATAATCGAGAAAACTGCCATTGCATAGTTTTCTCCTTTGAGGTAAGACTCAGCCGATTGAGAAAGGAATTTGCCTCCCAAAGGATTGTCGTTGTTAAGAAAAAGCGAATCGCAGACAAGCTCGACATTGTGAAAATTTTGACGGTGCAGCATCTTGTCGGCGGAGTTGTTTATGGTTTCCAAATATTTCAGTTCAACCGAAATTGAAAATTGCGCTGCAAGGTTAATGCTGCTTATTAAAAATAGAAATATGGTTAGTTTTTTCATAATCAATATTTTAGAAAGTCATCGACAGGCCGAATAAGAAGCTTTGACGCGGGTCGTAGCGTAATGACAAGGGGCTTTTTGCCGTTGAGAAAATCAGCTTGGTGGAATATTTATATCTAATCAGCTCTTGTTTTCTTTTAAGACGGTAGTTGCCGTGTATCATATCGAAAAGGTAGCTTCCTACCACCAAAACCAAAGACGCCTCGCTGATGTATTTCAGCGTTTGAGCATTGTCGCCTTCTCCGAAATTGCCCTTAAATATCTCGGTAAGAGAGGATTTGGAAGATGTCATAACGTATGCCAACCCTCCGTAGCCAATCAATCGAGTGGAGAGCAAGGCATATCCGGCGGCATTGTCTTTGGCACGAAAATGAACGTAGCCCGGCACGGCGGCACCGTAAAACCAGTCCATTAACCTTACATTTCGCGATAGTAATTGAAACTCACCGGCAGTCATTCCCCACTGTGTTCTCGGCATTGTAAACTCGTCGTTTAAACGCCTGTGGTAGAAGCTGATATCCTGTGCAAATCCCGTAAAAAAGAACAGAACAGATGCCGTTATAATCAGTAGCTTTTTCATATAAAGTTCATATTTTGGAAAATCTATGCAAAGATAGGGTATGAAAGTTTATTAAACAAGAGCCGCGTGTGTTTTAATTTTTGTCAATCAAGAACTTATAATTGTAATTTTGCAGCGCTCTTAAAAAGAGTTGAAATTTTGTAACTAATTAAAATTTAGATAGATATGCCCCGAATAAGTGGTTTTACCTTTGTGAGAAACGGTTTTGACTTTGCCTATCCTTTCGAGGCTTCCATAAGGTCGATACTTCCCATTGTGGATGAGATGATTGTCGTTGTGGGCGATTCGGTTGACGGCACACGCGAGGCTGTGGAAGCCATCGGTAGTCCTAAAATTAAAATCATCGACAGCGTTTGGGATGAGGAAGAGCGTAAGTCGGGGAAGATATTTGCCCGACAGTCGAACATCGGCTTGGAAAACATCAGCGGCGACTGGGGTTTTCATCTTCAGGTTGACGAGGTTTTGCACGAAAGCGCACGCGACGAGATTCTCAAATGTGTGCAGGCTGCCGAGGCTTCCGATGAAATTGACGGGATACTCTTTCCCTTTCTGCATTTTTGGGGCGATTACAGCCACATCCGAAACACGAGAGCCACACACCGACGTGAGGTGCGACTTTTTAAAAACGGGCGCAATATCTTTTCTTATCGCGATTCGCAGGGCTTTAGAAAATACAGCTCCAAACAAGCTTACGAGGCAGGGGAGGAGGGAGAAAAATTAAAGGTGTTGTTGGCGCAAGTGCCTGTGTATCACTACTCTTACACTCGTAACCCACGGCTGATGAAGAAAAAAGCCAACTATTTTCATCGCTTTTGGCACGGCGACGATTGGTTGAAAAAAAATACCGACACCCGCGCTTTTGATTTTAACGAAGTTGACCGCTTGGAGTTTTTTGACGGATCGCATCCCGTTTATATGAAAGAGGTAATAGCGGCTAAGGATTGGGATTTTGAATACGACCCTTCAAAATCGATTATGAGTTTGAAAGACAGACTGTTGGATGCTGTGGAAAGGAAAACCGGAAAGCGCCTTTTCGAATACAGAAATTATATTTTAAAGGGGCGTTGCTTGGTTAAAAAGTCTTAAAAGAGAATTTAAAACTTTGTGCCCCTGAATTATTGGTTATTTTTGACAAGCTTTTAACAATTGGATAAAACACAATTTAAAACTATGAGAATCAAACATTTATTACTTTTGGTAGCAAGCTTTATTTTTGTTGCCGCGCAAGCCCAACTCAATTACAACACTACTGTTTACGGTAAAGTTTTGAATAAATCGAGTGAAAAAAAGGTTTATTTGTATGTTTTGGAACAACAGGGAATGCAGCCCGTTGACTCGACGGCGATAAAAAAAGACAATTCCTTTACCATTTCGGTCAATATCGATAAGGCTAACTTCTATCAGCTAACCCTCGGCGGTAAAAATTACACGATTTTGATTCTGAAACCAAACGATAATGTGCATATCGACATCGACGCCAAAAATCTGATGCAGCCGCAAAATATCAAGGGCTCCAAAGATACTAAAAAGGTTTACGATATGTTGAAGGTGATGAACTCGTATAAACTTCAACAGAACGCCTTGGAGTCTGAGTATCAGAAAGTTTACGGCACTCCTCAACAGGATTCCGTCAGCAAAATTTTGTTGGATAAATACAGGAAGATAGAATCTTTAAAGAAAAATTATCTTGTGAACGAAATATCGTCCGACGCTTCTTTGGCCTCCTTGCTTTTTATCGACCAGCTGAAAATAGATGAGAATCTGCCGCTCTACCAAAAGCTGGATAAGGCGCTGTATGCCAAATATTCCGACAATGCCTTTGTGAGCGATTTGCATCGTCGTGTTGCCGATAAAGCAAGACTTGCGCCCGGCAGCCCCGCACCCGAAATTAACCTGCCCGACCCCAATGGCAATTATATAAAGTTGTCGAGTCTCAGAGGCAAAGTGGTGTTAATCGACTTTTGGGCATCGTGGTGCAGCCCTTGCCGTCGCGAAAGTCCCAATATGGTGAAGCTTTACAAGAGATATCACGATAAAGGTTTTGAAATTTACAGCGTGTCGCTCGACAATACCAAGTCGAAATGGGTGCAAGCCATTAAAGACGACGGCTTGACCTGGACACACGTGAGCGACTTACGTTATTGGAATTCGGCAGCCGGCAAAGATTACGGCGTTCGCTCCATTCCCTTTACCGTTTTGCTCGACCGCAAGGGAAATATAATAGCCACAGGTCTTAGAGGACCTGCCCTTGAGCAAAAACTTGCAGAGATTTTCTCCAAATAAAAACCATGATAAACCTCTGCGTCAGATGGTTAAAATTTTGATTTTATGCACCGGCAACAGCTGTCGCAGTCAGATGGCCGAAGGTTTTCTCAAATCTTTTGACGCCGAATTGGAGGTTTTTTCCGCGGGTACGGCTCCCGAAAAAGAAGTAAATCCCTATGCTGTCAGAGTGATGGCCGAGGAGGGCATCGACATAAGCAAAGGCTATCCGAAACTTGTGGATGAATTTGTAAACCGTGAGTTTGATTACGTGATTACCGTTTGCGACAATGCCAAAGAAAACTGTCCCGTATTCACCGGCAAGGTGAAAAACAGGCTTCATATCGGCTTCGACGACCCTGCTGCGGTCCGCGGAAGCGAAGAATTTGTGCTCTCGGAATATCGTCGCATTCGTGACGAAATTAAGAGGGAGTTTGGGGAGTTTTACGAGAGGGTTTTCGGGGAATAGTTTATTTAGGAATAAAAAAACCGGATTAAAATTCCAATAAGCGCGGAACTTTAATCCGGTGATTTAATTGAAGTTAAGCCTTTTACTTCTCAGGCTTTATTATCTCAACCGACCTTTTTATAAAATCGGATAAGTCTTTGCCTTTCAGCAGGTTTTGCGAAAGCAGAGCCAAATCCACAAGTTGTTTTGCCACCTTGTCGCGATGCTCTTCTTTTTCGTCGTTTACAAGCTCGTAAATAACGGGGTGGTTGGCATTTATCACCAAGTTGTATTGGTCGGGCATATCGCCGTAGAACGACATTCCGCCGCCGAGGGCTTGCATATCTTTCATGCGGCGCATAAACTCCGGTTGAGTAATTTGTACCGGCTGCTCGTTTTCACTAAGGCTCTCAAATACAACGCTGTATGACTTTGTGTCAACCAACTTCTCAAAAACGGGCTTTATCTTTTCGCGTTCCTTTTCGTCCAGTTTCATAGGTTGCTCATCCTCTTTTTTAATGAGCTTGTCAATGGTGTCGGCATCCACCCGAGCAAAAGATACTTTGTCGAGTTTTTGCTCCAGATGGTTGATGAAGTGGTTGTCCAAAATGCCGTCCATTACAATCACGTCGTAACCACGTTCTTTGGCTGTTTCTATATAGCTGTATTGTGCATCCAAGTCGTTGGCATACAGTACTATGATGTTGCCTTCTTTGTCGGTATGCAGGTCTTTTATCTTCTCTTTGTATTCGTCGATGGTGAAATATTTCCCTTCCGTGTTTTTCAGGAGAGCGAATTTCACGGCACGGTCGTAAAACTTCTCTTCCGACAACATTCCATACTCGATAAAGACCTTGATATCGTCCCATTTTTTCTCGAACTGTTCACGGTCTTTTTTGAAAATTTCTTCCAATTTGTCGGCCACCTTCTTGGTGATATGATTGGAAATTTTCTTAACATTAGAGTCGCTTTGCAGATATGAGCGCGACACGTTTAGCGGAATGTCGGGCGAGTCGATAACGCCGTGGAGCAGCGTGAGAAATTCCGGCACAATATCTTTCACATCGTCGGTGATAAAGACTTGATTGGAATAGAGCTGCACCTTATCGCGCTGAACCTCAATATTTTTCTTCACTTTGGGGAAATAAAGAATTCCCGTAAGGTTGAACGGATAATCCACATTCATATGTATCCAAAACAGCGGCTCGTCAAACTGCATTGGGTACAATTCGCGATAAAATTCCTTGTAATCCTCATCTTTCAATTCAGAGGGAGCTTTTTTCCAAAGGGGCTGAGTGTTGTTTATTATCCTCGGCACTTTTATCTCTTTCTTCTCGGGATTGCCGTCCTTGTCTTTTTTCTTTTCATCGTCAACCCACTTGCTTTCCTCACCGAATTGAATTTCTACGGGTAGGAATTTGCAATATTTCTTCAAAATCTCAAGAATGCGGTGCTCTTGCAAAAACTCTTTGGAATCTTCTGAAATGTGCAAGATGATTTCCGTGCCGCGTTCTTTTTTGTTGCTGTCTTCGATGATGTACTCGGGACTGCCGTCACATTCCCAATGAACGGCTTTGGTGCCCGGACCCTTGCGGTACGTTTTGGTGTGAATTTCAACCTTGTCGGAAACCATAAAGGCCGAATAAAATCCCAGACCGAAATGTCCTATAATATTCGCATTATCAACGTCTTTGAACTTCTCCACAAACTCCTCGGCACTGGAAAAAGCAATTTGATTGATGTATTTTTCCACTTCCTCGGCGGTCATTCCTATGCCGCGGTCTATCACCTTCAGCGTCTTTTTCTTGGCGTCGAGTTCCACTTTTATTGTCAGGTCGCCAAGCTCCACGTCAGCCTTTCCCGCTCTCGTTAAGGCCTTTAGTTTTTCCGTGGCGTCAACGGCATTGGAAATCAGCTCACGCAGAAAAATCTCATGGTCGGAATAAAGAAATTTCTTGATTACCGGAAAAATATTCTCCGTTTGAACATTAATCTTTCCTTTTTGCATAATATCTTAATTTTTAGTTTGTTTTAACATTCGATTTTCAAAGCCGCCCGCAAATCAAAGGATATGCCAAGGGAGAGCGACTGACATATTGGCAAATTTCAAAATCACATTTTTCGACTTCGAGAAGGAATTTTTTTAATTTCTCAAAAGAGCTATCCATTTTTCGGCTTGCTCTTTAGTTGGAGCTTTCCCGTGCCATTCGTGCTTGTTTTCTATTTCGGGAACGCCTTTTCCCATGGTGGTTCTGGCTATAATAACCGAAGGTATTCCGTTGAAATTCATTGCTTTACGGCTTGTTTTTAAAAAATCCTCCACGCTGTTTCCTTGGCAGTGCCATACTCTCCACCCGAAGGCTGTAAGTTTATCGTCGAGCGGTTCAAGGCTCATTACCTTTTCGGTATCTCCGTCGATTTGCAGTTTGTTGCGGTCGATAATCCAAAGCAGATTGTCGAGTTTGTGATGTGCTGCACTCATGGCGGCTTCCCATATGCTTCCCTCTTGCAATTCGCCGTCGCCGGAGATACAGAAAATATGGTGGCTTTGCTTGTTGTGCTTGGCGGCAAGAGCCATGCCCACGGCCGCGCCGAAACCTTGACCCAAAGAGCCTGCCGACAACTCTATACCCGGCAGTCCGTGGTCGCGCCCCGGATGCCCTTGCAGGCGTGAGCCGAGTTTACGCAGCGTAAGCATCTCTTCCTCAGGGAAATATCCCGCCGTTGCCAAAGAGGCGTAAAGTACGGGGGCAATATGGCCGATGCTTAAAATCAAACGGTCGCGCTCCGGCAGGGAAGGGTTTTGCGGGTCGTGGGTCATCAGTCCGAAATAAAGCGATGCGAAAATATCCGCCATTCCCAAGCTGCCGCCCGTATGTCCCGAGCCGGCCTCGGCAAGACTCCGAAGAACGAGCTCTCTGATTTTGACAGCCTTCTTTTTTATTTCTTCTACGCTATATCTTTTCATTGCAGACTCTCTATTTTTTTGTTGATTGTTTCCAATATTTTTTCCGTATCAAAGGGCGAAAACCACTGAAATTCAGGGTCTTTCTTAAACCATGTTATTTGTCGCTTGGCATAACGGCGCGTGTTTGTTTTTATGTTTTC
>CAZPGC010000085.1:0-1258 GCA_964585875.1 uncultured Prolixibacteraceae bacterium | reverse complement strand
GCAAGGCACACTTCCAAAGCACGCATCAGCCGCTTGGGATTTTTTTTGTCCACAATGGAAAAATATTCGGGGTCGAGTCTCTGCACTTCCTTCTGCAGCCATTCCAAGCCTTCTCTTTCGTAAGATTTTTTAATGTCATTTCTGAGCCTTTCGTCGGCATCGGGCAGCTCGTCGATTCCGTGACATAAGGCATTGATATACAGTCCCGAACCTCCGGCAACAACTATGCTGTGCTTTTCTTTGAAAATCTCACTCGCCCTTTTTAGAGCTTGTTGCTCATACATTGCCACGTTGTAATATTCGTCAATTTCGAGCTCCGCAACGAAGTAGTGGCGAACGGCCTTTAGCTCTTCTTCATCGGGTGCTGCGGTGCCAATCACAGGTCCTTTGTAAAGCTGTCGCGAATCGGCCGAGAAAATCACCGTATCCAAACGCCGCGCAATCTCTATGGCGGTTGCGGTTTTCCCTACTGCCGTGGGGCCGGCAATAATTATCATCAGCTTTTTGTTGCTCATTGGAAATCTATTTTTAAACCGTCGTAGGCAATAAACACATTGGAAGGCAGCTCTTTCGACACCTCGGCGTGTTTGCCCATCAGATGGCTGATGTGCGTAAGGTAGGCCTCTCTCGGTTTTATTCGTTCAATTACCTCGAGAGCCTCTTTCAGATTAAAATGAGAGATGTGTTTTTTCTTGCGCAAAGCATTTATTATGAGTGTTTTACTGCCTTCAATCAGCTTATACGATTCTTCGGAGATATAATTGGCATCGGTGATGTAAGTGAGTTGGCCGATGCGGAAAGCCGTAACCGGCAGATGAAGGTGCATCAAAGGAATGGGGATTATTTCCACGCCGTTGAAATTTATGGTGTTGTAGTCGATAAGCTTTAAATCGAAATTGGGCACCCCCGGATATTTGTCGTCTTCAAAAGCGTAATAAAACTCTTTCATAATCGAGTTTGCGGCAATTTCGTCGGCGTAAACGGTCATGGGCTTTCTTTGGATAAAATTAAAAGCACGGATGTCGTCCATGCCTCCCACATGATCTTTGTGACCGTGGGTAACGAAGATGGCATCCAATTTTTTAACACCCTCGCGCAGCATCTGCTGTCTGAAATCAGGGCCGGCATCGATTGTGAAAACCGACTCCCCGGTTTCGATAAGCACCGAAGTTCGCAGACGTTTATCTTGAGCGTCTTCCGAGCGGCAAACATCACAGTTACAAGCGATTACAGGTACTCCTTGCGACGTTCCGGTTCC
>CAZPGC010000084.1:5590-11997 GCA_964585875.1 uncultured Prolixibacteraceae bacterium | reverse complement strand
TGCCCATCCAAAGCGAGTCGCTTTAACAAACTTTTTTATTCCTTAAAAACCCGCTATGGTTTTGTCAACTCCGCGTAAATATCCGAATATCCGAATTCTTTAAGATACATTTCCGTCCTTAAGAATATTTCATTTATCTCGTTGGCATTCAGTTCTTTGGCGGTGTTTAAGTTCACTTCTGCCGTGGGTGTTTTCACAGTGCCCCAAGGGTAAACCTGTTTTAAAACTTCGCCGTTCCAGCTGGGCTTTGCCAGAGATTCGTTTTTCGAAATTCCCATTTTCTGCAAAACGTTACCGAGGACCTCCACGGGATTTTCAATGATGTCTTCATATCTGACAAAGAAGAATTTGTCGGGATATTTTTTCGACAAGAAAGATGCGTAATATTGGTTGTTAACCCAGGCATTTATGTAATGGTCGAGAGAAAGCGGCACCGGACGTTTTTTGGTCTCGGCGTAGCAGCTGAAGGGATTGCGCATTACGTGAAGCACATAACCGCGACCCTGCAAATCGTTTATAATTGCCTCACCGTCAACGCCTATGATGGGGCTGTAGCCAACCCACATTTTTTCTTCACCGCTGCGTTTGTAGTTTTTCCAAGCATCGAAAGTGGCTCTAAAAAAGGCTTCCATAGCGGCGGCACGACTTTTCGTTCCGGCTTTTTTCAGATATTCCGTGAAAATGCTCTTGCGCTCTTCATCGTCGAAGTCAAACTCGGCGTTGCGAAACTTGCTTACAAAAGGGGTGCGCGCTCTTATTTTGGCTTCCTCGTCGATGATGGCATAAAACATTTGCTCTTCGGTCAGATGCTCAGGGAAATAGGGCCAGCGATATTTCACCGGAAACATGCCGGTGAATTTATCTTGCACGTATTTTGTGCCGGGTTGCGACTCGAAGGGATAAACAAAAAGCTCGGGATGTCCGTCCAAAAATCGGTGGGTTGTATTGCCGCCGTTTTCATACATCGCCGACAGCATAAGCAGTTTAAATTCTTTATTTGCCATTGTTTGCTAAATTTTATATTTGTAAAAATATGATTTAATTCTCATTGTATTATTTTGTATATTGTTGAAAATAAAGCCGTTGGACAATTCGTCGTCCATGGCTTCGATTCCGAAAATTTGATTTCCGTAAGGGAATTTTATTTTACCGGCTATTTCCTTTTTCTCGATGTCGATGGCATAAACAGCTGTAAATGCCTCCGATTTTCTCAGGCCGGGGGCGTAATTTTCAAACCTTTCGAGTATGCGGCTCGTGCCTACAAAGGCTATGTTGTCTTTTAAAAACAGGCCTCGTGTCCATCCGGGGAGTTTTATCAGAGGCTCAAACTTTTGATTTTCAATAAAACCAAAACTGCCGTAGCCGCTGTTGTTTATCCAAAGTTTGCCTCGATGCAGGCGTGCCGAATGGGGGCGAGTGAGTCCGCGTGCAACAATATCGCCGCTACCCGAAAAAATCACTCCGCGACCGTCAACCGGAAAATCGGGATTGCCGGGGCGCAGCTTTCCGGGGGTTTCTGTCGATGCCGAGAAGAAACTGTTTTGCAGGTCTTGTCCCGCGGCTATTGAGTTGAGCTGCAAGTAGTTGGATTTCAATAGCTTTTCCGCTGCTTGGCCTTTCAGTGGCGGCCTCCATAAAACAGGGTCGGGAGCGGCTTTATCGAAGTCTATTTTCACCACTCCGTTTTGTCCTACGCTGTTGGCATACAAGTCGTTACCTATAAATGCCAAGTCGTGAAAATAGTAGGCTCCGGGGTAAAATTTAGTCCTTAATGGCACCAAAGCACCGGGCTTATGAATTATTTTATCTTCTTTCCTCGTTAAGAAGTCTTTGACGCTGCCAAATTGCACGATGTAGTTGGGGTTTCTTGTGGAGGCAGCATAAAGAAAGCCCTCCTTAACTGCGAGGCCCGAAGGGTGGGGCAGAGGATGATATGTTTGCTTTATTTTACCCTTTTCGCTCGAAAGGCAAAGCAAGAGATGCTCATACTCACGACTGATAAAAAGCTTTATTTTCAACTTTGACAGGATATCCGCAAAACCCTCGTCTGCTTTGTATTTCAGAGATTTACGCAAATATTTTTTGTTGGTGGAAATTCTTCCGGCAATATCGGCAGGCGAGCGAAACAAGCTGTCGTAATATGAAAACATTTCTTTTTTACTCATTGTCCAATCTGCGTTTTAGTTTTATCAATCCGAAATACATTTTCATCGCAGAGCGCAAATTTGTTGTGCTTTTGCCTGAGATTCTTCCCGTGGAGTAAACGGGCACCTCAATAATGGTGATGTTTTCTTTGCGGCAACGCGCCATCAACTCGGCATCGATAAGGTCGTTTTCGCACAATATTTCCATATTTTTAATAATATGTCGCGGAAACACCTTCGGCGTACCGTTTACATCCCAAATGGCAGTGTTGAAAAAATTACGGTTTTCGAAATTATAAATCACGGAGCCCAGCCGGCGAATAAAACTTTCGCGTATGATGCGGTTTGTCTTTACGACGGTATTGCCGTCAACCTTGGCAAATTTAATGGTTGTGATAAGGTCGTCTATTTGCGTTCGTGCCGAATTGGTGTAGGCTATCAGGTCGGCGTCGGCTTTTTCGATGCCGTATTTAACGGCTCTTCCCCAGCCCGATTCCTTTAATTCATAGGCTTTTATGTTTTTGTTTATGTTTGCGAGGGAGCGGCATTTTTCGTAACTACCGTCGCGGCTGCCGTTTACCACAAAAATAAGTTCGTAGCTGAAATCTTCTTCGTTGAGTTTGGCAATGTAGTTTTTGTAAATTATCTCCACATGCGACTCCTGATTGTAAACGGGCAATATTATGGCGACGTCTTTTTTCATTTTGTCCAATTCCAGTAAGCGTTGTCAAAATCTGTTTCTTCCTGCACCCGGGCTATTATTTTTAAGCTCTCTTCCAATCCTGTCTGCGCTTTCCAGCCCAAAACATTGTTTGCCTTGTCAGGTTTGCAATACCAATCGATAGTGTCCCAGTGTCTGTCGGGCATGCTGCCGAAAAGGGGTTCGCCGGGGATGTCGAACAACTCTTTGGCTTTTTGTGCCAACTGCCTGATAGTTGTTTTTACGCCCGTTCCAATGTTAAAAGCCTCACCTTTAATGCTTTGTGCTTTTGAAGCGGCAAGGACAAAGGCACGGCATACATCATCGACAAAGACGAAATCCCTTGAAATATCGGGGTTTACCAAGGGAGGAAACTGCTTGCGACGAGCGTGTGCCACCAAAACGGGTATCAGCCTGTCGGGCTCTTCCCACGGGCCTGTAACCGAATATAATCTAAGATGTGAAACGTTAAGGTTTTCAACTTTTCCGTAGTAGTTAATTGCTTGATATACTGCGGTTTTACTTACGGCATAATGGCTGTTTGGCAGCAGTTTATCGTCTTCGCCGGGTTGCTTGGAGTTGAAGCCGTATTCCGAGCTGCTTCCCGCCTGAACAAAGGCCTCAAAACCGTATTCTTTGGCTACTTCAATCAGGTTTACCGCAGCGAGAAAGTTTGTATGATATATTTTGTCGTATTCGTTTTGTTTCGAATAGGCGCCGTAAGCCGCAAGGTTGAAAATGGTCTTGGGGCGATGGTTGCGGAAAAATTCCCTGATTTGGTTTTGTTGAAGTATATCGGTGGAGTTCAGGTATTTATGAGGTATTTCGTTAGCGATAAAGCGCCAGTTGTTAATATGGTCTTGCGAAACACCTATCACATCGCTGCGGCGTGCCAAAAGAAACTTCAGCAAGTTGACGCCTATAAAACCTCCCGCACCGAAAACGGCTACAGGCCCGGGCAGCGCCTTTATCTTTCTTTCAAAATCCACCCTTATCTCACTCATTTCCAAGTCCTTTTATTTCATTTACAGCCTGTTGGTATTGTTCTTCATTCATGGGCCAATAGTGCCAATCGACGGTGTTTTCCATAAACGATACACCTTTGCCTTTTACCGTGTTGGCAATTATCAACTTTGGTCTTCCGTTGAATTGCCGTCTTACGTCGTCCATGGTGTTAACTATTTCGACAATGTTGTGACCATTGATTTGCCTTATGTCGAAACCCATATTTTCCCAGTTTTTAAAATTGGCTGTATCTCCTAACACGTTGACGGACAGGTCTATTCCTTGAATTTTGTTTTTGTCTATTATCACCACAAGGTTATCGAGGCGGTGCTTGGTTGCAAAATGTCCCGCTTCCCAAGTTGTGCCCTCGTTGGTTTCGCCGTCGGACATAAGCACAATCACGATTCCTTCTTTTTTATCCATTTTTTTAGCTTTGGCAATACCGGCTCCCAAAGGCAAACCATGTCCCAAAGAGCCTGTGGCAAAGGTTATTCCCGGAAAACTGAGAGGTGCGGGATGGGCAGGCAGCTTGTGACCGTTTTTGTAATAATTCTCCAATTCGGCATCGCTGATAAGACCTTTCTTGTTAAGCGTAACATAAAGAGCCACGGCGGCATGACCCTTGGATAGAATAAACTTGTCTTCTTCGTGAATTTTGTATAGCAAGATGGAAGAAACCAAATCGAGACAACTCAAGGTAGAGCCGATATGTCCTGCATGAGCCTTGTAATAAAGTTCCAAAGCTTTGAGCCTTAGCTCTTTGTTTATATGTAAAAGTTCCCTTATCAGCAATTTATAGCATCGTTTAAATTTTTGCGAAGATAGGAAAAATGTTTTATCGTTAAGCAATTCCTTCGCCGGTGCTGCAGGACACTGCCTGTTCACAGAGAAAAATCATAAGGTTCCCTTGATAGGACGGCAGCTGTTTTTTTAGGCCTGAATTTATTCGTCAAATCGCAAACGCTTTGTAGGTTTAATCTTTTTAAGTAGCTTTGCGGCTGCAAAATCATTGATATGAAAAATTTTCTATCGGCTGTAAGGAACTATTACAATGAGATTTACAAGGCTCTGATTTTTATTACCGCTACCGTTTTAATTGTTTATATGTTGCCCAAGGAAGCTAAATTCTCCTACGAATACAGTTTGGGCAGGCCGTGGAAATACGAGACTTTGATTGCCGATGAAGACTTCCCCGTTTTGAAACCCAAAGACGTTTTGCAGAAGGAGAAAGAGGAACTTAAAAAACAGGTTAAACCTTATTTTGTTTATAACAAGGAACTTACACGCCACCTTTTGAAAAATGGCTTGCAAATGTTCGACAGCTTGTGGGTTCGTCAATACGGTTTCGAAAATGAGCTTGATTATGTGAAAAGCAGAGCTTTTTTCAAAAAAACGTTGAAAAGAATTTATAAAAAAGGACTTGTTGACGATGTGGATGCGGGCGTGAAAGTGAAAAACGAGGATGTTGTTTATTTTGTAAAAGATAAAACGGCCACAGAGAAATTTTTCGGCGATTTGTATCATTTTTCCGACTTGACAAACGTTGTCAAAAGTTTTGTGAACAGAGATTTGAAAAACAATTATGACTTTCTCTATCAGGCTCTTACGAAAGTGCTGCGACCCAACGTTTTTTACGATAAGAAAAAAACCGATGCCGAATTGCAAACCATGCAGAAAGACATTTCGCCTTTTTATGATGTGGTGCAACAAGGGCAACTTATTATCTCGAAAGGGGAGGTGGTGGACCAAAACAAATACCGTATTTTGGAATCCATGAGGAAAAATTTCGAGAAAAAATCGGGCAAGTCGTACACCATGATAATTTTGGGACAGGTGATTTTGGTGGCCATTCCTCTTTTTGCTTTCATGCTTTTCCTCGTATATTTCCGGCTCGAATATTTTATGGAAAACAAAAACATCATCCTGTATTTGTCGCTTATAACGTTGATGGTCTTTGTTTCACGCCTTGCCGTAAATATAAATCCCGTATATCTTTATATTGTTCCATTGGTTATCAATGTGTTGGTTATCAGAGCGTTTTATGATACGCGATTAGCTTTAATGGTGCATCTGACCACCGTTTTGCTTGTAAGTTATTTTGTGCCAAACAGTTTTCGCTTTCTGTTCTTGCAAGTTATAACCGGCATTATCACCATTATAAGCATCGTAACTTTGTACAAAAGGTCGCAGTTTTTCATCACGGCGCTTTATATTTTCCTTTCGTATTCGGTGATGTATATAGCTATGGTGCTGATTACTAACGGCGATTTTTCAATGGTAGAGCCGGTGAATTTTATGTATTTTGCCTTCAATGCGGCCATGGTTTTGTTTGCCTACCCGCTTATCTATGTGATTGAGAAGCTCTTCGGGATGATAACCGATATTTCGCTTTTGGAATATGCCGACACCAACAACGAGCTGATAAGGGACTTGTCGAAGAAGGCTCCGGGCACTTTTCAACATTCGGTGCAAGTGGCTAACTTGGCCGAAGAAGCCATTCGCGAAATTGGAGGCAATCCTCTTTTGGTTAGGGCGGGAGCAATGTACCACGACATCGG
>CAZPGC010000084.1:0-5490 GCA_964585875.1 uncultured Prolixibacteraceae bacterium | reverse complement strand
GCCGAAGATATTGATAAAGAAGAGTTTACATACAAAGGCCCGATTCCGTACAGCAGAGAAACCTGTGTGCTGATGATGGCCGATGCGGTGGAAGCAGCTTCGCGAAGCATAAAAGAGCCCGACGACCGTAAGATTTCCAATCTTGTGGACGCAATTATAAAATCGCAAATGGATGAGGGGCAGTATGATAATTCAAATATCACGCTTCGTGATATCAATACCGTTAAGAAGCTGTTTAAGAAAAGACTGATGAGCATCTATCATGTGAGGATTGCTTATCCCGATTGAGATTGCCTGATATCAAAGCATAGGGATTTGTTGTAGAAAGATAAACATTTAAAAATCATATATTTATGAGGTATTTTTTCCTTTCGCTCGTTTTGGTTTTACTCATTTCGGCTTGCGGCCGTGATGAGCATAATCAGAGTGACGATTTTGCGCGCGTTAACGAAGTTTTGAAAAAAAGAGCTTACAAAAAGCAGTTTGACAGTTTGATAAACATAATGTCAGCGGCCGATGCGCTTTTGTTTAAAAAAATGTACGAGATGATGCCTTTGGAGGATGTACTCGATTACACTCCGTTGTTTCATTACAAAATAATGGAGTCAACATTGAAAGCCAAAACTCAGATGCAGTGGGGCGACAGCATTTCGCAAAAGTTGTTTACCTATTTTGTTTTGCCTGAGCGCATTAACAACGAAAATCTCGATACCGGAAGAATATTTTTTTATAAGGAATTGAAAAACAGACTGAAAGGCATGAGTATGCTTGATGCCGCAATGGAAATAAACCATTACTGTCATGAGCATGTGAGCTACCGTGCGAGCGACGAACGCACCTCTTCGCCTTTGACAACATATCGCAACGGCTACGGTCGCTGTGGCGAAGAATCTGTTTTTGTGGTTTCGGTTTTGCGAGCCTTGAGCATCCCGGCACGACAAGTTTACACGCCGCGCTGGGCTCATACCGACGACAACCACGCTTGGGTTGAGTTTTGGGCAAGCGGCAAGTGGCATTATTTCGGAGCGACCGAACCTATGGCCGAGCCCGATATTGGTTGGTTTACCGAGCCTGCGCGGCGTGCTATGCTCGTGGGCACGCGGGTAAACGGAAATTACAGCGGCGATGAGCGAATAAACTATAAAACAGGAGCTTACACGATGATAAACACCACGCCTGTGTATGCTCCTACCAAAGAGGTATTTGTGAAAGTGCTAAATGCCGAGGGCAAAACGCTAAAGGGTGCCCGCGTGGATTTTCAGATTTATAATTACGGCGAGTTTTATACTTTGGGACCCAAAAAGAGCGATGCCGAAGGCTTGGCCTCCTTCCTGACAGGCTATGGCGATATGCTGGTTTGGGCTACCGACGGTAATAACTATGCCTATGCCGAACTCGATGTCAGGACGGTTGACACCCTGCAGCTTGTGCTCAATAAAAAATATGGCGAGGAAGGGATTTTCGATTTCGATTACAACCCGCCCGAAAAACCCGAGCCGCTGAAAGTTTCGCAGGCAAAAGCCGAGGAAAACAACAAACGGCTGCAATATGAAGACAGTTTGCGAAGGGCCTACGAGAATACTTTTCCCGACTCGGCAGCCGTGGAAATTTTCGCCTCGAAATATGCTTACGATTTCAACGGCATCTTTCCTTTGATAAGAAAGAGCAGGGGCAATTGGCAGGTGATAGAGACGTTTTTATCGGAAACTGACAAAGAGAAAAGGGAAGAGGCTGTTGCCTTGCTGAGGGTGCTGTCCGTTAAGGATTTACACGATGTAACCATGCCCGTTTTGGAAGACCATCTTTTAAATACTCCCGACTTTGACAAGGCAAAGGCGGCTTACGACAGAGAAACTTGGGAAAAATATGTCCTCAGACCTCGTGTTGAATACGAGATGCTTTTGCCTTATCGTGCCTATTTGATTAAAACTCTGAAAATGAAAGGCTTGGATGCTCCCGGTAAGGTTTTTGAGTTTATGCGCGACAGCCTTAAACTCGACAGCACGAACTATTCGCGCGTTCCCATCAGTGCCAAAAGTGTGTTTACCGGCGGGTTGACCGATGAAAAAAGCCGTGACTTGGTCTTTGTGGAGGCCTGTCGCTCCTTGGGTTTTGCGGCACGTCTCGAGCCCGGCAGCCTGATACCGCAATTTTATGAAGCCGGTAAATGGGAACGGGCCGACTTCAAAAAGAAAAAACAAGAAAAAGAAAGTTTGAAAGGCTTTCTGCATTTGAATAATCCCGCTAAGGCCGATTTGAAATATTACAAGCATTTTACGATAGCAAAATTTTCCGGAGGCGTCTTTTACACGCTTGCATACGATTGGGATAAACCCATCGGCGACTTCCCCGAAAAGATAAGCCTCGACACAGGTTTTTACCGGATAACAACCGGAAACAGACAACCCGACGGCAGTGTACTTTCACAGCTGATATTTTTTAATATCAAGCCCGGCAAGGTGGTGAATATCGACGTGAAACAACGCAGTAATGCTTTGGAACATAAGGTGGTAGCTCATTTAAATCCCAATGCCGAAATATTTAATGACAACAAAAAAGCCTGCACTTTGACAGCCGACAAGCCTCTTGTGGCCCTTTGGATAAACCCCGGCTCGGAGCCTTCAAAGCACCTTGTGGAAGATATCAATAAATACGCAAAGGATTTTGAGAAGTCGGACATCACAATATTGTTGATAACCGACAAAAAGC
Source organism: uncultured Prolixibacteraceae bacterium (assembly GCA_964585875.1). Classification (GTDB taxonomy): domain Bacteria; phylum Bacteroidota; class Bacteroidia; order Bacteroidales; family UBA1556; genus UBA6267. Next base: position 2,781 of record CAZPGC010000084.1, on the reverse strand, counting down.
CTGAGCAGCTCGACCGGCGCTATTTCGGACATCTTCCTTCAACTGCCAAGTTTAGAATCGACGGAACTTTCTCGGTTTTAAAAAGCCTTTCGCAAAGTGCAAAGCAGGATTTGACAAACAGTCTTCCCGTAGTTGCCGTCGTGGAATCTTCAGGGGATGTAATTTTTATAAAAACAGGCTATACCATAGGTATTGGTGAAGAATTGCTAAAGATAATTAACTGATTTTTAGGAAAATAAAAAATATCCAAGTCCATCGTTTTATATTTGTGTCGATTTTTACGAAAGGCGGAAAATATGTATAGAAAGTAGGTTAATTCACAACTGAAAAATGGCTTAGTGCCGGTGATGTGACGAAAATAAAATATCACCGATTAATTCTTTTTTGATTTTAGTATGCTCTCATATAGACTTTATATGTTTAAATTCTTATTTTTGCCATTGCAAAAAGATAAAATTTTTTTTTCGGATAATGATTGTTTTGACGAAGGTCGAATCTTTTTGTTTTGTAACAATTTAGCAACATTATGGTATAAAAGAGCTTAATCAAATTGTTTATTTTGAAGATAATCGGAAGATACATACTTTTACTGTTTTTATTGGGGCTCACGGGGGTTGGCTATGCGCAGTCCAATGATTTTAAAAACGAAGCTGAGCTTATCAAGAAAGCGGATCAGCATTTTAAAAAGGAGGAGTACGTAAAAGCTTTTACCATGTATCAGACTCTGCTGTCGAATCACAAGGACAATGCGGAGTATAATTTCAGATATGCCGTATGTTTGATGTACGCCGACAGAAGTGATAAGACAAAGCCTATTTTTTACCTCGAAAAGGCCATGAAAGACCCGAAGGTTGATAAGCGCTTGTATTATTTCTTGGGTCGCGCCTACCAAATGAATTATCAGTTTACCGATGCCATTGATGCTTTTAATAAGTTTAAAGAATCGGCGCGTTCTTCCGACATAGAGAGATATCAGATTGACAGGAAGATAGAAGAATGTAATAACGGCATAGCGCTGCTGTCGGAAGTGCGCGGTATTTACGTTATTAATAAGGTGGAGGTGAAAGAAAGCTCTTTTTACCGTTCTTACGACCTGACCAAAGCCGGCGGGAAGATCATAATTATTCCCGATGAATTGCGCACTAAATACGACAAAAAACACAAGGCTCCCACCATAGCCTTTTATGTTTCGTCAACGGGCTTGATATATTTTGCCAGTTACGGGCAAAAAAACACTTCCGGTCTCGACATCTACCGCTCGCATCGCAATCCGGACGGCAGCTGGGCTAAGCCCGAAAATATCAGCCCCGTGATTAACACTCCCTACGATGATGCTTACCCTTATATTTCGCCAAACGGACGAACAATTTATTTCTCGTCCAAAGGGCACAATACCATGGGCGGCTATGATATTTTCAAATCCACCTTCAACCTTGCTTCCTTTTCGTGGACCAAGCCGGTGAATATGAGTTTTCCGCTTAATACTCCCTTCGACGAAATTATGTTTGTTCCCGATACGAACAATATTTATGCTTTTTTCTCCAGTAACAGGCTGAGTATAAACGGCTTAATCGATGTTTACAGAATAGGAATCAACAAACGCCCCAAAGAAACCATCAATTTGGCATCTGTATATAAAGGTGGTATGGACTTGAAAACGGGGATTAAGCAAATAAAAGATATGGCGAACCTGAACACCAACATCGGGATGAATGCCTATATGAATAAAAAAGGTGAAGGCGGTGATTTTATCGCTGCAAGTTCGGGTGAGAATGGCAATAATAATCAGGTAAAAAAACTAAATATCAGTGAAAAAGATAACGAGCTTACATTGAGCTCTACTGCCGTAATCGACTCTGTTTTTGATATTTACGAAAGATTAAAACTGAAAGAAGAAGAGTACAAAAGTCGCAAATCGGCAATAAGCAAGATAGGGACGCAAAATATGAAAGCTGCCAAAGAGGCTCTTATCGACGGCTATGACGAAAACTCGGTGAAGGTTAGGCAGTTGAAAAAAAATGCGGAATTGTGTACGAAAATCGCCAAAGATATCGACAAGCAAATAGAAATTACACGCTCAATGGCAAATGCGGTAATTCGAATGACAGGCAGAATGCAGAAATATGCCATTGTTGATAATCTGGATTCGCTTTATCCCTCGTTTAAAAAGGTTGTGGATTATTACAACCGTGTCGATACCATGAGCGATGCCGGACAGGAACTTGTTGCTGCAGAGCATCTTAAGGTAAAGAAAATCAGGGATGTGGCGTCCGACTATTATAAAAAATCGAAAAGTGTGGAGCAGGAATTGGCCGATTTGAAAAAAGAAAAACAGGAGTATGAAGAAGCTGCACGCACAAGCACCGACCCCGAAGAAAAAGCCGATTATTTGGAGATGGTCAAGGCCATGGATAAGCCCATTGCCAAGAAAGAGGCGGAATACGAGGCTGCTGTCGCTCTCTGGAAAAAAACGAGAAACAAAGCCGACAGCATTGGCGACAACTTAGCCGCCACGGACAACATGATGAATGCTTATCTCGCGGAGTTTAAGGGGGTTGACTATGCAAACGGTAAAGGCATAGAAGCGGCTAAAAAAGATTCCATACAAAGCACAGTTGCGCAATACAAAAAGGAAAACGAGGAAAAATACGGGACTATTGCCTCGGCTGAAAAGAAAGCTGCAGCTGCCGGTGTGACTGCCGCTGCGGCAAAAGCAACAGGAGGTGAAGTTGTAGCACAAGGCGAGCAAAACCCTGAAAGTCAAAACATCGACACCACGGC
>CAZPGC010000083.1:3441-12195 GCA_964585875.1 uncultured Prolixibacteraceae bacterium | reverse complement strand
TTAAAAAAGCCCACGAAAATCATGGGCTTTTTTTGCGGTCCGGACGGGACTCGAACCCGCGACCCCCTGCGTGACAGGCAGGTATTCTAACCAGCTGAACTACCGAACCGGCTTTTTATTTTTAAGGAACTTGCTCCTTTCAAAAGCGAGTGCAAATGTATATCTTTTTTTAATTTACACAAGAAAAATTTATTTTTTTATTCCAAACGAAAGACAAATCAATTTAACTATCTGTATTACAACATAAAACAACATTGATAACATTTCGTCATTCAATCGACATTTTGCGTAATTTTGCCCTCTGTTTTTTTGAAATAGCTTAATATTCTAATCAATGAAGATATCATATAACTGGTTGAAGGATTATATCGACCTTGACGTGAGTCCCGAGGAATTGTCAGTTTTGCTGACCGACGGAGGTCTTGAAGTGGAAGGAATGGAAAAAGTAGAGTCTGTCAAAGGCGGGCTTGCAGGTGTTGTTGTGGGTGAAGTTTTAACATGCGAGAAGCACCCCAACGCCGACAAACTTAGCATCACAACCGTGGATGTGGGAGGTGAAATCCTGCCGATTGTTTGCGGTGCTCCTAATGTTGCTAAGGGGCAGAAGGTGCCTGTAGCTACCGTTGGCACAAGGCTTTACAGCGGCGATGAGTCTTTCGTGATAAAGAAATCGAAAATCCGCGGCGAAGTCTCCCAAGGGATGATTTGTGCCGAGGACGAGTTGGGACTGGGCTCTTCACACGACGGAATTATGGTACTCGACGATAGCGCAAAACCCGGCACTCCGGCCTCCGACTATTTCAAAATAGAAAGCGATTATGTTTATGAAATAGGTCTAACGCCCAACCGTGCCGACGCCACCTCGCACATAGGCACTGCGCGTGACCTCGTGGCCGTGCTCAACAGGCATTATCCCGCCAAAAAGAAAAGCTTGCATATTCCGGACGTATCGGCTTTTAAAAAGGACAACTCCGATTTGCCTGTGGAGATAGAGATTCTTTCCGATAATGATTGCCCGAGATATACGGGGCTGACAATCAAAGGAATAACAGTTAAAGACTCTCCCGATTGGTTGAAAAATCGATTGAATGCCGTTGGTCTGCGACCCATAAACAACATTGTTGATATCACCAACTTTGTGCTTATGGAAACAGGTCATCCGTTGCACGCTTTCGATTATGATAAAATTGAAGGGGCAAAAGTTGTTATTCGCAAGACCGAGCCGGGAACAAAGTTTATCACCCTTGACGAAGTGGAAAGGGAATTGACCGAAAATGACTTGATGATTTGTGACGCTGAAAAGCCCATGTGTATGGCCGGCATCTTCGGAGGACGAGACAGCGGCGTAAAAGAGGATACAAAAAACATTTTCTTGGAAAGCGCTTATTTTAATCCTGTAACCATAAGAAAATCATCAAAATATCATGGGTTAAAAACTGATGCCTCTTTCCGTTTCGAACGCGGTGCCGACCCCAATATTACCATTTATGCAATAAAAAGAGCGGCTCTTTTGATAAAGGAACTTGCCGGCGGCGAGATTTCATCAGACATCATTGACGTCTATAAAAAAACCATTAACAATTGGAATATAAGGGTAAACTATGCCACCGTTAATAAAGTTACCGGCAATGAAATTCCCGCTGATATGATTAAATCAATCGTTAGCGATTTGGAAATGAAAATTGTTGAAGAAGATGACTCGGGTTTGATGCTTGAGGTCCCTACTTTCAAGGTCGATGTAACTCGTGAAATTGATGTCATTGAAGAAATTTTGAGAGTTTACGGTTATAATTCCGTGGAAACCGACCATCATATCAAATCGGCGATTTCATATAGCAAAAAGCCTGATAATGAGAAAATTACAAACATGGTTTCTGATTTACTTGTTGCCAAAGGATTCTATGAAGCCATGAACAATTCTCTCACCAGAGCTTCTTACTACGAAAAATACGGCTTTAAAACCGACGACAACGTGATGATTTTAAATCCTTTAAGCTCTGAGCTTAACGCTTTGCGGCAAAGTTTGGTTTTCGGTATCTTGGAAAGCATAAAGCGCAACCGCAATTTTAAAAATATCAACCAGAAACTCTTTGAATTCGGCAATCAATACAGCTATTCGAGGGAAAAAGGCGACGGCCTCGCACCTTATCACCAAAGCCGGCATTTGGCCATTGCCATAACCGGTGACGAGCTTGATGAAAATTGGAAATACAAAAGCTCTCCGGCTGATTTTTACAGTTTAAAATCAGTGCTTTATGCTGTTTTTAGAAAATGCGGAATAAACCCCGATGATTTAAAAACCGAGGAAGGAAACGCGGCTATTTTCTCCAAAAGCTTGATTTACAGACAATATAATGAGGTGATAGCGGAAATAGGAATTTTATCAGGGGAGCTTTTGGCTGATTTCGAAATTGATGTGCCTGTTTATTATGCATCAATCGATTGGAATAACTTTTTGAAGCAGGTAGAAAAAACCAAAGTGAGCTTCAGGGAGTTACCTAAGTTTCCGGCTGTGCGCCGCGACCTTGCATTGCTTGTCGATAAAAATACCGGCTTTGAGGAAATACGCAGGTTGGCTTTAAAATCGGAATCCAAACTGCTGAAATCCGTTAGGCTTTTCGATGTTTACGAAGGCAAGGGAGTGGAAGAAGGCAAGAAATCTTACGCCGTAAGTTTCATCATTCAAGACGAATCCAAAACATTGAATGATAAGCAAATAGATAAGATAATGCGTAAGATTCAAACGAATTTGGAACGAAGTATCGGAGCTAAATTAAGGTAGTTTATTTTTCGAAATAAACAACTCTCATCAAAACCTTACCGACGATTTCCAGAGTGGATTTTGAGATAACATCCATGTTGTCGCCGAGGGTATGCCACTGCGGAAAAAATCCCGATTTCGATGAAGGATCATAATGAATTATGTCGATTGTAGGAATGCCTGCGTCCCTGTTGACGTAAACGTGGTCGTCGGTGACGGCACCGGCTTTTTCGTTTAGGAAGATATCGGAGTAGCCCAACTGCCATGCAGCTTTCCAGACTTTATCAACTACTGAAGGAGCGTACTTCATAGAGTAATATTCTTTTGTAAACGTCGGATTTTTGGCACCGACCATATCGAGTAAAATGCCAAAGTCGGCATGATATCCCGGGTTGTGTTTGTTTTTCGCCCAATACTGAGAGCCCAAGCCCCAACTGTCCTCATTGGGTTGCACTTTCTCGTCGTTATGCTCGCCGTAGTCTTCCAAATCCCACAAAACGATATCGACACCTACTTTGGGAGGTTTTTCGGCAAAGCGGCGAGCCATCTCCATAAGGATACCCACTCCGCTTGCTCCGTCGTTGGCGCCGTCGATGGCTTTGTAATGATTTGCGGGGTTGGGGTCGTGGTCGGCAAAAGGCCTTGAATCCCAGTGTGATGAGAGCATAATTCTTTTGCGAATACCGGTATTGAAAGAAGCGATAATATTTTTTCCTGTAAGGATTTTTCCGTTGTAGGCTCGTGCTTTGAAGCTTTGCACCGTAACCTCGGCGCCGTAACTTTTGAATTTATTTACCAACCAATTTTCACAAAGCGAATGGGCCTTGGAGCCCGGTACTCGCGGACCGAATGCTACTTGTGCGGCGACAAAGGAATAGGCCGAATCGGCGTTGAAGCCCGGGACCGTAGGCTGTTTTGCGACAGGTGTTGTCGTGTTACTTTTTGGCAAGGTTGCATTTTGTTCGTTTTGGCAAGCTGAAAAAAGAATGACAACCATTGCCGCAGAGAAAAATTTTATCCTTTTCATTTGTTCAATATTTTAAACAGCCCATTCCCACGTAGAGCCTTCTTTGGAATCTTTCACAAGAATGCCGAGTGCTTTCAGCTTGTCGCGCAGTATATCGCTCGTTGCCCAATCTTTATTTTTCCTCGCCTCGAGACGCAGCTCCAATATCATCTCTATAAGTTCTTCTGTTACAGAGCTTTGCTCTTCGGATTTCTGTTCTTTAAGGCCAAGTATCTCAAAGACGAAAGTGTTGAACAGACTTTTTAATTTTTTGATGTCTTCGGCATTCAGATGTTTTTTTCCGTCATTGACCGAATTTATCAACCGCACACCGTCGAATAGGTGAGCTATGAGCACGGGGCTGTTGAAATCGTCGTCCATGGCAGCATAACATTTGTCACGCAAATCATCCACGCTTTCATCACTTGCGGCGGAAGCCTTCAGCCCGTCGATAAGTTTCACGGCATTGAGCAACTTGGCAAGTCCCTTCTCCGATGCCGCCAAGGCTTCGTTGGAAAAATCGACGGTGGAGCGGTAGTGGGCCTGAAGCATAAAAAAGCGGATGGTCATAGGGTCGTAAGCACGCTCGAGCAGCTTATGATTTCCGGTGAAAAATTCCTCGAGGGTGATAAAGTTACCCAAAGATTTTCCCATTTTCTGCCCGTTTATGGTCACCATATTGTTGTGCATCCAATATTTCACCGGCTCGTGACCGTTGGCAGCCACCGATTGGGCTATCTCCGATTCATGGTGCGGAAAACGCAAGTCCATGCCTCCGCCGTGGATGTCGAATCTTTCACCTAAGTACTTGGTACTCATTGCCGAACATTCCATGTGCCAACCCGGAAAACCGTCGCTCCAGCGCGAAGGCCAGCGCATTATGTGCTCAGGCGCGGCTTTCTTCCACAAGGCAAAATCCACGGCTTCGTGCTTCTCATCCTGACCGTCGAGTTCGCGTGTGTTGTGTAAAACCTCTTCAACATTGCGCCCGCTGAGTTTACCGTAGTTATGTTTTTTGTTGTATTTCAAAACGTCGAAATACACAGAGCCGTTTGACTCGTATGCAAAGCCGTTTTCCATTATCTTTTCTGCCATGGAAATTTGCTCTATGATGTGCCCTGAGGCGTGGGGTTCAATACTGGGTCTCAGCACATTAAGAGCGTCCATGTCGTCATGATAACGATCGGCGTAATATTGCGCCACCTCCATGGGCTCCAGTTGCTCAAGCCTTGCTTTCTTGGCAATCTTATCTTCGCCGGCGTCGGCGTCGTTTTCCAGATGTCCCACATCTGTGATGTTTCTAACATAACGAACCTTATAGCCCAAATGCTTTAAATACCTGAATACCAAGTCGAAAGCAATGGCGGGGCGGGCGTGTCCCAGATGCGCGTCACCATAAACGGTAGGTCCGCAAACATACATGCCCACATGAGGTGAAGCAATGGGCTCGAACTTCTCTTTTTTTCGCGTAAGAGAGTTATAAAGGTGCAGATTATTTTCTTTTATTTTATGTTCGCTCATTTCAAAAAGTTGCTTTTCAGGCTCTTAATAAGCACCTGTAAATTGTTTCAAAAATCTTAAATCGTTTTCAAAGAAAAGTCGTAAGTCTTTAACTTGGTATTTGAGCATTGCAATACGCTCAATGCCCATACCGAAGGCAAAGCCGGTATATTTTTCCGAGTCTATATTGCAGTTATTCAACACGTTGGGGTCAACCATTCCGCAGCCGAGAATCTCCAGCCAGCCCGTATATTTACATACGTTACATCCCTTGCCGCCGCAAATATTGCAGCTTACGTCCATTTCGGCTGAAGGCTCGGTGAAGGGGAAATAGGAGGGGCGAAAACGTATTTTGGTTTCTTCGCCGAACATCTCCTTGGCAAAATACATCAACGTTTGCTTAAGGTCGGCAAACGATACGGCCTCGTCCACGTAAAGCCCTTCTATTTGGTGAAAAATGCAGTGGGCACGCGCCGAAATGGCTTCGTTACGAAACACTCTTCCGGGTGAAATGGTACGAAATGGAGGCTTGCCTGCTTCCATCACCCTCACCTGCACCGAAGAGGTGTGAGTGCGCAAGGCTATGTCGGGGTTCTTCTTTATAAAAAAGGTGTCCTGCATGTCGCGGGCGGGATGCTCTTCGGGAAAGTTCAAAGCCGTGAAGTTATGGAAGTCATCTTCTATTTCGGGACCTTCGGAAATAACAAAGCCTATGCGTTTGAAAATCTCTATTATCTCGTTGCGTACCAACGAAATAGGGTGTCTTGCGCCAAGCGGCTCATAGTCAGTTGACATGGTCATATCAAGATTATCGTCGCCTGCATTTGCAGATGTTGACAACTTGGCTTTGAGGACGTTGAAGCGTTCCTGAGCTGTTTTTTTGAGCTCGTTAAGCATCTGTCCCATAGCGGGTTTTTCTTCTTTCGGCACATTTTTAAATTCACCGAAAAGGCTTTGTATTTTGCCCTTTTTTGATAAAAAATCCAAACGGAACTTTTCAAGTTGCTCCCTGTTTTCTACGCTGAAAGCCTCAATGGCTTTTTTTATTTCTTCAATTTTATTTTTCATTATCCGTTTTAATTATCGAAATATCCATTTTAATATCTTTCAAAGGTCTGTCGTTTTTATCGGTTTTCACGGCGGCAATTTTATCCACCACATCCATTCCTTTCACAACTTCGCCGAATACCGTGTATCCTCCGTCGAGATGAGGGGCGCCGCCCACGGTAGTGTAGGCTTTGCGTTGTTGAGGGGTGAATTTGACACCCATTTTCTGTTCATAAAAATCAAGTAACGTATCATTAAATACTTGTCCCTGAACTATATAGAACTGACTTCCGGAAGAAGCCCGAGTCGGGTTTACGTTGTCGCCAAGACGTGCAGCGGCCAAGGCGCCACGCTTATGAAAGTACTTATCGGGCATAATCTCAGCGGGAATTGTATAGCCGGGGTCTCCGTTGCCAAGCATCACACCGGCGGGAGCACCTTTGGAATCGGGGTCGCCGCCCTGAATCATAAAGTGCTGAATTACACGATGAAACAGCGTGCCGTTGTAATAGCCCGAATCGGCAAGTTTTATAAAGTTATCGCGATGTTTGGGCGTGCCGTTATAAAGTTTGACGATGATGTCGCCGTATTCTGTGTGAATCTTTGCCAGTGTTTCCTTTTGTTCCTGCTTTTCGGCAGGTTTTGGAGCGGATTGCTCCGGTTTGTCAACCTCCTGATTAGCAATGGATTTGCTCGCGTTGCTATTATTGCAGGAATAAAAAACCACAGCGCCAAAAAATATCATCGATAAAAGAAAAATGTTCTTTTTCATAACCTTACGCGTTTAAATTAATAGAGCGCAAAATTATAAAAAAAGGGTTATGATTGAGTGGAAGCTTATGCCTAAGTTAAAGCTTGTCTTCGTGACAGATTTCCGCCTAAGGGTATAGGAAAAAAACATATCTTTACACGAATTTAAACTATGGCTGCAATGTTTTGGGTTATTGTATTCAGTATCATCATTTTAGGTTTGCTATTTGTGCTTGCGGAAATACTCTTTGTGCCCGGCGGCATACTCGGTATTTTGGGAATACTCGTTATTCTATACGGAATTTATTACGGATTTTCGGCGGGAGGACAGACAAAAGGTTTTATTGTCCTGGGCTCCACCATTGCTCTCACTCTGTTTTTCATAATTTTTTCTTTAAGGTCAAAAACATGGAAAAAAATCACTTTGGAAACAGACAACAAGAGCAAATTCAATATTAATTCTGATATCGAAATAAGCAAAGGCGATGAGGGTGTGGCTGTTACGCGATTGAACCCCATGGGCAAAGCACGCTTTGGCGACAATTATGCGGAGGTGAGTTCCCTGTCGGGTTTTATCGACGAGGGCAGCGAAATTTATGTTCACAAAACGGAAGGCAGTAAAATTTATGTAAAAATCAAAAAATAAAGTTATGAACAATTTGGCGACAATTTTTCTTTTCAACAATCAAACGGGACTTGGCATGGTTATTACCGCCGTAATAGGGCTTGTCCTGCTTATTTTAATTTTTTATTTAATTCCCGTGGGTTTGTGGTTTCAGGCCTTGGTTTCGGGAGTAAGGGTAAACTTGCTTCAACTGATAGTGATGCGATTCAGGAAGGTTCCGCCCTCGCAGATTGTAGGGCCGATGATAGCTTCGCACAAAGCGGGTTTGCGACTCACACGCGACGACCTTGAGGCTCACTATCTTGCGGGCGGGCACGTGCGTCTTGTCGTAAATGCCCTTATCTCGGCCGATAAAGCCAATATGGATCTCGATTTCAAAACCGCCACGGCCATCGACCTGGCGGGACGTGATGTTTTGGATGCGGTGAAAATGTCTGTAAATCCGAAAGTTATCAATACTCCGCCCGTTACGGCGGTGGCCATGGACGGCATACAGTTGATTTGTAAGGCGCGTGTTACGGTGCGGGCAAATATAAAACAGCTTGTGGGCGGTGCCGGCGAAGAAACAGTTCTTGCCAGGGTGGGTGAAGGCGTTGTTTCGGCCATTGGCTCGGCACAAAATCATAAGTCGGTATTGGAAAATCCGGATGTGATTTCCAAAGCCGTGCTACAAAAGGGTCTCGATTCGGGTACGGCTTTCGAGATACTTTCCATCGACATTGCCGACATCGACATAGGAAAAAATATAGGGGCTATCTTGCAAATGGACCAGGCCAACGCCGATAAAAACATAGCACAGGCCAAAGCCGAGGAGCGCCGGGCCATGGCTGTTGCTCTCGAACAAGAGATGAAAGCAAAGACACAAGAAGCGCGTGCCAAAGTTATAGAAGCGGAGGCGCAAGTGCCTCTGGCCGTGGCCGAAGCTTTTAAGGCAGGGAACCTCGGTATTATGGATTATTACAAATTTGAAAACATAAAGGCCGATACGAGAATGAGGGATTCCATTGGAAAACCGGCCGCCGGAGGTCAAAGCAGGGATAAATCGGAAAATAAGAAGTAACAAAT
>CAZPGC010000083.1:0-3341 GCA_964585875.1 uncultured Prolixibacteraceae bacterium | reverse complement strand
ATGTAATCGTCGCAGCCCGATTCGCGACTTCTTTGCTCTTCGCCGGCCATGGCGTAAGCTGTTTGTGCAACAATAGGCAGGTTTGGTTTGAACGATTTTATCATGGAGGTGGCTTCGTAACCGTCGATATCGGGCAGGTTGATGTCCATAAGCACAAGGTCTATGTCGCGGCTGTTTTTACATATGGATACGGCCTGCTTGCCGGTAAGTGCCCAGATGGTTTCGGCACCGTGTTTCTCCAAAAGAATGTTTAGCAGGCGGTAGTTTGACTCGGTATCTTCTACTATCAAAATCTTTTTTCCGCTGAAGTCTATGGTCTCTTTGTTCTTAATCGTTTCTTTACCGTCTTTTATTATAGCATCGATGGTGAAGACAAACTCGGAGCCTTGGTTTTCTTTGCTGAAAACTCTTATGCGTCCTCCGAGAATTTCCACCAGACTTTTTGAAATACTCAAGCCCAACCCGGTGCCGCCGATGTTTCTGTCTAAAGCCTCCTCAACTTGCCCGAAGCGGTCGAAAATAATGTCGATGTCTTTCTCCGGAATGCCGATGCCCGTATCTTTGACAAAAAATTCGATTTTATTGTTGCGATTCAGCCTGACTCCAAAGTCGATACGCCCCTCGTCCGTGAATTTTATCGCATTGTTTATCAGATTGTTGATTATCTGAACCAGGCGATATTGGTCGGTGAATAAAGATTTGTCTTTGAGCTTGTCGTCGATATGATAATCGAGTATCAAATGCGGCTTTTCCATGGTATTCAGCATGTTACGCGAAGAAAGATATATCTCTTCGAAAAGCTTGTTGACGCCGAATTCGTTCTTGGAAATTTTTAATTGTCCCGACTCTATTTTGGCTATGTCGATTATGTCGTTGATAAGTTTGAGTAACAACTCGCCGTTCAGCTGAATGGTGTTGATGTATTCTTTCTTTTCTTCTTCGGTAAGGTCGGGGTCTTCCAACAAATCGGCAAAACCGATGACGGCATTGATAGGCGTGCGTATTTCGTGACTCATATTTGCCAAAAAGGAGGTTTTCAACTTATCGGCAATTTCCGCTTTTTCTTTGGCTTTTCTGACAGCTCTCTCGTTAATCTTTACTTTGGTAATATCTTTTCCCGTTAGAATTATGTAATCATCGGGGAGCGAATCGAAATTTACTTTACGGTATGAAATGTTTATCGGGAAAAAGTATCCGTCTCTAAGTGCTTGATACTCACAATCTTTTAGCTCGCCGTTTTTTAGAACATAATTAAAATCTTGTCTGACATTCTCCCAAAAGTCTCTTTTCAGATATTTAAAAACGGAAATTTTATTCTTCTCGGGACTTTCCGGCAAGGCAAACATTTTCTTGGTGGCTTCGTTGTATAAAATTATGTTTCCCTGAGAATCGAGGAGCAAAAAAGCATCGGGAGAATTTTCCCAAACGGCTTTGTAAATGGTGTTTTTTTCGATATCACGTATAAAATCCCTATCAAAATCTCTTGTCTTATCCATAATCGTTCTTTGGTTTTTGAGCTTGCTAATTTATGACCTATTTCAGCAATATGCAATAAAATTTTTAGGGAAGTCCCCCGATTTTGGCAAAAGATTCGAGATGTAGTTTTGATTTTTGCAGGGTTTTAAAGCTATAACACTAATTTCACTACTTTTGTATCGATTAAAATTGAGAAGTTATGATTATAAAAAACTTGTTGCTGCCGGTTTTGTTGTTTTTTAGTGCCGGCCTGTATTCGCAAAATGTTGATTCTTCGGCAATTGCAAATGAATATAACAGGGTCGTCATGGATTCGACTACGGGTGAAGATATTTTGATAGGCCTTTGCACACGCGAAGCGCTGAAAGATTTTCCGGAGTATGCCGAGTTTTGGCAAAAGCAATACGATACCTACGAGCCCTATACCGAATTTCTGGAGACACTTTCCGACACTCTCAAAAAGGTGAAAATCACAATCGTTATGGGCACGTGGTGTGGCGACAGCAAGATGCAAGTACCTCGTTTTTACCGCATTATGGATGAGCTTGGGATTCCCGACAGCAGCATTACGCTGATTTGTGTTGACAGAAAAAAGAAAGCCGGCGGGCTCAACATCGAAGATTATTACGTGGAGTGGGTTCCCACTTTTATTTTTATGAAAGGAAAGGTGGAGCTCGGCAGAATTGTAGAGGCGCCGTCCGAGTCTTTGGAAAATGATATGTCACTGATACTTACGCAACAATAATGGCAAAGAAAAAGACCGCATTAAAGGTAAAAAAAGGTGTGGAGCCGCCTCCTTCGGTGAACGCGGAAGCCGTAAAACGTTTCCAAACTCGCAAAGCTAAGGTAATGCCGCCGCAGTATTATGTTGAGGGTATTTTGAAAAGTGACAGAACAATACTTGCTAAAGCTATTACTTTGATAGAAAGCACATTGCCTCGGCATCGCAAGGCGGCAAGCGAAATTTTGGAGCGCTGTATTCCTCATTCGGGACAGTCGGTGAGGATAGGTATCACGGGAGTGCCGGGCGCGGGGAAAAGCACTTTTATCGAGGCCTTCGGCAAACACCTTACAGGCCTTGGTCATAAAGTGGCCATACTCGCCATTGACCCGAGCAGCGGCAGGTCGAAAGGCAGCATTCTCGGCGACAAGACACGTATGGAGACCTTGAGTGCCGACCCCATGGCTTTTATCCGTCCTTCGGCTTCGGCAGGCTCTCTCGGAGGAGTGGCGCGCAAAACATACGAGTCCATAATTCTCTGCGAAGCAGCCGGTTACGATGTGGTTATAGTTGAAACAGTGGGTGTAGGACAGTCGGAAACCGAGGCTCGCTCCATGGTTGACTTTTTCCTGCTTTTGATGCTTGCCGGCGCCGGTGACGAGTTGCAGGGCATTAAACGCGGAATCATAGAAATGAGCGATGCCATCATTGTTAACAAAGCCGACGGCAATAATATCGAAGCTGCAAACCGCGCCCTCGCACAATACAAGAATGCTCTTCATCTCTTTTCGCCGCCACCTTCGGGTTGGACTCCGCTTACGGGTAAATGCTCGGCCTTAAACAACGAAGGTATCGATACCGTTTGGGAGATGATTGAAGCCTATGTGAAACTCACCAAAGAGAACGGATATTTTGTTGAAAATCGTAAAGAGCAGCAAATCAAAAGGTTTCATAATAACCTTGCCGATAACCTTGTGAATAAATTTTACGAAGATGAGGAGGTGAAAAGGCTGCTCCCCGAATTGGAAGAAAAAATAAAAAACAAAAAAATCGATGTTTACTCGGCTGCCGAAAATCTTATACGCGGCTATTTGCGAAAATGAAAATATCGCCGAAAAACCTGTTTATGATTTTGCAGAGTTTT
>CAZPGC010000082.1:0-12364 GCA_964585875.1 uncultured Prolixibacteraceae bacterium | reverse complement strand
GTTAACATTTAAAAAAGCACTAATTCTATAAACAAAATGACCGTTTGTTTGTTTGAGTTTCTCGGAATTTTGGCGCAGCGGAGGTTTTTTGTTTCTTTTTTTAAAAAAAGAAAGGGAGAAAAAACAAGTATGGCTGCTTGAGAACTTAAGAGCTTTTTACAATCTATAAATTATTTTAAATCAAGCGTTTATGAAAACCGGAACTTGAGTTCGCTAATCTCAGCCAATAATACCCGTAAGGAGCCAATTTTAGGGTTTTTGCGGCAAAATCGAAAGCGGCTTTGTTTATTTGCGGCAAAAGATTCGAGAGTTCAAGTCCTCCCGGGCTTACTTCCCTCGTTTCACCGGATAAGTTATGAATCAACAGATATTTTTCGCCCTCAAATTCCCTGTAAAAGGCGAGGACATCTTTTTGTGCATTGCCGTTTTTATCTTTAAAGTCAAGCCACTCAAGCGAGCCCCTGCCGAAAACCTTTGTTTGCGAACGTGCCTTCAACATTTGCCTCAAACGAGAATACACCTTGAAAGAAAGGGTGCTTTCGTCTTTCAAATCTTGTTCGAGTTTAGGCCAATCGATATGTCCACGTACCAAAAAGCGGGTGTCGTCTTTGCCCGTGGCTTTTATTTGCTCGCGATAGTAATCGAGGTCGTTCAGCTTGCCGAACTCATCGCCGTAATAAATCACAGGCGTGCCGGGAAGAGTCAGCATAATGCTGAAAATCAGGGCTATTTTGTCGGGATTCCTATCCATCAACTCCGCCAATCTCGCCGAAATACCCTGCCCCTTGCGGAAATCCCACAGCGGCTCTTTGCAATAATTTTGATGGATATAGCGGCGGTCGTCTTCCGAGACATACACGAGTTCGAGGCTCAACTCGTCGTGGCAGCGCAGAAAGGTAAACCATTGCGACTCGCCGCCGATTGACGGCGTCACCTTCTCATCCAAAGTCTCGGTAACAGGGGTGAAATCCTGCATTTTCATCATCTTGTAAATCTGCGGCATAAGCGGAAAATGATAGCCGGCATGGCACTCGTCGCCGCCGCCGAAATATTTAACCACCTCCACGGGTTTTTGACAAGCCTCGGCCAAGAGCAAAGTATTCGGCCTTACGTAATCGACAACAGCCCTGAAAAACTTGACGATGTTGTGAGTCATCGGCAAATTCTCGCAATTTGTACCTTCCTCCTTCCAAAGGTAAGGAATGGCATCCACACGGAAACCGTCAACGCCTTTTTCAAGCCAAAACAAAAAGTTGCGGCTCATCTCCAACAAAACTTTCGGGTTTCTATAATTCAAATCGGGCTGAAAATCGAAAAACCTGTGAAAATAATATTCGTCGCCGCACTTTTTCCAATTGCTTGTTTCAATGCCCTCGAAAATAACTCTTGCTCCCGAATATTTTCCCTCGTCATCGCTCCAAATGTAAAAATCCCTGTAGGGATTATCTTTGGCGCTTTTTGCTTGTAGAAACCAGGGATGTTCGTCGGAAGTATGATTTACCGCTATGTCGAACAAAACTTTAATGCCCAAGCTATGAGCCTTGTTCAAAAACGAGCCGAAGACCTCGTCTTGCTTTCCTCCCGCCAACAATTCGGGACGTATTTTCCTGTAATCCCTTATGTCGAAACCGGCATCGCGCAAGGGTGAATCCAAAATAGGCAACAGCCATAAACAGCTGACACCCAAATCATTCAGATAGTCAAGCTTGTTTTCAAGCCCTTTGAAATCTTTGTTAAACAAGTCAACATACAGGGAATAAACCGTAAGGTCTTTATACCATCCGGGCTCCTGCGGAGGAAAATTCCAAAGGGCTTTTTTTTCGTCAAGTTCCCGCAAAAAACCCTTCAAAAGCGCGTCTCCCCCGTTTCCGTATATTTTTTCGAATATTTGAGAAATTCTCTCTTTCGTTGCCATTTTCTCTGTTTTTGTCATTAAAATTCGCCCGAGTCAACCCTTGTAGCGTATCCGAAAGGATTCGGGAAATCGCTCATTTCAGTGGAATCCATAACTCTGAAAATTAGATTTATACCCTGTTTATTGTCCCGTGTTTTTCCAATAACATTTACTCATCGTAATTTAACGAGACGCAAATTTACGAGAGGCAAATATAATATTACCCACTTACACACCTGATAAATCTCATTATTTATAATCATTCAATATAAGCAAAGTGCCGCTGTAAATGAAAAAAATTTTGGATATTTGAGCCCACTTTAAAACCTTGTGAGTATTATGCGAAAAACGCCGATAAATTACGATATTGTTAACGAAAAGATAAAGGAAAACCGCTTAAAGAATGTCGGAACTTCGACTATTCGCGAGATAAAGAAACTTGTCGATACCATCGAAAAGGCCACGGGCGAGAAATACATAAGAATGGAGATGGGCGTGCCGGGTTTGCCTCCTACGGCAGTGGGAGTGGAAGCCGAGATAGAAGCCTTGAAAAACGGCGTGGCCGCCATTTATCCCGATATTTTCGGAATACCGCAGCTGAAGCAGGAGATATCAAGATTTGTAAAAAACTTTGTAAACATAGAAGTGTCGCCCGAGGGCTGTATTCCTACGGTGGGCTCCATGCAAGGCAGTTTTGCCGCTTTTTTAACGCTAAACCGCCTGCACAAGGGACGCAACAAGACCCTGTTTATCGACCCGGGCTTCCCCGTTCACAAGCAACAGATGAAGGTGATAGGCTTGGAATGGGAGACATTCGACGTTTACAACTACCGCGGCGACAAGCTGCGCGACAAATTGGAATCATATTTCGCCAAGGGCGATATTTCCTCGGTTTTATATTCAAATCCCAACAACCCTTCGTGGATATGTTTCACCGACAAAGAGTTGAAGATAATAGGTGAATTGGCCGACAAATACGATGTTGTGGTAATGGAAGACCTTGCCTATTTCGGCATGGACTTCCGCAAGGACTTCTCGCATCCCGGGGAGCCGCCTTACCAACCTTCGGTGGCCAACTACACCGACAATTACATACTTTTCATATCATCCTCAAAAGCATTTAGCTATGCAGGACAACGTATAGGCATGATGGTGATTTCCAACGCCTTATACAACCGTTCGTTCCCCGATTTGTTAGAATATTACAGCAGCGACAACTTCGGGCACTCTATGATTTTCGGCACCGTTTACGCCCTGAGCTCGGGCACGGCACACAGCGCACAATATGCACTTACGGCAATATTGAAGGCTGCCAACGAGGGCAAACTAAACTTTTTGGAAGAAGTGAAAGAATACGGGAGAAAAGCCGCCATAATGAAGAAGATGTTTTTGGAAAACGGCTTTAAAATCGTTTACGACAAAGACGAAGACGAGCCCATTGCCGACGGCTTTTATTTCACCTTTTCGTATCCGGGTTTCACGGGAGCCGAATTGCTTTCGGAGCTTATTTACTACGGCATAAGCGCCATTTCTCTCGCCATAACGGGCAGCGAGAGAACGGAAGGCGTAAGAGCCTGCGTTTCATTGGTTAAACGTGAGCAATTCCCCGATTTGGAGAAGAGATTACAATGGTTTCACAGAGACCATTCAAATTAATACAGGTCTAATTTATTAAAACATAATTATATGGCAAAAGTTAAAGGAACGATAGTCGTTGACACCGAAAGGTGCAAAGGCTGCGAAGTATGTATTCCCGTTTGCCCCACCAAAGTGATAGCAATGTCGGAAAAGGTGAACGGCAAGGGATATAACTTCATGGAGTTAGTTGGAGAAGATTGCACGGGTTGTACCAACTGTGCAATCGTATGTCCTGACGGAGTAATAACCGTTTACAGGGTAAAAGTTTAGTTTAAAAAATTATTAAAACATAAAAATCTTAAGATGAAAGAGTTAAGATTAATGAAAGGAAACGAGGCCATGGCGGAAGCCATGATCCGCGCAGGATTCGATGGTTATTTCGGCTATCCCATCACGCCTCAATCGGAGGTGCTGGAACACCTTCAAGCGGAAAAGCCGATGGAACGCACCGGAATGGTGGTTTTGCAAGCCGAGAGTGAAGTAGCATCCATAAATATGCTTTACGGAGCTGCAGCTTCGGGAAAAAACGTAGTTACTTCTTCTTCCTCGCCGGGTATCAGCCTGATGCAGGAAGGCATTTCTTACATAGCGGGCGCCGAGCTGCCCTGCGTGATAATCAACGTGCAACGCGGAGGCCCCGGTCTTGGCGACATCCAACCTTCACAATCCGATTATTTTCAGGCTGTTAAAGGTGGCGGCCACGGCGACTATCACCTGATTGTCATTGCTCCCGCCTCGGTTCAGGAATCGCACGATTTCGTGAAATTGGCCATGGAGCTTGCCAACAAATACCGCAATCCCGTGATGATATTGTCCGACGGCGCCATTGGTCAGATGATGGAAAAAGTGGAATTGTTTGAGCAACAGCCCCGCTGGACCCTCGACGAAATCAAAGAGAAAAAACCATGGGCTACCTTCGGCAAACCCGAAGGCAAAGAGCGCCGAATCATAACTTCTCTCTTCTTGCAGCCCGAGGTTCTCGAAGACCACAACACGCACCTTCAGGAGAAATACCGTCAAATTGAGGCTCAAGAGGTTCGTTATGAAGAGATTATGTGCGACGATGCCGAATACATCATTGTAGCATACGGTTTAGCCTCGCGTATTGTGCAAAAATCCATGCAGCTGCTCAGAGAAGAGGGCATAAAAGTAGGGCTTCTGCGTCCCATCACACTCTACCCCTTCCCTTCGGTGCCCATCGGGGAATACGCCGAGAAGGTTAAAGGCTTTTTAACAGTGGAACTCAATGCAGGTCAGATGGTAGAAGACGTCAGACTGTCTGTTGAAGGCAAAGCTCCCGTATCCTTTTACGGACGCACGGGCGGCATGATGCCTACACCCGAAGAAGTAAGCGAAGCACTTAAAGAATCATTTAATTTAGGAGAATAAGGCTATGAATACAGAAATAATAAAACCCGAAAATCTGGTTTACAAGAAAACCGATTTGATGACAGATAACATTTTGAGCTATTGCCCGGGCTGTGGTCACGGCACCACCCACAGAATCATCATGGAGGTGGTGGACGAAATGGGTATTCAGGGCGAAACCATCGGAATAGCTCCTGTCGGCTGCTCCGTTTTGGCCTACGAATTTATGAACGTTGACATGCAAGAGGCAGCCCACGGCAGAGCACCTGCCTTGGCAACGGGAGTAAAGCGCTTGTGGCCCGACAAATACGTTTTTACTTACCAAGGCGACGGCGACTTGGCTGCAATAGGCACCTCGGAAACCATCCATGTTTGCAACCGCGGCGAAAATATAGTTATGATTTTCATAAACAACGGCATTTACGGCATGACGGGAGGACAGATGGCTCCCACAACGCTGCCCGGTATGAAATCGTCAACATCGCCCTACGGTCGCGACGTTCACGAAATGGGACACCCTTTGAAAATGACCGAATTGGTAGCCCAACTGCCCGGCACTTACTACGTTACGCGTCAAGCCGTTCACAAACCCGGCCACGTGAGAAAAGCCAAAAAAGCCATCAGAAAGGCCTTTGAGCTGTCCAAACAAAATGTTGGAGTTTGCTTTGTCGAAGTTGTTTCGAATTGCAACTCCGGATGGAAAATGAGACCCAACGACGCCAACCAATGGATGGAAGAAAACATGTTTCCTTTCTATCCTCTCGGCGACATTAAAGTTGACGGTCAATTAGTAACCAAATAAAATCAGGAAATCATGACAGAAGAAATCATAATAGCAGGATTTGGAGGACAAGGTGTTTTATCAATGGGTAAAATCCTTGCCTACTCGGGCATAATGCAAGACCAGGAAGTGAGTTGGATGCCCTCGTACGGCCCCGAGATGCGCGGCGGCACGGCCAACGTAACCGTCATTTTGAGCGACGAGCGTATCAGCTCGCCCATCTTGAAAAAATTCGATACGGCCATCATTCTCAATCAGCAGTCGATGGACAAATTCGAAAGTGCGGTGAAACCCGGCGGGCTGTTGCTCTACGACCCCAACGGCATAACGCGTCATCCGGTCAGAAAGGACATAAACATCTACATGGTGAAGGCTGCCGCCAAAGCCGCCGAGATGAAAGCCCCCAAGACCTTCAACATGGTAGTGCTTGGCGCTTATCTGAAAATCAAGCCCTTGGTAAAAATGGATAATGTGGTAAAAGGTCTTAAAAAATCGCTGCCACAGCGCCATCACCACATGATTCCGCTCAACGAGGACGCCATTATTCAAGGACAAAAAATCGTTGAGGAAATACAGAAGGTCTGACTTATAAAAGGTCATTCAGACACAGGAACAACCAATAGAGCAGGGACAACCTTTCGAGGTGTCCCTGTATTTTTTTTGCAAAAAATTTCCCGCCCTTTTTGTTTGACAAAATGGCAGTTTTCAAGAGAATATTTTATATCTTTGCATCCTTCTTATTATTCCTTATTGTTATTAGAAAATTAAATCCGGTAGATGGACATTCAATCAATAAAACAAAGGTTTGAAATAATCGGCAATTCGCCTCTGCTCAACCGCGCTATCGACATAGCCATGCAGGTGGCCGGCACCGACTTAACAGTCTTAATAACAGGCGAGAGCGGCGTTGGCAAAGAGGTTTTCCCGAAAATAATACACACTTTGAGTGCTCGCAAACACGGCAATTACATCGCCGTTAACTGCGGCGCCATTCCCGAAGGCACCATCGACTCGGAGCTTTTCGGCCACGAAAAAGGAGCCTTTACGGGCGCTGTTGACAGCCGTAAAGGATATTTCGAAGTTGCCAACGGGGGCACCATTTTTCTTGACGAAGTGGCAGAACTGCCTCTTTCAACGCAGGTGCGACTGCTGAGAGTTTTGGAAACGGGTGAGTTTATGAGAGTTGGCTCGTCAAAAGTTATCAAAACCGACGTGCGGGTGGTGGCGGCAACCAACGTGGATATTCCGCAAGCCATCGAAAAAGGCAAATTCCGCGAAGACCTCTTTTACAGGCTCAACACGGTGCCTATTTACGTACCGCCCTTACGCGAACGCAAAGAAGATATAGTGCTGTTATTCAGGAAGTTTGCAGCCGACTTCTCGGCAAAATACCGTATGCCCGCTTTGCGTTTGACCGAAGATGCGCGACAACTTTTGCTAAACTACCCGTGGAAAGGGAATGTGCGCCAATTGAAAAATATTACCGAGCAAATCTCCATTATCGAAAAAGAAAGGGAAATAAACGCCGAGATTCTTTCGAAGTATCTGCCCGATTATCAGATGCGTTCCAATTTGCCCGTCTTGTTTCACGACAGCGCCGCGGGAAATGAACATATCAGCGAAAGAGACCTTTTATATAAGGTGTTGTTCGATATGAAGCGCGACATCAACGACCTCAAACAATTGGTGCGCGACATCCTCAGCGACGAAGAAATGGCTCGGATGCTCAAAAATACCGATACCAAAATCATAAGAAACATAACCAAAGAAAGCGACAACACGCACGCCGACAACGTTGCCGGCGTTTTCGAGCAAAATTCACCCCTTGTCAACCGCACTTTTGAAAACACCCCGATTGATAACGGAGGCGGTTATCATACGCCCATTCAAGAGCCCGAGGTGGTGGAAGAATCGCTGTCGCTTCAGGAAAAAGAGATTGAGCTGATAAAAAGAGCCCTGAAAAAACACAACAACAAAAGGAAGAATGCCGCCGAAGATTTGGGAATCTCCGAACGCACCCTTTATCGTAAAATCAAGGAATACAAGTTGGGCAAATGAAAACAAAAACACTTATAATATTGTTTATAGCTATCGCGAGCGGCATGCTGCCTTCTTGTTGGGGAGGCTATTCCTTCACGGGCACGGCCATAGAAGCCAAGACCATCTCGATAGATTATTTTCCCAATAAAGCCTCGATTATCAACCCTTCTCTCAGCCAAACGCTCACCGAAGCTTTTCGCGACAAATTTGTAAACCAAACCAAACTGGAGCTTGTAAAGCGAAACGGCGAGTTGCATCTCGAAGGGGAAATTGTCGGCTACCAAGTGTCGCCCGTAGCCATTCAGGCCAACGAAACGGCGGCAATGAACAGGCTGACAATCAAAGTGAACGTAAGATTCACCAACACCCTCGACCACGACCAGGATTTTGAAAAAACCTTCACCTCTTTTCAAGATTACAGCGCATCCTCAAACCTCTCGTCGGTGGAAGACGAACTGGTTTCGATAATTATTAAACGCATAGTGGAAGATGTTTTCAACAAAGCATTAGTAAATTGGTAAGGATATGACAAGCAGCGAATTAAACAAGTTTTTAAGCTCAGGATACGTCTTCAGCGATGACGACATTGCCCGATTGAGAACGGAAAGCAAAGAGCACCCGTGGAATCAAATTGCCCGGCAGATTTTGGCCAAGGCTCTTTACTTGAATCAAAGCCCCGATTTTACAAAAGCCTTAAACACGGCGGCAATCTATGCCGTTGACAGAGAGGCTCTTTTTGCTTTTATCTTCGACATATCGACAAAGAAAGAAAAAGCTCCTGCGGAACCGGTGGCGAAGAAAAAGACAGAGCTTGCCGACAGCGAAAAAGAAAAATCATCAGCCGGCCAAGCAAGTGCCGGAGAAGAAAAACAAAAGGAGCGGCAGGGCATCAGCGAAGCAAAAGAAGGAAAGATAAGTCCGGTGCAAACAGCTGAGGGTGAAGACGTTAAAAATAAAGACGAGCTGCGCGAAATAGTGAGGCAAAGGCTCAGGGAAATAGATGAAGAAAGAAAGAAAAAGCCCGAAACAAAGGGAGAAACTTCAGGTGACGATGAATTAAAAAAAGAAGCGGCGGATAACAAACAGAGCAAGAAATCGAAAGACGAAATACTGGAGAAATTCATCAAAACCGAGCCCTCGGTAAGCCGCCCCAAAGACGGCCCCTATAACGAAACTTTGAAGTTGGCAAAGAAAAGTTTGGAAGACAATTTCGACTTTGTATCGGAGACCCTTGCCGAGATTTATTTCAAACAAGACAACCCCGAAAAAGCCGTAAAAATATATGAACAATTAATGTTGAAACTTCCCGAAAAAAAGCTTTACTTTGCAGCCCGAATTAAGGAAATAGTTGAAAATAAGTAAATTTTAATAGATATGGGAGTTTATTATTTAATTTCGATACTGATTTTGATTGTTTGTATCTTACTGATACTCGTTGTTTTAGTTCAAAATTCCAAAGGAGGAGGACTCACTTCCACCTTTGCTTCGTCCAACCAATTTATGGGAGTAAAAAAGACTACGGATTTTCTCGAAAAATCCACTTGGACTCTGGCAATTACGCTTCTCGTGCTTACACTTTCCACCATTTTTGTCATTCCGCGCGGCAACCAAACGGCACAAAAAATGACAACCAAGGAAATATTGGAAAACAAAGCCGATATGCCTGCTCCCGTTAACTACAACCCCAACGTTTCGAAAGAAGCTGCGGGCGGCGAGGCTCCGCAACAACAAAATCAATAAACAAAGTTTTTACGACTTTCGGGTCTTAATGACCGCTAAAAATGTCAGAATGTCACAAACATTCTGACATTTTTTTTGTTTAAAAAAAGAGCATAATGCCCTGATATTCAGTAAAGAAAATATTAACGTCCGGGTTTGCCTCAACTTCATTTCACACTTGCCGCCTTTGGCACAAAATTAGCCTGCCGCAGCCCTGTTTGCCACCGGTGTGGCATTTTTTTAAAACACGATACGATTATTGTTTAACCAAACTTAAAGTAAACATGAGCACTAACATAAAACCTTTAGGCAGTAGAGTTCTGATAGAAGTTATGGAATCGGAACAGAAAACGGCCTCGGGTATCATCATCCCCGATTCGGCAAAAGAAAAGCAGCTGAAAGGCACTGTTGTAGCTGTGGGTAAAGGAACCGACAGCGAAAAAATGGAAGTAAAACCCGGCGATACCGTGCTTTACGGAAAATTCGCAGGAACGGAAATCGAGGAAAACGGTAAAAAATATCTCATTCTGAATCAGAGTGATATCCTCGCTATTGTTTAAGAAAAATAAATGTGTAATTATAAAATCATAGAAAAATGGCAAAAGAGATAAAATTTGAAATGGAAGCCCGCGACCTTTTGAAAAAAGGCGTGGACGAATTGGCAAACGCAGTAAAAGTTACCTTGGGTCCCAAGGGACGTAACGTGGTTATCGAAAAATCTTTCGGTGCTCCGCAAGTCACCAAAGACGGCGTGACGGTAGCCAAAGAAATCGAGTTGGAAAACCCCTACGAAAACATGGGTGCCCAGATGGTTAAGGAAGTAGCTTCCAAAACCAACGACGATGCCGGCGACGGCACAACCACCGCCACGGTTTTGGCACAAGCAATTGTAAGAGTGGGCATGAAAAACGTAACCGCAGGTGCCAACCCCATGGACCTCAAACGCGGTATCGACAAGGCTGTTGCCAAGGTTGTTGAAGCCATCAAAGACCAATCGCAAGAAATAGGCAACGACAACGAAAAGATAAAACAAGTAGCGGCAATCTCCGCCAACAACGACATGTCCATCGGCGAGCTCATTGCTGAAGCTATGAGCAAAGTTTCCAACGAAGGCGTTATCACCGTTGAGGAAGCAAAAGGCACCGACACTTCCGTTGAGGTTGTGGAAGGTATGCAATTCGACCGCGGATACATTTCTCCCTATTTCATCACCGACACGGAGAAAATGGAAGCCGTTTTGGAAAACCCCTACATCTTGCTCTACGACAAGAAAATATCTACCATGAAAGATTTGTTGCCCGTTCTCGAACCGGCAGCACAATCGGGTCGTCCGCTTATGATTATTGCAGAAGACGTTGACGGCGAAGCACTTGCAACCCTCGTTGTAAACCGCCTGAGAGGTTCTCTGAAAGTTGCCGCCGTTAAAGCTCCCGGCTTTGGCGACCGCAGAAAAGAGATGCTCGAAGACATCGCCGTTCTCACCGGCGGCATGGTAATCTCCGAAGAAAAAGGTATGAAACTCGAAGGTGCCACCCTCGATATGCTCGGCACTTGCGAAAAAATCGTAATCGACAAAGACAACACCACCGTTGTCAACGGCTCGGGCGATAAAGAAGCCATTGATGCACGCGTTAAACAAATCAAGGCTCAAATCGAAATCACCACTTCGGATTACGACAAAGAAAAACTTCAGGAGCGCTTGGCCAAATTGGCAGGCGGCGTAGCCGTTCTTTACGTTGGAGCAGCCTCCGAGGTTGAGATGAAAGAGAAAAAAGACCGCATGGAAGATGCTCTTTCGGCAACACGTGCAGCCGTTGAAGAGGGAATCATCCCCGGTGGCGGCGTGGCTTTGATAAGGGCCATCGACAGCCTCGATGATGTTAAAGGAGACAACGAAGACGAGCAAATCGGTATCAACATCGTACGTCGCGCCCTCGAAGAGCCTCTGCGTCAGATTGTTGAAAACGCAGGCGACGAAGGTTCGGTCGTTGTTCAAAAAGTACGCGAAGGAAAAGGCGCTTTCGGTTTCAACGCACGCAAAGAGGTTTACGAAGACCTTTTCAAAGCCGGCGTTATCGACCCGACAAAGGTTACACGCGTAGCTCTCGAGAATGCCGCTTCCATCGCCGGAATGCTTCTGACTACCGAATGTGTGATAGCCGAGAAGAAATCCGACGAGCCCGCACCTGCAATGCCGGCAGGCGGAATGGGCGGCGGAATGCCGATGATGTAAGAGGGAATATACCTGATAACAAAAAGTCGCATAAAATTTATGCGGCTTTTTTTATTCCTTATATCCGCAAATAATTTGAAAGCGCAAATTATTGATACACTATCATTTATGACTTGTAATTTGTTGATTATAAAAAGCAAGCCCCCCACAAATAAAGTTGGCTGCATTAACTCTTCATATGTTTTTTTAGGCAATTTTTTATCTTTTCTTTTTTCAAAAAATAAAAAAAACTCCGCTGCGACAAAATTCCGAAAAACACAGGCAAAAAAGGACCGGAAACAGCCACATTGATTCCCAAGTGGCTGTTATAAAAATGTTTGCAATCACTACTGTCCGATAAAATTTTAAATCAAAGAACATGAAAGCGTAAATTATTGATAAACTATTATTTACAACTCGTGATATGATAATTTTCGAAAGAAAGCCCCCATAGAATAAAATTGGTGGTATTAACTCTTCATATTACTTTTTGCAATTTTTATCGGGATTTTCCGAAAACTCGGCAGGTAAATGAAGTTTGTGTCTTTTTGAAAGTAAAACAATATCAAAAACGAAGCTCCTTTCGGCGATTTCTTATTTTTCTTTTTTCAAAAAAAGAAACAAAAAACCTCCGCTGCGCCAAAATTCCTAAAAACACAAACAAAAAAGCTAAAACCTTCAAACTCCTCCTTTTAGCCTTGATTTTATGCCT
>CAZPGC010000081.1:0-12544 GCA_964585875.1 uncultured Prolixibacteraceae bacterium | reverse complement strand
CGTATCCACGTGGCTTCCAACACAATATGCCTTGGCGACACCATCCCGATGGAAGCAAAGGGAGGCTGCGGCGTGGCGTTTTTTGCCGACTTTAATGACTCTACATTGCAGGGCTTGACGAGCAACGGCACGCAGCTGATAGGGAGTCCCTGCGGCAAGGCTCCCGACTCGACATATTACCTTTGGATGGGCACCGGCGGAGGACAGAATCTTATTTACACTCAGGCACTTAATCTGCTTTCGGGCAATTTTTACATAACTTTTGACATGAAATACGGCGAGGACGGTGCCGGCGGTCTTTGCGAAGGCCCCGCCACCCTTAGCGAGGCCGTACACCTGCAATATTCGACCAATAGCGGGGCAAGCTGGACCGACATCCAATACTGGAATCCCAACGGCGGCCACGACCCTGCGCTGATTAACTGGAGCAGCTACACCGTGGCGGTACCTGCCGCCGCCAAGACAGCGGCCACCATGTTTCGCTGGACGCAGCTTGCCGCACTGCCGGCAAATTCGGCGAATTGGGGTATCGACAATATTATGATAAAGAAAAATGTCTTCACACAATATTCGTGGTCAACGGGACACATCGGCGCCGTTCATCCTCCCGTTTCACCACTAAACAGCACAACGTATTATGTTACGGCAACTTCGGGAAACACCTATGCCGTTGACAGTGTCACCATCACGGTGCTACAACGTCCCACGGCTACCTTTGACATAAACTATCCGCTGTGCAAAAACAGCTGGATTGACTTCACCTACACCGGTAACGGCGACTCCACATGCATCTACAATTGGACATTCGACAACGCTACACAGCAAGCCGATACCAACAAAAAAGACGCCTCCGCCCTGTGGTCGAAAACGGGCCAATATTTTGCTTCGCTGAAGGTTACCAAAGGCTCTTGCACTTCTTTCCCCTCGAAAAAGCAATTTTTGGTGGTTCCGCTAATCAGTTTTTACGTATCGTCGGTGCAGGGCTGCGAGCCTTTGCAGGTGAGCTATACAGGCAATGTGGAGCCCAAAAACGTCAACTATCTTTGGGATTTCAAAGACGGCGGCAGCGACACCTCGGCAAACCCCGTTCACATCTACCAAAAAGCCGGCAATTACGGGCTTACGCTCATTGCAGTAACCGACAGCGGCTGTGCCGACACGGTGAATTTTCCCGTTTTGACCAAAGTGTATCCCACGCCGGTGCCCGATTTCGACTTTTCACCCGCTGTTGTCCCATGGTCGGACCCCGTCGCTTTTTTCGACGACAAATCGAAATACGGAAGCACCTTTCTATGGAATTTCGGCGACCCCTTGTCGGGAAACAACAGCTCCACGGCAAAAAATCCCGACCATACCTTTTCCAAAAAAGGCTTGTTCGATGTTTGGCTAAAAGTTACGAGCGAGCACGGCTGCGTTGATTCGGTAATGAAAACAGTGCGCGTTGCCGACGACGAATTTAAGGTGCCCAACGTGATAACACCCAACGGCGACGGCTATAACGACTTTTTCACTGTTTCGAATTTGGAGAGTTTGAAATATTGCCGTGTGGAAGTTTTTAACCGCTGGGGCAAGCTTGTTTATTTAAACCACAACTATAAAAACGACTGGATGCCGGCAGAGCTTGCCGACGGATATTATTATTACTCAATAAAATACGAGTCGTGGTTTGGCGAAGGGGAAGTCCGCGGATTTTTTTACGTGGTAAAAAAATGAGCCTGTGTTTCCCTCACTCCTCCCCGTCCAACATCTCGGGACGGCGCTCCTTAGTCCTTTTCAATGACTGCTCCAATTTCCACTCGGCAATCAGCTTTTCGTTTCCCGAGAGCAAGATATCGGGCACTCTCCAACCATTAAATTCGGCGGGACGCGTATAAGCGGGAGGTGCCACAAGGCCGTCTTGGAAAGAGTCGCTCAGAGCCGACATTTCGTCGCCGAGCACGCCGGGGATAAGACGCACCACGGCATCGGTAAACACCGCCGCCGCCAATTCGCCGCCGCTGAGCACGTAATTTCCTATGGAAAATTCCTTGGTAATATAATGTTCGCGCACACGCTCGTCAACACCTTTATAATGACCGCAAAGTATGATGATATTTTCCAAGGTGGAATAGCCGTTAAGCGACGGTTGGTCAAGCAGTTGACCGTCGGGGCTGGTATAAAAAACCTCATCGTAGTCGCGCTCAGATTTTAAGCTGTCGATACATCTCGCAATGGGCTCCACACGCATCAACATGCCGCCGCCACCGCTGTATGGATAATCGTCAACACGGCGGTGCTTGTCTTCGGAATAATCGCGCAGATTGTGCAAATGAATCTCCACCTTGCCTTTTTCTATCGCACGCTTTATGATGGAATGCGAAAAAGGCCCTTGAAACATCTCGGGAAATATGGTGATAATGTCAATTCTCATTTTTATGTTGTAAGCCTGAAATAGATATAGAAAATACTGAAACCGGCGAGGAAAACAATGCCCAATACGGCATAGATTCGCATCCAAATTTTGGGACGGTATTCTTCGGGCACATGCTTATCTGTGATGAGTTTAAGGTTTAAAATCCCGAAAAGCGGAGCCACTATAAACGACAGAATGGTGGCAAAATCAACCATATGCCGCATGTTTTTGGCAAAAACCGAAAGCAAAAGGATGGTACCCGTGAAAACAACAAGCATCCAAAAAGCATATTGCATTTTGTCGCTCATTTTTATTTTTTTGAAAATAAAAGGCATCGAAAGTTTTGTTGCCGGCCCCATCACTCTCGCATAAGCATCGAAGCATGTTAAAGTGGTGGAAATCATTGTCATAAGAGCGGCAGTGGCTATTACCCAATATGACCAGCTGCCTATGGATTCGACATACATTGAAATAAGTTGGCCGGCGAAAACGGTACCTTTTTTACTCAGCTCTTGCCCCGTGCCGTACATCACCAAAGCGCCGAGCGAGAGGAAGCCGATGGCCAAAACCGCCGTGCCGATATAGCCTATATTGAAATCGAGAAGTGCCTGTTTTTTAGTGACTTTTATCCCCTGTTCCTTGGCTTTGGCCTCAGCCCAAATCGACTGCCAAATGGAAATATCAAGGGGTGCGGGCATCCATCCGAAAAGGGCAATAAGAAATGCCAGGTGCGGAAAATATCCCATGTCAAAAGTTATCTCGTAAGCAGGATTGGGATGATAACCTTTTGATGCGGAGGCTATTACGGCTATAACCGTGGAAACGGCCAGCAGTATTATCACCCATTTTATCACCTTGTCCAAAAGCGAATATCTACCGTAAAAAAGCAATACCATGGTAACCATTAGCAAGATGGTGCTGATTACCACCGGCGACATGGAAATATGGAAAATATTTCCTAGCAGGCCGGCCGTTACTATCGTTACCGCCGCCTGTATTACAAACATCGATAAAACGGTGAGTATCAGATATAAAACCACAGCCCACGAGCCGATTTTTTTATAACCTTCAATCATATTTTGCCCTGTTGCCGCAGTGTAGCGCGGAGCAAACTGAAAAAACGGATATTTCATCAAGTTGGCAAGAATTATAGCCCACACAAGTTGAAAACCAAAACCCGCCCCTGCACGTGTTGACTGCACAAGGTGTGAAACGCCGATGGCGGCCCCTGCATAGAGCAAGCCCGGCCCCATAATTCTGATAAGCTTTTTTATCTTTTCCATAACATTCTGTAATTTAATGGTTTACTCGTCCTATCTTATTCTCTATTGAGGCTATTTTCTTTTTCATTCTGTCGCTTTTTCCCTTTCTGTAGTCGATGGTTATTGCAGTATAAATCCTGTTGCTGTCGGGTTTTAGAATGTCATGTGCTTTTTGCACCACGGCCAAGGCTTCTTCCATGGTTTCCGTTTCTATGGTGGTACCCATGGGGTTTAGCTTATAGCTCACTCCCGATTTGTCAATCATCTTTAAAACCTTTGAAACATAAGGACTTGCGCTTTCTCCTTTGTCCGTTGGAAACATTGCGAAGTTCAATAAAACCGACATAGTTAATCTTGTTTTGAGTTAAGAAGCGCAAAGTTACACTAATTTCCATAAAAAGGCCTTATCGGGTAAAAGGATATCGGCTTTATTTATAATTTTGCCCTTTATGATTGAGTTTAAAATTGAGAAAATAAAAGGGACAGCCTCAACTAATGAGACGCTATCGGCTTTGATAAAAACGGGAAAGGCCAAAGAAGGAACAGTCTTAACGACTGATTATCAAACAAATGGCAAAGGCTATGCGGGAGCACGATGGGAAAGCCGTAAAGGGGAAAACCTGCTCTTCAGCTTTTTTCTCACTCCGGAATTTTTACCTGCCGAAAAACAATTCTACCTTTCGATTGTTACGAGCCTTACACTTTTTGACCTTTTGAAAGAGCTCACGCAAAAAGAAGCTCTTAGCATAAAATGGCCCAACGACCTGTATTTCCAAAGAAAGAAAATCGCCGGAATTCTTATAGAAAACAGTGTAACTCAACAATTTATCGCGGAATCGGTAATAGGAGTAGGTCTGAATGTCAACCAAACGAACTTTCCATCCTATTTGCCAAATCCCATTTCGATGAAAATGATATCGGGCATCAATTTCAAAGTCGAAAATGTTTTAAACACTTTTTTAAGTAGGTTTGCCGGCCACTACGAACGACTAAAAAGCGGCGATTACAAATCTTTGGAAAAAGCATATATAAACAGCATGTTTCTACGTGGACAAAAATCGCTTTTCAAGGATAAGGAAGGTGATTTTGAAGGCACGATAGAGGGCATCGACAGATACGGGCGTCTGAAGATAAACACGCCGTCCGGCGATAGAATTTACGGATTTAAAGAAGTTGAATATCAAATATGAGGAGAGTAAAAGATGAGAAAAACAGGTTTAATTTTAATGCTGGCACTGCTGCTCGGCGCATGTAACAACGCAAAGATGAAAAAGGTTAAAAAGCTACATATCAGAATAATAGAGACAACGGATGTGCACGGTGCCATCTTTCCCGAAGACTTGATAAACCAAGACAAACGAAAGGGCTCGCTGGCACAAGTGTACACCTACGTCAAAGAGCAGCGCGCTAAAGACGACCGTGAAGTGATTTTCGTTGACAACGGCGACATACTGCAAGGGACACCGGTGGTGTATTACTATAACTTCGAGGCCTCCGACAGCCTTCATCTTTTGGCACAAGTGATGAACTATATGAAATATGATGTGGGCACAGTGGGAAATCACGATATTGAAGCCGGTCATGAGGTTTACGACAAGTTTCGCAGCGAACTGACTTTCGACTGGATGGCTGCCAATGCCGTACGCAACGATGACGGCAAACCCTATTTTAAACCGTATAAAATCATTGAAAAACAAGGTGTTAAAATAGCTTTTCTGGGGCTGATAACGCCGGCGGTGCCAAACTGGTTACCACCCGA
The DNA here is from genome assembly GCA_964585875.1 of uncultured Prolixibacteraceae bacterium. GTDB lineage: Bacteria > Bacteroidota > Bacteroidia > Bacteroidales > UBA1556 > UBA6267. The sequence continues at coordinate 7,131 of CAZPGC010000081.1, read as the reverse complement.
GATTTACAACGGGATGCACTTCGACGATATGATTGAATCAGCCCGCTATTGGGAAAAATACATCAGGGAAAAAGAGCATCCCGATGTAATGATAGGTCTCTTTCACAGTGGTGTTGACGCCTCCTACGGCGGTGCCGACCCCAAAGCTCCCAAGAACGAAAACGCCGCTGCTCTCGTGGCCCAACAGGTGCCCGGCTTCGACATTATCTTCGCAGGACACGACCACAGAATTTCCGATTTTTACGTTGAAAATCCCGCCGGCGACTCTACTTTGATAATTGACCCCGCCGCTCATGCCGAACACGTAGGTGTGGGCGATATATTCCTGACTCTCAATGATTCAACAGGAAAATACGACATAAAAACCGAAGGCAAAATTGTATCGATGGAAGATGTGAAACCCGATTCCGCCTTCCGTTATAAATTCAACACGCAGCTTGTGGCCGTGGAAAGATGGGTAAAGCGTCCCGTCGGCGTTTTGAAAAACAGGATAAATGCCGCCGACGCCCTTTACGGCCCCTCCCCTTTTGTTGACCTAATTCACAAAGTGCAATTGGAACTCAGCGGTGCCGACGTGTCCTTTGCGGCTCCTTTTTCGCTGTCGGCGGTTTTGGAGCCCGGACAACTGTATGTCAGGGATATGTTCAAAATATATCGCTACGAAAACTTCCTCTACACCATGAAAATGAGCGGTGAAGAGATAAGAAAATACCTTGAGTTTTCATACTCTCTTTGGCTCGACGGCTCCACCTCGCCCGAAGCCCCTTTGCTGCTTTTTAAGAGTAACGACGAGGGAGAAAAATCGTTAAAAAATCCCTATTACAATTTCGACTCGGGAGCAGGAATAAAATATATTGTCGATACCCAAAAGCCGGTGGGTGAGAGAGTTAAGATAATATCCATGGCCGACGGTTCCGCTTTCAACCCAAAGAAAAGCTACCTTGTGGCGATGAACTCCTACCGCGGAAACGGCGGCGGCAGCCACCTTACCAAAGGAGCCGGAATCCCGAAGGACAGCCTTCAAAGCCGACTTGTAAAAAGCTCCAAAGAGGATTTCAGACTGCTTTTTATGAAATGGATTGAAAGGCAAAAATATGTAAAAGCCGCGAGCCTAAATCAATGGCGCATTTTGCCCTCGGAGAGAGTGCTGAAAGCTAAAATTTCGGGTTTATAAAAGATACATCATCATGAGCATCTTCCATTATTTTTTCGGCGACGACAAAAAACGGGCTAACTTTATCTTTAACTTTATCGCCCCCGTTTACGGCCTGATAGACAGGGCAATAAGCGACCAATACAAAAAGATAAGCCGCAAGCTCAACGAGGAAATCACCCTTCAAGGTCTCTCGGTCTTGGACGTGGGGACAGGCACCGGTGCTTGGCTTTCCACCTTAACCGAATATACCGACGGCAAAGCAACGGGCACCGATTTTTCGCTAAAGATGATAAAACAGGCACGCAAAAACCACCCGCATACCGAGTTTATCCACAGCGACGCCGAAGACCTTTCGGCTTTTGACGACAATTCTTACGACATTGTCACAGCTTCATTTGTACTGCACGGCATGAAGAGTGCCGAGCGAATAAAAGTTTTGAAGGCCATGAAAAGAGTCAGCCGCCGCTATGTTATGATTCACGATTTCCGCCGCGAGCAAAGTCTTGCCGTCAGAATATTGGAAGCCTTGGAGCGAAGTGATTACCGGAATTTTAAAAAGCAATTCGATGATGAGATGAAAAGTGTTTTCGGAAACCTCCAAATAATCGAAGAAGACGGTGGAAATGCGGTATATGTGGGCAAGATTTAGCTCATGCACAAATCCCTTATGCTTTTTAAGTATTTGGAATACTGCAGAATAACTTTTACCAACAGCTTGTTCTAAACAATTTCTCAGTAGCTTTCCTAAAAACAAAAAAAGCACCCTTTCGAGTGCTTTTTTTACAAAACGACACGCTTGGTTTCCCTTATTCTCAATAAAGTCGTAAGGAATCACCCCCGTTTTCGTCAAATACTCAAGCGAATATTTTGTTTTTATTTTCAATAAAACGCAATACAATGAAAATCACAATTTTAACCTTACTCTTAATCACCCTTAACATCAGCTCTATGGCTCAAAATATCAATTACGGAAAATACGGTATCGACACTACCGCAGCACTTCCTCACGGCCTTAAAACAGGCAGTAAAGCTCCCGATTTTACCGCTGTCAACGGCCGCGGCGACAGCATCAACTTATACAAGGAGCTGAAAAAAGGCCCCGTGGTTCTTTTTTTCTACCGTGGCTATTGGTGCCCCGTTTGCACAAAACACCTGAAGGCCTTGGAAGACTCCCTTTCTATGATTACCCGACAAGGAGCCTCGGTAATAGGCATTTCTCCCCAAGTGGAAAAATATACAGCCAAAACAGTGGATAAAAACAAGCTCAGCTTTCAGGTGCTAAGCGACTCAACCAACGATATAGCAAAGAGTTACGATGTGCTTTTCAAACTCACCAAAGGCTATGAAAGGATGGTCAAATTCGGCCTCTTCACCTCTTTGAAGAAAACCAACGGCACACAAGAGCAAGTGAATTTACCGGTGCCGGCAACCTTTATTATCGATACCGACGGCACCATTGTCTTCCGCCAATTCGATTACAATTACAAAAACAGAGCCTCCGTAGAGGAAATCACAAAACACTTGCCTGTAAAGAAATGATTTTTCCCAAAACGTGAGTCAAATTGGGAAATTGATATAAGGATATAATAAAAAAACCTCATCGCGACGCGATGAGGTTTTTCAATTGGAAGTCAGTATTTAATTATCTGACAATCATTTTCTTGGTTACGGTGTTATTACCGGCGCGAACGGTGTAGAAATACAAGCCTGCCGGCAAGTCGGAACCGTTGAATTGCAAGGTGTGAACACCTGCAGCGGTTTTACCGTAATTTTTCTCATATACTTTCTGACCCGTTACATTGAAGACCTCAAGGCTGAGAACGCTGGCCTCGGTGAGGTTAACTTCAATGTTGGTAATGCCGTTGAAAGGATTGGGACGGTTTTGAGAAACAGAAGCCAAAGCTTGTGTTTGACCCGAAAGGCCGTCACCGCTGAACATTACATATTTAATGGTTACGGGATCCAAAGGAGTGGTACCAAGGTCAAGCTCGGTGAAAGGAACTACAACATCACCGTTGCTGTTAACCATCAAAATGTCAGACATATAGTGGAAGAAGCAGTCGCCTGCTATTGATGTTCCTTCTGTATAATTCACTTCGGGGATAACGGAACCCGATGTTACGTTAACACCTGCAAAATGAATATCCGGGAAGGTATTCATCGGGAAGCCCGACTGCGAAGGTGTAGCGTAAGTAGTGTCGGTGTCTGTCCATGAAGCATAAACTTTTGTTCCGTCGGGAGTTCTGCCTGCTTGGAGTCTCAAATCCCAACCTATGTCGCCGTAAGGGGTTTCGGTGCTGCTAACGTCGATGGTATATACAACGCCGAGTTTCTTGGCATCCCAACCGGTAGATGTTGTGTAAACATCGAAAATAGTGTTGTGGCCGGGTTGACCTTCAAAAGTTTGTGTGAAAGCATAATCCAAGGAGTCGTTGTTATCGGAGTAAGCCGATTTAATGAGCGACATCAGGTGAAGGTCGCCGTTGGCATCAACCACACCGTCCATGGAGCCGTTAAACTGAGGTCTTTTTTGGGTTGAACCCATCATAGTGCGCAACTCGTTGGTAATGGTGGAAATGGTGGAGAAGTCGAACACAGGCATCTTTGTCCAAGTGGAGCCGCTGTTTGTGGTTTTCCAAACGATGGGTTGGTAAGAACGTGTGTCGTTGGACGAATCGCGACCAATGGTCCAATAGTAACCTATTGTGCCGTCAGCCGACCAAGCGGTATTAAATCCCCAAGTGTAGGCAAAATCGTTTCCGGAAGCGTCTTTTACGAAAGAAGCCGTTTGAGTGGTATCGCAAATCCAATTTACTTTGTTATTGGTTGCATCCCAAGTTCCTTGATACAAACGAATAACATCCAAATTGTAATCACCGTCGTAATTCGAACTGATTACGTGAAACTTACCGTCGGAAGTAGCTTGAAAGCCCATGCGTACGATAGCGCCGTAAGTGGGCAAATACTGACGGTCGATGTTTGTGGAATCGAGTTTCATGCTTCCCAAAAACATATGCTGCCATACGTTGGTCGAAACACCGTCGTGCGAAGGACCTACAAAAACGGCATAGGCATCGTCGGCTGTGGTGTTACCCGTGGGATTGTAAATCTGACCGCCGGGATAACGGTTGTTATAACCCGTAGCATTGGGATAGGCCATCATTTGCGTCCAATTCCAACCGCCGTCACGCGACTGGCTTACGATGATGTCACCCGTAGATGCACCCATTACATTGGGGTTTGCACGGTGCGTAAACATCAATGTGTTGATGTCGGGATTGTAGGTTAAACAACTTTGATTTTCAACAAGATAACCGTAAACGTTACCCGAAGAAGAAACAGGCACACCAAGCACGGAAGTACCCTTGCCGCTTGTTTTGTGATTTACCGGAGCCACGGCACCCGTCGTAAATCCATTGTCGGCCACTGTTTTAACAGGTGATGGAAAGTTCACTTTCTCAAAACTGTTAGCATTCTGGCCGAATCCGAGTGTGGAAACACCCGCTGCCAATACGAAAAGTAATAGTTTTCTCATAGTCTGAAATATTTAAATTATTAATGGTTTGTTCTCTTGTTGAGCAAAATTAAACATATTTTTCACAAAACAAACAAGGAATTTTCCTTCCTTGATATTTTTTATTTCCCGATAGATTTTCTCAACAGGGAAAAGAAAAATCTAAAATCGCTCCGTTTGATTATCAAATCCTTTATTTTTGAGGAAGAATGACGAAAATAAAAATAAAAGGAGAAAAGCATTGTGGAAACATAAGTAAGCGAGGCAGCAAGAGCAGCCCCTTCCAAACCATAAGATTTTATCAAGAAATATCCTGATATTGTGATAATTACAAGACCGGCAAAAGATACTATCATATTATAAACAGGCCTGCCGGTGCCGCTAAGATAGTGTGATAATATCATATTTGCCGTTAGGGCAAGTATCCCCGGCGAAAGGTAAAAAATGACCGTTTTAACTTGGGCGAATGCCTCGAAATTGAAAATGTACACATAAAATTCTACAGGCAAAATAAGCAGTATGAGCAGCAAAACAAAGGTTGACAAAACAGAAAATTTCAGTAGGTTTATCGTCAAATCGGAGTTTATTTTCCTGTCGTCAACGTTGGAAATGCGCGAATATTGAACCATGGAAATGCTCTTGCCGATAATCCAAAGTCCTTCGGAAAGCTGTGTCCCAACCGTGTAAACACCAAGGCGGTTTCCTGCGGGAAAAAACGATTTCAGAAAATAATACGGCAGCCTGTAATTAAACACCTGAAACAAGGAGGCCAACTGAACGGTAAAGCCGTAATTGATTATCTCGCCAAAAGTGGTTACGGAAAAAGATTCTTCCCGTTTATCATTCTTTATTTCTTTCAAAACAAAAAATACCGAGGGGATGAAGGCAAAAAGCAAACCCGCATAATACGCTTTTATATAAGACATTACGGAAAAATCTTCCATTGCGAAAAATAAAAACAACAGTGTAGCTATCATTGTCAACTGCTGCAATACGGTGATGATGTTATGCACAAAAATCTTTTCCCTGCCCAAAATTATCGACATATTGTTCGAGTGCAAAATCAAAATAAATGACAAAAGAAAAATGTGCAAAACAAAGGCGCCGGGAGCTAAAATGCCGGCAAAACCGGTAAAACGCCCGGCAGCATAATAAATCAAAGCAAACAACAAAGGCCCTGCGAGCGAGGTCATTACGGAGACAAGAAACAAATGCGAGATTCTTTTTCTCGGAGTGAAATAAACAAAGGAAGAGCCTCCGAAAAAGCCGCTTAGAGCCGCAATGACGGTAATGTCGAGAATGATAATGCCTATTGTGCCAACACCCTGAGGCCCAATGTTTCGCGAGTTGATAATGACTATCGCAAAACTTATCAGAGCCGTCAGAAAACGAGTGGCTGTGGTGCTTAATATTTTGGCTATCATCTACTTAATTTTGATTTCAATTTGCGTGCAAATGCCGCGGGCACAAATTTATACTTTTTGGCATCGAGAGCAATAAAATCAGCCGCCGCTGAAATTGTATGCACTCCTTTATTATATGGCGCAAATTCTTTCGCATCCAAGACAAAAGCTTCTTTTTCGCTGTAACGCTCCTTCGTTAGCTCGGTAATCTCCTGAATTACAATCTTTTCTCCATAGCTTATATCGTTTTTCTGTGCCGGACGAAAAAGCCTCTCTCCCACTTTTATAAAAGCCCCTGCCATACGCGCTTTGCGCACATCGGAAACCACAGGATTCATCGGATGCGACTCCCAATTTTCAAAAGGCTTTTGAGAATAATAGAGAAACAAATTGATATTGGTACCGTATTTTTTACGGGTGCAAAACATCCAATACAGCCCCGAATGTCTGAATATTACAGCATCCACACAATCGGATTTCATAATTATTTTCTCAGAAACTATTTTATCGTCCATTATTTCGAAGGCTGTCAAGTTGCCGGCTTCCGAAGTTTCCGCAACAATGTATTCTTTGCCGTCGAAAGTCCAATAAAACGGAAAAGCGAGGTGAAAATCTTTTTCAATAAATGTATCTGCTTTTGAAAAAACACCTTCATCCGGTCGAAAAATCATTCGAGAAATCTTGCCTCTAAAAACCTTATAATCAAAATCTTCAAAGAAAAGTTCAAGCTCTCCCCCCCTTTCCCTTATAAATACATCAGCTTTAAATTTGTTGTTAGAAGAAGCCGGTGCAAAGAGCGGCTTTCCGAGTTTTTTTGTTTTTATAAAATCCTCCATATTCTGCCTTACGAGGCCAACATTCCAATCCTCTTGCATAAAAAGGTCTTTAATGTTGAAAATCAATCTGTTTCGCCATAACCGCAAAAGAAAAACAATCATCCGGAGATTCGTAGGACTTTTGTAAATCTTAACCTGCGAATTGGAAGTGGAAGAGAATTTTATATCTCCCGTACTCTTCAGATTTTCCACTGCAAACTCCAGCATATCAACACCATAGCG
>CAZPGC010000080.1:0-12785 GCA_964585875.1 uncultured Prolixibacteraceae bacterium | reverse complement strand
ACCTGAGTAAAAAACACAAATTACAATTGGGGAGCTTGAGAGTGGCTAACTGATTTAGCGGTGACACAAATTAGTGTCTGTCTATAATGTCCAATAACTTCGTTACGCTTATGCCGAAATCAACCATTTACAAAAGTAAACTTATTGATATTCAGCATTTCGCAAGCCTCGTTCTTGAACATTATAGTTCAAACACTTGACTTTATGGACAGACTCTAAAAAGCGACTTCCTGAATTATTAGCTCGTCTTTAAGCCATAATATTTTCCCGAAAACCTTTTTATCGGGATTTATTTCGGATACCAGCCGCATATAATTTCTCACCTGCGACAAATATCTCTCGTCGGGATTTCCGGAATATTTGTAATCTATCACCGTGATATTGTCGTTTGTAAGCACCACTCTGTCAGGACGATAACGCTCGCCGCTTGCGGAAATTATCGACCTTTCGTTGAGCACCTCCACGCCTTCGGCAAAGTAAGATTCCAAAGCGGGATGCTCCACAACTTTAGCAACAAAAGCACGGTATCTCTCAAGCTCGCTCTCTTTGATTTCGCCGCGGATAAGGGCATTATTCAGGACTTGCTCAACATCTTTTTTGCTTTCTATCTCCGAAAGAACGGCGTGAATTTTAATCCCTTCGCCTACTGCATCTTCTCTTTCGAGGCTTCCCGCCGTTTTTAAATATTTGCGCAGGGATAAACGCTCCTCCCACTGCTTGAAGCGAGTGTTGTGGAGTTGTTCGGCAGGAGCCGCCGGTTCTTTCTTTTCCTTTACCGGCTTTTGTCCCGAAGAATAAACGCTTATTTCACTCTCTCCGAACATCTCGACTTCTTCCTCCATTTCCAATTCTCCCGATTTTACAAACGACTCGAAACCGGCGAAATATGGAGCCTTTTTTTCTGTCATTATGTAGAGCTCGTCGGCGGCTCGGGTAGCTGCCACATACAAGACGTTAGTTTCGTCGGCTTGGCTAAGCAACTCCGAGTGGTTTTTATAATCGGCAAACAATGAAGAACTTACGCTTTTGTTGTCGTCGATAAGGCTGTATTCGGGTTTTTCGATTCCGGCCTTGTCAAGTTTTACCGTGAGATAGCCGGTATGATTTCCACCCGTTACGGGGTCGTAAAATATAACGGCGGGGAATTCGAGTCCTTTCGACTTGTGTATGGTCATCAGCCTCACGGCGTCCATGTTGTCGGGCATCGAAATATGTTGTTTGTCCAAATAACGTTCGCAATAATCGAGGAATGCGACATTGCCGCCGCCGGCCGAGGTCTCCGCCTCATTGGCAAATTCCAACAGCTTGATAATGTATGCATAAGACCTCTTGTAAATATCGAAAACCGTAGCTGTGGTCTCGATAATATCGGCAACATCGTTGCTGCCGCTCACATTTTTTCGTGTAGCTTCCGAAGCACCGTAGAGAGCAAGCAGCTCGCCGGGCGACATCACACCATCGAGGTTTGGCACTCCCTTGTCGAGCGACGACAAATGGAAAAGCACCGCCGTTTTGGATATCTCATCATCGGGATTTTGCAACCAACGAATGAAATTTAAGATAAAAAGGACATCGGCGGAAGCATCTAACCGCAGACTCTGCCCCGAGACTATGGGAATTCCGGCATCAAGCAAAATGCCCGCAACATACTCCAAGCTCCTGTTTACACGTGCCAAAACCGTAATGTCGCCAAAGCTGTAATTTCGTGATAACAAATCGTTTACGGCGTTTATGATTTTAGCCGATACAGCTTCCTCGTCTTCTTTTCTCGGGGGCAAAAACAACAACTCCACGTAACCCTCTTCTTTTCTGAAAGCTTTTTGCCGGTGCTTTGCAAACACCTCTCCAATAATGGGATTGCCGCCCTTAAGCAAAAAGGCAAACAAGGCGTTGTTGAACTCAACAATGGCCTTGGCAGAGCGGAAATTCTTATCCAAAACCACCTCGTCGAAATTGCGTTGCAGTGTTTCTTCCCTTGTCTTCAAAAGGCTGTCTTTGTCGGAGCCTTTTAGTTGCGGCAGGTTTACAAACTGTTCGAAATCGCCGCCGCGCCAGCGGTATATCGACTGTTTGCCGTCGCCTACGATGAGGTTGAAATGTCCCTCGGCAAGCGAGTTTTCAATCAAAGGCACCAAGTTTCGCCACTGGATAATCGAAGTGTCCTGAAACTCGTCGATAAGATAATGGCGGTATTTGTTGCCTATACGTTCGTAAATAAAAGGCATTTCCTCGCTCTCCACCACGGCGGCCACCTTGCGAACCGTCTCAGAAAGATGAATGACGGAATTTTCGCGGTAAAAATTATTCAACTCCTCATTTATGGAACCCAGAAGGACAACGGATTCGAGGTTTTTTCTCAAAAGATAAAAGCTTAAAAATTCGGGCAACAAAAGCTGTATAGTCTTAAAAATCTCGACAAGCTCGTCTTTGATTTCGAGGATTTTATTCTGAATAACAGTGTCTTTATTTGCCTTACCGCCAAACCACTTGTCGTCGTTGACGGTTTCCAAAGCATGAGATTTTGGCTTCAATTTTTCGAGATTCAAAGCGGCCACATAAGTGAAATATTTGGGCAAACCGCTATCACCTCTATAAAAATGCTTAAATTCCAGATTGCGACTCGAAATAAGCTCAAGAGCCTGATTAGCAAGGCTTTTCAGCCGCTCGGAGAGTATGGTAAAACGTTTGATTACCGTTTCGGAGAAAGCATACAAATCGGATGTGTCGGTTTTGTTGAGCGAGCTTCGAAAGTCGTAAAAAGAGTCGTTGAACAAAACTTTAGCTGCAAGATTCGACAAAAGTTTTTGTATTCGTGTTTCGCGCTCTTCGGCAGCTTGAAACAGCAGGTAGCGTAAAAGATAACCTGTGAGTTTTTCGTTGTAGCCGGCTTGTGCCACCAATGCCGATACGGCTTCATCAATCAAAACTTCGGTGTCGAGCTCTATGTCGAAATTCAAGGGTAATTGCAAATCAAAAGCAAAGGCTTTAACTATTTTCACCACAAAGCTGTCGATGGTGCTTATGGCAAAGTTTGAATAAGAATGCAATATGTTTTTTAACAGGCGGTCGGCTCTGTCTTTAAACTCCTGCTCGCCGTAGCCGTATTGTTTTTTCAAGCGTTCAAAAGTAAGCCTCACAACCGTATCGGACGTCAGGTCGCCGCGGCTGATACTCTCCAAGGCCGATAAAATCCTGTTTTTCATTTCGTTGGTGGCGTCAACGGTGAATGTTATTGCCAAAATATTGCCGAAACTGTCGGGACGGGGAAGAGCTATACTCAAATATTCGCTTACCAGCGTTGTTGTTTTGCCGGAGCCCGCCGATGATTTGTAAACCTTAAAATTTTTGGCTGAATGATTCAAAACAAATGTTTTTTAACCGTTAACACACGGTGTCAAAATTACGAAATTTCTTTTTCGTTTTTCTTATTCAGATAAATTCTTTTAAGCCAAAGAGGCAAAACGACAGAGCCGATGATGAGGTAAGCATAGTAGCTGATAAGGCGCCACATCAGGGCTATCTCGTTGCCGAAATTTCCCATGTATTCACCGATAAACTTCGGCAGAATATACTCGGCCACCCCGCTGCCTCCCGGCGTGGGACTTATGAGCAAAATAACCCACATTACCAATTGCCTTGCATAAATCAGCAGTTGGTCGCCGCCCGCGGCAAAGGCCAAAATCAGAAAATTTACCACCCAAAATCTGGCCGTCCATGAAAAAAACGTGGCTCCGAAAGCCTTCAGCCAAAAGCCCAAACTCTTGCCTTTCATCTCCCGGGAGGTGATGATTATTTCGTCGCCGGTTTTTTCGGCTTTCATTTTCCACTTTTGCAACAAGCTGAAACTGAAGATATAAACGAGTAATTTTTTAAACCAAACAGGCTTGACGAAAACGGCAAAAGAAATAATTGAGGTCAATAGCAGAATAAAAGCGTAGCCGGTAACGAAAACGAATTTTGTGGGAAAAAGCCCTAAGCCGAAAAAGTTGAACTGTCCCTGCACAAAAAGCAAATCGGTGGAGATGAAGATAAACAAAAGCGGCACCATCACTATGTAAAAAAGCTCGTCGAGAAGAGCCGTAATCATCACAATGGCAGTGGATTTACCCACCGAATCGCACTCTTTGGAAACGATATAAAAGGCTGCGGCACTGCCCCCCACCACCGAGGGAGTTAATGCCGAGGCAAATTCCCAAAGCATTATAACCTGAAAACTGTGTCGCCATATTATCTTGTTGCCGGTGAGCACCCTCAGGCGATACATATACGCCACATCGCGCACGGCCATCATCAAAAAAGCAATAAAAACATAAAAAACGGTGTGATAACCCCAATTAATGCTTTTGTATTTTTCGAAATCAAAATCTCTGAAAATCAAATAAATACTCACCATCATTCCTATTACAACCGCCGATAATATCCTTTTGGTTGAAAAAATTTTCGATATTTGTTCGGGTTTCTTCACTTTATCCAATAGCCGTTTTAAAATCTTTCCAAAAATATATCAAAATCCTTTTGCTATTTTCTACGAAAAATAACGGCGTAAAATTTTCAGTGGAAAAACACTAATTACGCCATTTTGACACAATATTTTGAGCCAAACCGTCACATTGACGTGTTTTCTGCGTAAAAATATACTTTTCCGGGTGTGGCATTAGCTTTGAAAAGGGGCGTGCGAAATCAGTTCATTAAGTTTTGATAAGTAAATTAATGTTTAACCAAAAATATAGGAGGACAAAGCTATGTTAATGGTAAGAAGAAATACACAGCCGACAGTTGCAGATTTATTCAGCAGCTTTTTCGACAACGAATTTATGGACAAATTCGATCGTTCGTTGAAATTCAGCCCGAAAACCAACATCACCGAGGGCAACAAAGCCTACACGGTTGAATTGATGGTGCCGGGATTCAAAAAAGACAACTTCAACATCAACATCGAAAACGATGTGATGACCATTTCGGCTCACAAAGAAGACAAAGTGGAAGAAAAAGACGGGGATCGCGTAGTGTTCAGCGAGTATAAAGTTGAAGATTTCGAAAGAAGCTTCACTCTCTCGCAAGATGTTGACAGCAACAAAATCGAAGCCGCTTATGAAGACGGCATCCTGAAAGTGACGATTCCCAAGAAAAAAGAATCTGTGGTTAAAAAACTTGTGAAAATCAAATAAGGCTTTTAAAGCCTGATATCCCACCTGAAGATTTATTAGTGATTGTGTTTGTGTGGTTTAGCGGAAAGTTTCGGAGAGCCCTCTCCGGAACTTTCTTTTTTTATTGCCAAGAAAAAAGGGTCCTAAGAAAGACCTTAAGACCCTTTTTGTTACTTTCCACACTTTTATTATCCGGCCTGCATATTCTCGGCGCCGGGCAGCATTCCGTTGAGTTTTTGAGGCTCGTGAATCAAAATAGGAATGTGCTGAGGACAAATCCAATAGCTTGAATTCAAATAAGATAGCTGCACCAAAGGCACTTGTGTGTCGTTACGCTTGCAAAAAATACACTCTTTATTGTTTTCGTGATTTTCCATAATTGAAATATTTAAGTAATTTAATACCGCAAATATCGTAAATTTCATCAATCCCGCTTGAAGTAATTTATTATATTTGGCATTCGGATATTTACAGATTACAAAACCATTTATAGTTCTGATTATGACACATTTAGCACCGGGCGATAAAGCCCCCGATTTCAATACCGTTGACGAAAAAGGCAATCCCATAGCCTTGTCGGACTTCAAGGGCAGCAAACTCATCTTGTTTGCCTATCCCAAGGCAATGACCCCGGGATGCACCGCCGAGGCCTGCAATCTTCAGGATAATTACGATTTGCTGAGTGCAAAAGGCTTTAAGATAGTGGGTATCAGCGCCGATGATGCCAAAAGACAGCAACGTTTCAAAGAAAAATACGGCTTTAAATATCCTCTTATTCCCGACACGGACAAAGAGATTTTGAAAGCTTACGGCATTTGGGGCTTGAAGAAAAATTACGGCAGGGAATATGAAGGCATTTTCCGCACCACCTTTATCATCGATGAAAACGGAAATATCGAAAAGGTCTTTAAAAAGGTGAAAACCAAAGACCACGCGGCTCAGATTCTTGCCGAATACGAATAAGGTATAAACTTGAAAATAAATAATTTACAAAATAAAATAAACAAAACGATATGGCAAAAGACGAAAACAAAGAGAAGCTGAAATCGCTGCAGCTTACTCTCGACAAGATAGAAAAAAATTACGGAAAAGGTACGATTATGAAACTCGGTGACGAGCCTGTGGAAAAAATGGATGTGATATCCACCGGCTCCCTCGGATTGGATATGGCTCTCGGCGTAGGGGGCTTCCCGCGTGGGCGCGTTATAGAGATTTACGGGCCCGAAGCCTCGGGAAAAACAACCTTGGCTTTGCACGCCATTGCCGAAGCCCAGAAAGCCGGCGGCATCGCAGCTTTCATTGACGCCGAGCATGCCTTCGACAGGTTTTATGCCTCCAAACTCGGTGTTGACATCGAAAACCTTCTGATATCGCAGCCCGATTACGGCGAGCAAGCATTGGAAATCACCGAGAGCCTCATTCGCTCGGGAGCCATCGACATCATCGTCATAGACTCTGTTGCCGCTCTTACGCCCAAGAGCGAGATAGAAGGAGACATGGGCGATTCGAAAATGGGACTTCAGGCGCGTCTGATGTCACAAGCTTTGCGAAAGCTAACCGCCACCATCGGGAAAACGGGAGCCACCTGCATCTTTATCAATCAGTTGCGCGAAAAAATCGGTGTGATGTTCGGCAATCCCGAAACCACCACCGGCGGTAACGCTTTGAAGTTTTATGCTTCCATAAGAATTGATATTCGCCGAACGAGTCAGATAAAAGACACCGAGAAAGTTTTGGGTAACCACGTGAGAATCAAAGTGGTAAAAAACAAGGTGGCACCGCCGTTCAGGATGTGCGAGTTGGATATCATCTATGGCGAGGGCTTCTCCAAAGCCGGCGAGCTCCTCGATATGGGCGTAGAATACGGCATTGTGAAAAAAAGCGGCTCGTGGTTCAGCTACGGCGACACGCGACTCGGGCAAGGCCGCGAAACGGTGAAACAACTCATCAAAGACAACCCCGAACTTGCCGAAGAGCTTGAAATGAAAATCAAAGAAGCCGCCGGATTTTAGTTAAGGCAACGGAAAGAAAAACGAGGCTGCAACAAGAGAATGCAAGCCTCTTTTTTCTTTTATCGAAATGAAAAATCAAAAGAAAATTTAAACGGGAAAAAATATGAAACTACAGGCAACGATTTTTGCAGTATTGTTTTTGACAGTGATTTTGTCATCCTGTAACGGCGTTAAAAACCCCGGCTCAAAGCCTCAATCTCCTCTCGACAGCCTTTCTGCCTTGATACGGGAAAATCCCGACAAGCCCGAGTTGTATATGAAACGAGCTGCTTTATACGAGAAAAAACAGCACTACAACGAGGCCATTGTCGATGTGCAAAAGGCAGTGCAATTGGATAACAAAAACTATGATAACTTTCTGAAACTCGCCGATTTATTCCTTGCCACAAACCAAATTCAAAGCTGTATTAACACTTTAAACGCGGTTTTGGCAAACGACCCGAAAAATGTAAAGGCAAATCTGAAAATGGCCGAGTTGAATTTGATGTTTAAACGCTATACCCACACCATAAAATCGGCAAACAAGGCTCTTGAAACAGACCCATACAACGCCCGCGCTTTTTTCATAAAAGCTTATGCCTTAAAGGAATACGGCGACACGAGCAAGGCCATACGCAACTATATGGAAGCGGTGAAAAACAATCCCGACTACTACGAAGCTTATGTTGAATTGGGCAATTTATTCAGAGCGAAAAAAGACCCTGTGGCCGAGAAATATTATCAAAATGCCATAGAGATAAAACCCGGAAACACCGATGCTTATTACAATTTGGGGATGTATTATCAGCAAAACGACATGCTGAACAAGGCACAAGACGCTTACAAAAAGATAATAGAAATCAATCCCGAATATCCCTATTCTTATTTTAACATAGGATATATTTTGCTGGAAATTTCGCGCACTCCCGACGAAGCTGCCCCCTATTTTGCGAAAGCCATAAAACAAAAACCCGATTACTACGAAGCTCATTTCAATCTGGGGCTGTGTTTCGAAGAGATGGGAGACCTGATAAAAGCACGCGAGTGCTATACCAACGCACTGAAATACAACAACAACTATCCCAAGGCTATAAAAGGTCTTAACAGAATAGACGAGCTGGAGAAAAGATAATTTCTCTGCCGGCGAAAAGCCCCTTTGAAAGAATAAAATCTAACCCAAATCAAAATACAGATGAAAACATTAAGACTACTTTTATTACCGGCTTTACTGGCCTTTGCGGTGTCGTGCACCAACAACAAGACAC
Organism: uncultured Prolixibacteraceae bacterium; assembly: GCA_964585875.1. Taxonomy (GTDB): domain Bacteria; phylum Bacteroidota; class Bacteroidia; order Bacteroidales; family UBA1556; genus UBA6267. The sequence continues at coordinate 4,382 of CAZPGC010000080.1, read as the reverse complement.
CTCAAAAACAAAATACTCCCGGCATTCCGGAGACGGTGGATGTAAATTCACTGCCCGACATTATGACTCCGGAGGTGTTGTGGAAGCTAAAACGACTGAGCGACATACAATTATCACCCGACGGCAAAACTCTTCTGTTCGGCATCAGTCGTTACAGCGTGAAAGAAAACAAGGGCAATCGCGACCTGTACACCATGCCTGCCGACGGCGGCGAAATCACCAAGGTGTGCGACTTTCCGGGTAGTGAGTTCAATGCCCTTTGGCGCCCCGACGGCAAGAAAATAGGCTTTCTTTCTGCCAAAAGCGGCAGCGTACAGCTGTGGGAGATGAACCCCGACGGCAGCGGCAAAAAACAAATAACGGATTCTTTGAAAGACCTTTTGGCTTTTAGCTACAGCCCCGACGGCAAGAAAATTTTGCTTGTTATGGATGTAAAAATCGACAAAACCCCTGCCGATATTTATCCCGATTTGCCGAAGGCCAATGTTAAGATAATCAATGAGTTGATGTATCGGCATTGGGACCAATGGTGCGATGCAAAGTGGAGCCATATTTTTGTGGCCGACTACAGCAAGGGCAAGCCCGAAAATCTCAAGGACATAATGCCCGGCGAGCGCTGGGATACTCCCATGAAACCTTGGGACGGCATGGAGCAAATAAAATGGAGCCCCGACGGCAGCAAGATTGCCTACTCGTGTAAAAAGCTTACCGGCAGAGACTATGCCGTCAGCACAAACAGCGAAATTTATATTTACGACCTCAACAGCGGCAAAACGGTAAACCTGACAGCCGACGGCTTCGAGGGCTACGACAAAGAGCCCGCGTGGTCGCCCGACGGAAACAAAATAGCGTGGACATCCATGGCCACTCCGGGCTTTGAGTCAGACAAAAACCGCATTATGATTCACGATTTCCAAAGCGGTGAAACAAAAGACTTTACAAAAGATTTCGACCAAAGCTCCTCCTCTCTTCAATGGAGCGACGACGGCAAGACCCTATACTTTATCTCCGGAATCGAAGCCACATACCAACTTTACGGCCTTGATGTAAACAGCGGAAAAATAAAGCAAATAACACATGGCGACCACAACTACACGAGCTTTGTTTTTGCCGGCGACAAGCTTATAGGCACCAAGATGAGCATGAAATATCCCGTTGATATTTATGCCGTTGACTTCTCGGGAAAAGAGAAACAGCTGAGCTTTGTAAACAAGGATATTTTGGAGCATATCACGCCCGCCGAAGTCGAAAAAAGATGGATAGGCACCACCGACGGCAAAAAAGAATTGGTGTGGATAATTTACCCGCCGCACTTCGACAAAAACAAGAAATACCCTACCTTGCTCTATTGCCAAGGTGGGCCGCAATCGGCTGTAAGTCAGTTTTTCAGCTATCGCTGGAATTTTCAGATAATGGCCTCCAACGGCTATATTGTGGTGGCACCGAACCGCCGCGGCTTGCCCACCTTCGGACAAGCGTGGAACGACGAAATCAGCGGCGACTACGGCGGGCAAAACATGCTCGATTATCTGTCGGCAATCGACACCATGGCCAAAGAACCTTTTGTTGACAAGGACAGACTGGGAGCAGTTGGAGCAAGCTACGGCGGCTATTCCGTTTATTGGTTGGCAGGACATCATCAGGGACGCTTTAAGGCCCTGATAGCCCACTGCGGCATCTACAACATAGAGACCATGTACGCCCAAACCGAAGAAACCTTTTTCGTTCAACACGATTTCGGCGGTGCACCCTGGGACAATCCCATGCCCAAGACATACAAGGAGTTTAACCCTGCCAAATTCATAAAAAATTGGGACACTCCGATATTGATTATAACCGGCGGCAACGATTTCCGCATTCCATACACACAAAGTATCGAGGCTTTCAATTCGGCCCGACTAAACGGCATTCCCGCCCGCTTTTTGTTTTTCCCCGACGAGTCGCATTTTGTAACCAAGCCGCAAAATGCAGTGCTGTGGCAAAGGGAATTCAAAAGGTTCTTGGATGAAAATCTGAAGAAATAAAGCGTTGATTTTCAAACAAAAAAGCGAGTGAAGGTTTTCACTCGCTTTTTTTATGCCGTAAAATTATTTGCGTTTAAATCTGAATCTCGACCTGCCGCGGCGGAAGACAGCGCGGGTATTCCGCTTGTAAAATCTTCTTTGGTTGATAGAGGTGCCTCTTCTCGAGCTGTAGCGAGCGCCACCGCGATGATAACGGTGATGAGTGCCACCGGCACCAAACCACATATTCATACCCAAGGCAAAATAATTATAGCCTTCGAGACCGGCAATGTAAGACGAATTCTTGTTGGGGGTGGCGTCGAGTTTATCAGTGTTTATGGGGTTAAAAGAACCGTCGAAAAAGAGAGAAATTTTGTTGCCAAGGTAAACGTTAACAATCAAACCAAGAGGGATAATCGTCTCGGTCATAGGCACATACTTGCCGCCTTCTTTCCTTGGTTTGCCAAAACCGTTGGTGCCTATCAGTTTACCGTCTGAGATTCTGTATTTCCATGTGCGCGATTCGGTAAAGCCTATTCCCGTATAAAAATACACTCCCACTATTCTGCGACGGTCCATACCGAAAAACAGGTTAGTGAGATCGACAAGAGCCTGAAGGTTATAATTGAAAATGTGAGCCTCGAACCAAGCGTCGGAGGTCTCTTTGGTGCCCTGCAAATTGCCATAACCCATAAAACCGCGGGCGGCAAAATAGGGACCGAACCATTTTTCGAGCGTTATTCCGCCCATGGTCTTCATATCTTTGTAAAAATATTTGCTGAAAGGAGTGTTGTTAAGTCCTCCGGAATAGTCGGCCAAATCACCGAAAAAAGAGGTGCCTCCGAAATGTAATCCAAAAGCCCAACTTTCATATAAATGGGTTGAATTAGTGGCTTTTACATTGCCCACAGGCAAAGCGAGGCATAACATCAAGACTATATAATATTTCCGTAGGTTCATCATTTACGCTTAGTGACTAACTGCTGTCAATATGCAAAGATATAAAATTTATTAAAATATTTTACGAAGCATTTTGTTTTTACCCGAATACAGGTAAAATACCTATGTTTTAGCAAAACAAGTTTACCATACCTTTGCCGCTTTATTATTTCAACAGCCCTTTGTTCATTCATTGAAAAAAACATCTTTTTTTTAAATAACGCAGGCTCACATAAATAATAAATTTTAAGGAAAGGGCTACTTTCTTTTTAAATACAAGTAATTAACAACCAAAGACAAACTGATTATGAAGATTTTCTTTTTTATTGCAGGCCTGCTTTTTTCGATGATATTAAATGCTCAAATCGAAGGCGATTGGATATTTACCAAGGTGATGATAAACGGCGAAACAGTTGCCGAACCGGGCATTAAAGTTACTTTCACGGCAGACGGCAAAATGATTATGATGGGTATTGAGGCAGGGACGTACTCTTACGATGCCGGTGCCAAGATGATTACCGTGCATTCTCCTATGGATAAAAAACTTGACGGCAAAATGAGCGTCGAAAAAATCGATTCGCGGGAGATGATTGCGCTAAAAGATAAGGCACGTCTTTTTTATCAAAGATTGGATATGAAAAAAGCCGGAAAAGCAAATGCCAAATCGGGACTCGAAGGAGTGTGGTTGACAAGTGACGAACAGGGTAATAAGGTTTATATGAAATTCGGCCTTCCGGATAATTTGCTCATTTTAAAGAAAGGAGAAGGTTTTTCCGAACAAACAAAGGGAGAGTGGATTTTTGATAAAAAAGGCAGGTCGCTTTATATTCTGAGTTCCCGCGCCTTCATTAAAGGAAACAACACTGTTATAAACCTGAAAAACAAAGAGTTGACTTTGCTTAATAAGGGGAAAAAAACAAGCGCCGTCAAAGTGGATACCGCCGCGGAAAAAGAAATATTGACCTTTACGAAAAAAGACTTTGCGGAAGAACAAGACGAAAACAAATTACCTTGGCAAGACTCTTATTACGAGTTGGAATTTTTAGACAGCATAAGCACTGTGGTTTACACTGAAAATACCCTGCTTAATTCCATAAACGTCTTTATGAAAAGCTCTTTAATTCAGCATGTTACCGTCAACAAAGACGAGTCCAATGTGGTTTTTCGTATCCTGAAAGCAGATAACGGAGACACGGTGTTTTTTGATGAAAAAAATAAAAACAGCGACAAATACAACCGGTTTTTCCCCATGAAAGAGCTTGACTTGTTCAAGGTAAGCGGTAAACAAAGGGTGAAGGTGCCCGCCGGAACTTACCAATGCACTGTGGTGGAAGGATTTTATGACGATTTTAAGATTAAATATTGGATGATTGACAGCATGCCGGGTGTTTTTGCCAAGATTGTTATTCAGGAAACGGAAGATGATTTTAAAGGAAAGGG
>CAZPGC010000079.1:0-12981 GCA_964585875.1 uncultured Prolixibacteraceae bacterium | reverse complement strand
ACCCGAGGTTGTCAGCATGCTTTCAGCATCCGTGTTCCCCAAATAAGTTCAAAGGAAAAAGTTCAAAGACAAAAGTATCCATACCCCAAACATTTAAAACTCATTTTATCCTATTAATTTTCCTACTTTTGCCGCCCGAAAATTATTAAATCAATGACAGCCAAAGATATAGAGATAATGTCGCCGGTAGGCTCATACGAGATGCTTGCCGCCGCCTTCCAGGGTGGTGCCGACTCGGTATATTTCGGGGTGGGCAATCTTAATATGCGCTCCAAATCATCGAAAAACTTCACTCTCGACGACCTCGAAAACATAGCGCGTATGTGCAACGAGCGTGGGGTTAAGACCTACATCACGCTAAACACCGTGGTTTACGACAGCGAACTCGACGATATGCGTCGTGTGGTTGACGCCGCCAAAAAAAACGGCATAACCGCCGTGATAGCTTCCGACTTCTCCGTAATACAATACGCACATTCTCAGGGTGTTGAGGTGCATATCTCCACCCAGAGCAACGTTACTAATATCGAGGCCGTAAAGTTTTTCTCCCGCTATGCCGATGTGATGGTAACGGCGCGCGAGCTCAATCTAACTCAGGTGAAAGCCATCACCCAAGCCATCGAAAGAGAAGATATCAGAGGGCCCAAAGGAGAGCGTGTCCGCATCGAACTTTTTGCCCACGGCGCTCTGTGTATGGCCGTTTCCGGAAAATGCTACCTCAGCCTCGACTTGCTTAACTCTTCGGCCAATCGCGGCGCCTGTCTGCAACCTTGTCGCCGGCCTTACCGCGTTACCGACAAAGACGGCGGCCTTGAGATGAAGGTTGACAACGAGTATATCATGTCGCCCGAAGACCTTAAAACCGTTGACTTTTTGGATAGAATACTCGATGCAGGCGTGCGAGTGCTTAAAATAGAAGGACGCGGACGAAATCCCGAATATGTAAAAAAGGTTACCGCCACCTATCGCAAAGCCGTTAACGCTTGGTTTGATGGAAATTACACGCAAGAAAACCTTGAAAAATGGAATCGTGAACTCGGCTCGGTTTACAACCGAGGCTTTTGGGACGGTTACTATCTTGGTCGCAAACTCGGCGAATGGACAAAAGAATACGGCAACCGTGCCACCAAGAAAAAAATCTATGTGGGTAAGGTTACCAATTTCTTTAAAAAAATAGGCGTGGCCGAAATTAAAATGGAGACACATGAACTTGCCAAAGGTGATGAGATTTACGTAATAGGTCCCACCACGGGTGTTTACGAAGACCGCGTCGAGGAGATGAGACTCGAACTCGACCCCGTCGAGCAAGTAAAAAAGGGCGATGTTTTCTCTCTTAAAACAAAAAGCGTGCTTCGTAGAAACGACAAGGTTTATAAGGTTCGGGAGCTCGACGCATAGCTATAAATCAACCTGTTACAGCTTTGTTTTCGTAAAGCGGAAAGTGCCTTATTGTTTTGAAAATTCTCCGTATTTGAATTCGTATTGCCCCGAGATGTAACCGTAATCGAAGGTTCCTGTTACGGGGTATCCTTTGTCATCATAAACGTAAGTGAAGGTCGTTATGGCAATGGGGTTTCCCGAAGGGTCGAAATTCTCGATTTTCAGAATATTGTTTTTATTGAAGAAAGACACGTCTTCGAGCTCGGGGATATATTTAATGGTGTATGGATTTATTTTGTCGTCGAGGGTGAAGATATTGTATCCCGCCGAAACGAAATTGCCCGTGCTGTCGCGCTCGTAAAGGGTTTCTTTTGTAACATTGTCGCCGGTCCATTCGAAAACATGACGCGTGTCGGTAAAGGGAGCCGAAGCGTTTATGGCGGTATATTCCGAAATTTTGCCCGAATTCCATGATACCGTGTAAGTTATGGTGTCGGCGCCGTCAATTTCAATCATTTTTGTCAGCTGTCCCGATGCGTTAAAAGTATAGCTGTTGCTGCCTATTTGGTTGGTCATGGCTTCGTCGCTATACCATTTGCAATCGACCAAAAGGCTGCCGTTGTAATTGTATTTTTTAACCGACACTATGCTGCCGTCGGAGCTTGATTTTACCTTGTCGAGATTAAGTGCATCGTTGTAACTCGCGTCAATAACCTTTGCCGACAATGGCGTGGTCATTTTCACTTGGGTCAACAATTTTTCTTTTTTGGAGGTGTCAACGCCGTTGTTGTCGTCGCCCGTGTTATCATCTTTTTTACAGGAAACAAAACCTACTACGGAAGCAAGCATAAACAAAACAAACAATTTTTTCATAATAGCGGAATTTTAAGGCGAAGCGCTATGTGCATACGGCACAAGGTTTCGCGGATTATTGCACAAAAATAAGAAAACGGAAGCTTTTTTTTACAAAAACTTTAGGGCTTTGTCAGCCATCCTATAACACGGAAAGCAGTTTATCCCTCACTGAGAAACGACAGCAGTGCAAGCCGGTAGCTATCGAGGCCGAAGCCGCTGATGCTGCCCTTGCATTTTGAGCCAAAAAAGGAAACGTGCCGGTAGTCTTCGCGCGCAAAAATATTGGAGATATGCACCTCCACCACGGGGGTGTCGATGGCTGCCACCGCATCGGCGATAGCAACGGAGGTGTGTGTGTAAGCCCCTGCGTTTAAGATGATTCCGTCGAAATCAAAACCCGTGTTGTGTAGCATGTCTATAATCTCACCCTCGATATTCGACCGGTAATATTCTATTTGATGAGAGGGAAATTCCTTGCGTAATTCCGCAAGAAAACCCTCGAAATCACGCTTTCCGTAAATGCCGGTTTCCCTCTTGCCGAGAAGGTTCAAATTTGGCCCGTTGATGATTATAAACTTCATGCTTTCTCACTTTATTTTTTTTACGGATTTTCCGTGATAAAATTCTGCCTTTAGACTCACGTTTGTCAACGATTTCTTGGGATTGCGAATTTTATCCATAATCATTGCGGCGGCATTGTCGCCGATATCCTCGGCAAACAAACGTACATTGCTGAGCGGCGGCGAAAGTATTTTAAAGGCGTCGAGATAATCGAAGGAGATTAACGAAATATCGTCGGGGATTTTTACTCCTTTTTGTTGCATGTAGTAGATGGCTGCTATGGTAATTTTATTGTTTGTGGAAATCATGGCAGTAACGCCTTTTTTCAACAAGGAGTCGATTCGAGAAGGTATTTGCTCTTCGAGTTTTCTCAACTCAAAATCGGTCTTAAGGTCCAAATCGTATTTAAGACCTTTATCTTTATAAACACTCAAAAAACCTTCCCAACGATTTTTCATTGTTGTGGTGGTGTCGGGCACAAGAGAAAGATAGCCTGTTCGGGTATGACCGTTTTCAATCAAATACCGGGTTATCTCCTTGGTTATGTCATAGTTATCTATGGTAACATAGTTGAAATCCGACCCGGGATAGTATCTGTCGATTAAGACCACGGGTATTTCCAAATCCAACAATTCCTGCTCAACTTCCGCTGAATATTCTCTCGTGGGGGCAAGTATTATCCCGTCTATTCCGCGCTCGACAAGCATTTGAATATGCTCTTTTTCCTTATCGGCGTTTTCGTCGGTGGAACAAAACAGCACCTTGTATCCGAAACGTGCAATATAATCTTCAATGTTTCTGCCTATGCGGGCATAGAAAGGGTTGGAAATGTCGGCAACCACAACGCCTATGGTTTTTGATATTCCGGTGCGTAGAATTCGCGCAAAACTGTTGGGACGGTAGTTCATCTCCTTCACTTTGGCCATCACCATTTCAGCTGTTGAGTTGCTGATACCTTTTTCCTTAGCTTTTCCGTTTATCACAAAAGACACGAGTGTTTGCGATACACCGAGGCTGTTTGCAACATCTTTTAGCGAAACCTTTTTCATTTTGTATAGAATTAAATTAAAAAACCTTTCGGCAATCAAACGAGATTGCGAGAATGCAAAAGTAGTAATTTTCTAAACTGTTTAGTTAATCAATTTAGACAAATTGCACGGAAAATAAATCAGCGATTAAAGGTTGGGCATATCTCCTTGTATATTATGTAGTTAGTGTCGTCGTAACATACAAAAATAATTTGCAATTCACCGTCGTAATTGTCCAAAAAATCCTGGCAAGTGCCTATTGCTATTTCGGCGGCCTCGCGTTTGGGGAAATTATAAACGCCGGTGGAGATATTGGGAAAGGCTATGGATTTGCAGCCGTTTTCCACCGCCAAACGTAGTGAAGACCTGTAAGCCGAGGCAAGCAATTCGGCCTCGTTGTGTTTGCCGTCGCGATAAACGGGGCCTACGGCGTGAATGACGTATTTGGCAGGCAGATTATAGCCTTTGGTAATCTTTGCTTCTCCTGTTCGGCATCCGTTCAGGGAGCGACATTCTTCAAGTAAAGCCGGGCCGGCTGCCCTATGAATGGCTCCGTCAACGCCGCCTCCGCCAAGCAGGGTGGTATTGGCGGCATTAACTATGGCGTCAACGTGCAACTTTGTGATATCGCCTTTAATTGTCTTTCTCATCGCTATCGTCTTTGTTTATCCATACCGTCCGCTGAGGGAAAGGAATGGTTATGTTGTTGTCTCTAAATGCTTTGTCAATCATAAAGCGCAATTCGCTTTTTACATTCTCCATGCCGAAAACATTAGATGTCCAAAAAATCAATTGGAAATTGAGCGAGCTGTCGGCAAAATCGGTAAACCTTACGAAAGGTGCGGGCTCGGGTAATATATCATGATGTTTTTCGGCTATTTCCAAAAGCAGGTTTTTCACCAATGAAGTGTCGCTGCCGTAGGCCACTCCCACTTCCAATTTTAGCCTGATATGCCGGAAGTCCAGCGTCCAATTGGTGACGTTTTCTTCCACAAATTTTGAATTGGGAACAAGGATATTCACGTCGTCGCGTGTGATGATTTTGGTGGTTCGCAAATTTATTTCCAAGACTTTCCCCAGCATGTCGCCCACCTGAACAATATCGTTTACCTTTATTATTTTGCTGAATAGCAGCAGAATACCCGACATAAAATCCTTAAAGATATTTTGCATGCCCATACCCACACCCACCAACAAAGCGGCGGAACTCGTCAGCAAAATTGTTGTGCTTATTCCTATGGTGTTCAAAATCATTATTATCAAAAGGATAATAATGAAGTATTTGGCGATTTGATAAACGGAATAAACATCGCCCAAATCCAAGTTTCTTTTTTTGGATTCGTATTTCAGTAATTTTTTTAAGCCAAACAGAAAAATATAAGCCAATAAAATGATAACGGCTATTTTAACAAGGTCGAAAACCGTTATGTCCACGTTGTGAAAATTCACCAAAGTCGTGTCGAAAAATCCCTTCATTAAGATTTAATTTTATGTGGCAAATATAGTAGAAATTTCCTTAGTATATCGGATATAAGGTTAAAAACAAATGGTGTTTTATCCGTAGCCGTCGGCTCCGAAATTTCTGTCGCCTTTACGTATTTGCCCCTACAAATAGTTTTCTAAGGGACATTGACATTAGTTAAAAGTGTAACGGTTAAAAGATTAATTCTATTTTTGCAGGCAATATTTAAAATCAATACAAAACACATATCGATGAAAATAGCTGTTGTAGGTGCCACCGGCCTTGTGGGACGTGTTATTCTTAAAGTGCTGGAAGAGAGGAATATAATGCCCGATGAGTTGCTCGTTGCGGCTTCGGCGGCCTCGGTGGGGAAAGAACTGAATTTCAAAGGAAAAAGCCTTAAGGTTACAAGTGTTGACGATGCTTTGGCAAGAAAACCCGACCTTGCTATTTTCAGCGCCGGTGCCGATGTTTCGCGCACTTATGCTCCGCGCTTTGCCGACAAAGGCTGTTTTGTGATTGATAATTCCTCTGCGTGGCGCATGATTGATGACGTGCCTTTGGTAGTGCCCGAAATCAATGCCCACATCATAAATGCCGATACAAAAATTATTTCAAATCCCAACTGCTCGACCATACAAATGGTTTTGGCTCTGTGGCCTTTGAAAAGAAACTACGGCATAGAGCGCCTTGTGATTTCCACATATCAATCGGTTACGGGCTCGGGAAAGAAAGCCCTTGAACAGCTGATGAACGAAAGGGAAGGCAAACACGGCAGGAGAGCCTACCCGCACCGTATCGACCTCAACCTCTTGCCTCACGGCGGCGAGTTTCTCAAAAACGGATACACTACCGAAGAAATGAAACTCGTAAACGAAACGCGCAAAATACTGGACGACAGCGAGATAAAAATCACGGCAACGGTGGTGCGAGTGCCTGTAAAAGGAGGTCATTCCGAATCGATAAACGTAAGATTGAAAAAGGAGTTTAACCTTAAAGACATCCGCCGCCTCATAAGAAACACTCCCGGTGTAGAGTTACACGACGAGCCTTGGGACAACATTTATCCCATGCCTTATTATGCCGAGGGAAACGACAAGGTGTTTGTGGGCAGGCTTAGGGTTGACGAGTCGGAGCCCAACAGCTTGAATATGTGGGTGGTGTCGGATAACCTGAGAAAAGGTGCGGCCACCAATGCTGTCCAAATTGCCGCCTACATTATCGATAACATTATCTCAAAATAATAAACTACCTAAGGTTTTCTCCGGCGATTAGTGTCAAAACGAGCGGGTTATTGATTATCTTTGCAAGCGGTATCAATTAAAACCTGAGTTATGAAATCACTAAAATTAATTTTCGTCCTTTTGCTTTTTGTAATGCCTTCGCAGGCGCAAAACCTTAAAAAAGCGTTTAAATATCTAAGCGCCGGTGATTTCGACAGGGCAAAAGTCATATTCGACGACGCTGCCAAAAATCCCGCTATGGCGCCCGTTGCCCAATACGGGTTGGCTACTTTGTTTTCGAATCCCAAATACAGGGCAATGGACCTTTACAAAGCTTTTGATGCAATAACAAAAGCCCAAAAGCAATTTTCGGCGGTTGACCCTTCTTTGCTGAAAAAATTGTCATCCTATTTCTCGGGAGCCGCCGACGTTGCCAAATTGAAAAAAACAATAGATAAGGCCCTTTTCGAGAAAATTAAAACAGCCGGCAACATTGTTGAAACCGAAAATTTTTTGAAGGAAGCCAAAGGCTCTGCTTATTACTCCGAGGCTCAAAAAATATACGCGTCTCAGTCCTTTAAAAGGGCTGCGGAATTTAACACCATAAACGCCTATGAGGATTTTATTAAAAAATTTCCCGCAGCCGAAGAGCTTGCCGCCGCCCGCCAAAAAATTTACTCCTTAGCCTATGAGCAAGTGCTTAAGGAAAACACATTGGATGCCTACAAAGCTTTTGTTGCAAAATATCCGGATGCTCCTCAAAATGTTGACGCCAAGAGCAAGATTATTCAAAAAGAATACGAGCTTGTGTTGGTAACGGGAACCGACGACGCCTTTGAGCGTTTTATACAAAAATATCCCGACACAAAGCAGGCCGAAGAGCTGAAAATCAAACAGATGCAGATGAATTATATTCAAGCCAAGCAACTGAATACCGTGTCGGTTTATAATAAGTTTTTAAAAAAATTCCCCGAATCGCCCTATGCTGCCGAGCTTTCGGAGATAAGGGACTCGCTTGCTTTTATTGAGGCTAAGAAAGCTAACACCGCCGAGGCTTATAAAGAGTTTATCAACAAATATCCCGGGGCCAAACAAGTGCCTTTGGTGATGGCTATGCAAAAGGATTTGAATTACTCCAAAGCCGAGCTTGCAGCCATTAAGAAAAAAGAAAAATATGCCTCGCGCAATATCGAAAAGGTGGAATATTACCGCGTTTACAAAGGTGATACGGCAGCCGCAAAAGTCGGTAAAACAGTTTATTACGATACTTTTGGTAATGCGGTGAAAATAGAAGAAACAACACAGGCCGGTGCCGAAGTTTTGATAGAAAGGAGCTATAGCGACAACGGACGAGAGCTGTTAAAAGAAACGAAATCGATAAACGGAAAACCGCGTTATGTAACGGAATTTTATTACAGCAAAAGAGAGTTGCCCGACTCTGCCCGCAGGACTTGTTTTCAAGCCTGTGAAGACGGCTTGCCCAAAGGCAGCTTCGCATATAAATACACTTTTGACAACAGCAGAAACATAAAAGAGCTTGTGATTGAAAGTGCCGACGGTAAATATTCCAAAAAGTCGCACTATGTTATAAACAATCAAAAGCTTGTGGCTCAAGAGCTTGTGGAGATAAACGAAGACGGTAAAATCAGTAATCTTAAAATAAATTATCAATATGATTTTTACGACAGGTTGATTCAAAAGACAACCTTTAGCGGCGAAAATCAAATTACCGCCGTTCAAACTTATTTCTACGATAAAGAAGGCAGGGTTACTAAATTCTCTTCCTATGATGCCTTTGGAAAAATCAGAAAATCAAACAAATACGACTCTACCGGCTTGTTGATATCCACTCGTGTCGAATACCCGAACGACCCGCTTTCCGACCATACCCTTATCTATAAGTATTATTTTAGAAATTAGTTTCATAAAACCGGTATGAAAAAAAGACTAATCCTTTCGGCCTTATTCTTTTTTGTAATCGCGGCGGGATTCTCTCAACCCAAATTCGATAACAAATCGAGGGCTGTTTATATTCTCGATATCTCGAAATACATAACTTGGCCCGAGACCGACGACCCTTTCAACTTTCGTGTGGGCATTCTCGACGGCGATACCCTCTTGTTTCATCAAATGAAACTGCTGGCACAGAAAAGAGACACTTTAAAAGGTAAGAAAATCAGGGTGAAACGCTTTGAGAAAGAGGAAGATATCAAAAACATTGATTTGATTTTCTTTAAAAAATCCGACGGTTTCGACATCGATAAGGTTTTTGAGATGATTGGGGGCAAGCCGATTTTGATGATTACCGAGGGCTATCCTTATCATATGTCGATGATAAACTTCATAGTACTCCACGGCCGGAAGCGATACGAGGTTAACGAGGCCAAGATGAAAGCCGCCGGATTGAAAGCCATGGAGCTCTTTGTTATTTCGGGGGTGAAATCTTCAGCCGATTGGGAAACGCTTTACGAAAAATCGGTTGTGGAATTGGCTAAGGAAAAACGTGTTGTCACTTCGCAGAAAAAACAGATTGCCAAGCAGAAAAAGGAAATAGAGCAACAGCTTGCCACCATAAAAAAGCAAAGCGAGAAAATAGAAAAACAGCTGGCTTTGATGCGGAAACTGTCGAAAGAGATAGAACAAAAGCAAGCCGAACTCGATAAAAGTTACCGTATTTTGGCGCTGCAAAAACGCAAGATGAAAGTACAGCAGGCCAAACTCGACAGTCAGCAGCTTGTGCTCGACAAGCAAAGGCAACAGATGAACAAGCAAATGGCAGTGCTGCAAAAGCAAAAGGCCGATATCGAAGCCGGACAAAAGCGCATTGAAGACCAAAGGGCCATGATAAATCAGCAGTTGGCCAAGATAGAACAGCAGCAGCTTGTGTTGTATATATCATTGATATTCATATTGTTGCTTGCCGGAATGGGATATTTTATTTACAGGTCGTATAAAATAAAGAAACAGGCAAACATAGCTTTGGAAGAGAAAAACCGCCTTATTTCCGAACAAAATGAGGAGATAAAAAAACAGCGCGACATAGCTCGCGAGCAGCGCGATTTGATAGCGGCTCAGAAGAAACATATCACCGACAGCATCGTTTACGCCAAACGCATACAGCGCGCCATACTCCCTGATATTGAGCTCTTTAAAAGTGTGCTCGAGAACTTTTTCATTCTCTTCAAACCGAGAGATATTGTCAGCGGCGATTTTTATTGGGAAAACAAAGTGGGCGACGAAATCATAATTATTGCCGCCGACTGCACGGGTCACGGTGTGCCGGGTGCTTTTATGAGTATGCTCGGTGTTACCTTCCTCAACGACATCATACTTGGTGATGGTATAACCGACCCGGGGACGATTTTGGATATTCTCCGAAAAAAAATCATTGACTCGCTGAAGCAGCGTTTCGATAACCCGCTGCGCGACGGCATGGATATAGCCGTGATAAACCTGAATTACAAAACAGGGAAAATACTTTTTGCCGGCGCCAACAATCCCCTGTTTTTGGTTCGCGACGGCGAGTTGACGGAAATACGTGGCGACAAAATGCCCGTGGCCTTGCACGAGCAAATGCTCGAATTTTCGAGCCGTGAGATACAGCTGCAAAAAGATGATAAGCTTTACATTTTTTCGGATGGCTTTGCCGACCAATTCGGTGGTCCCAAGGGCAAAAAGTTTATGAAAAAACGTTTTAAGGAAACATTCTTGAAAATTTGTTCTTATCCCATGCAAGAGCAGCGTGAGATGCTCAATAAGATTTTTGAAGAATGGAAAGGAGAGCACGAACAGCTTGACGACGTGCTCGTTATAGGAATTAAGATTTAAATTGTTGATTATTATGAGGTTAAAGGGATTTTTACTTGCCTGTTTAATGGCGTTGACTCTTGCGGCAAAGAGTCAGGTGATGTGGATTTTGATTTTCGGCGACAAGCTTTCAAACGATCGCATCCAAAGCGGAATAAACGTTTCTTTGGCTTCGGTCAACTACACCGGTTTCGACGAAAGCAAAAATTTATTTACCTGGGCCTTAGGTGGTTTTACCGATATTCAGCTCAACGAACACTGGTCTTTGCAGCCCGAATTTGTATTTAAGAGTCCTACCGGCGCCAATAATCTGAATTCCTATTTCGCTTTCGACACGCCGCCCGACAGCCTTATCAAAGACCCCAACATTTATATTGAAGGCACAAGTTTCTCGCTGCCGGTTTTTATAAAATACGAAACTAAATATTTCGGCTTGGGCCTTGGCCCCCAACTTTCGCTGGCCTACAGCACAAACCTTTACTTGTCGGGTAAAACATTGGATGATGCGACTTTAAAACTGAAAAATCGTATGGGAGAAGAAATAAACAAATTCGATTACGGAATTTCTTCCACTTTGGAATTTTACCTCAACCCCCGCAAAAAACAAAGCTCCATGAGGCTCGGTTTGAAATATTACTACGGCTTTGGAAAAGTATTCAAAGATAAATACACGGCTCATAATTCGGTGTTTATGATTTCTTTGGGAATACCCGTGGTGTCTAAAAGCCAATTGGAGAAACAACAAAAAGCTATTGAAGAATAAATCCCCCTCGCGTGTTTTCACATTGTTTGTCGATTTATATTCGCAAGTTTGTTGATAAAGGACACCTTTTTATATAGCATTTGTTTTTTTTAATGTTTAAAAAAATAAATATCCCGCAAGAGTAAAATTAATGTTTTCTTTTGAAATTTGTGAACTTTGTGGCGGGACTTTGTATGGCGTTGATATTAAAACAATTAACAAACGCATCATCTTTTGTCAGATTAAAAAATGTTGTTTTTTAAAAGCATCGTTTTTCATTCGTTGCATGCCGGGCTTTAAAAACAAAATCATAAAAATAATTTCTCAAAACCTAAGATTTATATATTTGCACTTTCAATTTTTCAAACATAATCATAATAAGTTAAAAATCAAGTAGATATGGATATTTTTATACTAATGGTCGTAATTTTCGTATTGGGATATACGGCAATTGCTCTTGAACATCCTTTGAAAGTAAACAAAGCACCGACGGCAGTATTTATGGGAATGTTGCTGTGGATTATTTTTGCCGTTTTCAACGAACGGATATTGTCTTTGGGCTTTAGTCCCGCCTTCGAATCGGTGAAGGCAGTAGCCAAAGATGTTATGAATTTAATCTCGCCGGCAATGGGTGAGGAGCACATAAAAAATCTGTGGGAAGAAACCACAAGCATGGCTGTGAACAACCCCGACCACGGCCATTATATGGAATTTGTGAAGTTTGCTCTCGGCGAACACCTCAACGACATCAGTCAAATTCTATTCTTTTTGCTCGGCGCAATGACCATTGTAGAAACCATCGACCGTTATCAGGGTTTTCAGGTTATTACCGATAAAATCACCACCACAAGCCCCGTCAAGCTCATCTGGATACTCTCCATTCTTACTTTTTTCATGTCGGCTTTGCTCGATAACCTTACCACAACAATTGTGATGGTGGCTTTGCTGCGTAAGCTTGTGGGCGACCAAAAACTGCGATGGTTTTTCGCATCGGTTATTGTGATAGCGGCAAATGCCGGAGGGGCATGGTCTCCCATCGGCGACGTTACAACCATTATGCTGTGGATAAACGGCAATGTTACAACCGTGAAAATCATCATGGGTGTGTTGTTGCCCTCAATTTTTTCGTTGATTGTTCCGTTGATAGCCGTTGGCTTTATGCTCAAAGGTGCAACCATTGAGCGTCCTCAACTCAGTGCCGAACATCACGAAGACATCACCACAAGAAACGAACAGGTTTTTATGCTTGTGCTCGGTATTGCGGGGCTTCTTTTTGTGCCTGTTTTGAAAACTTTAACGCATCTGCCCCCTTACGTGGGTATGCTCTTTTCTTTGGGAATAGTTTGGATAACCACGGAGATAATTGTCAGGAGAAAACCCGAAGAACGTCGCGGTAAATATTCGGTTATCACAATATTGCAAAAAGTTGATATCCCGACTATTTTCTTCTTCCTTGGTATTCTGATGGCCGTGGCTGCTCTGGAAACAGCCGGTCACCTCGACCTGATGGCACACTGGCTCGACCGTGTTACCAACACCAACTACTACGTGATTGATGCTGCCATCGGTCTTCTTTCATCCATTGTGGACAATGTGCCGCTGACTGCCTCCGCCATGGGTATGTATCCCATTGAAGCGACAGGGCATCTCGCCGCCGACGGTTTATTCTGGGAGCTGCTGGCATATACTGCCGGAACGGGTGGTTCGATTCTCATAATAGGCTCTGCAGCAGGTGTTGCCGCCATGGGTCTCGAAAAAATAGATTTCCTTTGGTATGCCAAAAAAATATCTTGGTTGGCAGCTTTAGGTTACTTTGCCGGCATCGGCGTTTATTGGCTGCAAGAGACATATTTACATATTTTAAGCTAAAACCCCAAGCGTACTACTTTTTGTAAGCGCTTGAAGGTCTGAAAAGAGCGTGTG
>CAZPGC010000078.1:0-13035 GCA_964585875.1 uncultured Prolixibacteraceae bacterium | reverse complement strand
ATAATGAATAATTCATCGGGCAGAAGTGTTCGTAAATTTATCAAAATATAGTTAGGCTGCCCTTTGGAAAGTTTAATAAAGCTTTGGCAAAACAAAAGGTACCGATAAGCAGTAAAAACGACCTCTGTCCTCACTTCAAACTAATCTGCGGTTTTTTTTATTTTCATCTTGTGAGGGTTTAAGAAATGAGCATCGAAAAAATAGTATCTTTGGTTTTTTTATTTGTATTTTGGCCTTGTGTTTTTTAATTAACTGCAAATAAGCGAAATACAAGCTTTCGAGGTCGCTATTTTTTAGCAACAACGGCAGCAAGCATACTTGAAGCCGGATTAAGAAAGCAATTTTCGTTTTATGAAATTGGGAAGCAATGAAATACCATAACGTACGACATAAAAACGGTAGCATAATAAGACCCGACAGCAGGAATTTCCGCTTGCTTTTTTACGCCTTGATAATTGGCGCCCTCTCGGGTTTGGCGAGCGCTTTTTTCAGAATAGCACTCAATTTTGTTGAAAAATACAGGGAAAGCATTTTCGCGGCGGCAGTGCATTCCGGAATTAAAGAGTGGATTTGGCCGGTTATTTATTCATCTTTGGGCATAACCATAGCTTTGATTTTGGTAAGAAAATTCGCTCCCGAGGCTTCGGGCAGCGGTGTGCACGAGATAGAAGGTGCCCTTGACGAAATTCGCCCCATGCGATGGAAAAAGGTGCTGCCGGTAAAATTTTTAGCCTCCTTATTTTCTCTCGGCAGCGGTCTGCTGCTCGGACGTGAAGGCCCTACCATTCAAATAGGAGCCAACATAGGCAAAATGGTGAAAGACCTTTTGGGACAGAAAGATATGGAAAACAACCCCTTGGTCTCGGCAGGTGCTGCCGCCGGCCTTGCCGGAGCTTTCAACGCTCCTTTTGCAGGCATCGTTTTCGTCATCGAAGAAATGCACGAGCACTTTAAATTCTCTTTTTATTCGGTAGCGGCAATAATGGTTGGAGCAGGCACCGCCGATATCGTTGTAAGAAGTCTTTATGAGTCGAAGCCCGTAATAGAAATGCTCGTTTTCCATTTCAACAATTTGTCATCGCTTTGGCTTTTTGCCCTTTTGGGGCTGCTTTTCAGCGTTTTCGGATGGGTGTTCAACAGGTTGTTGATATTCTCCATGGATATTTTTTCCTTTTTATCGCAGCTGCCGGCTTGGGTAACAGGCATCACCGTCGGCTTGATAGTGGCCATTCTCGGCATTGTGGCTCCCGAAATGATTGGCGGCGGATATGAAACCATTTATAAAGTGCTGAGTTTTTCCTACACAATACCATTCCTGCTCTTATTGCTTTTCATCAGGTTTATTTTATCCGTTTTCAGTTACAGCATAGGCGTGCCCGGAGGAATTTTTATTCCCATGCTTACCCTCGGCATCATCTTCGGAATGTTTTTCGGCATCGAAATGCAATCATTTTTCCCTGAGCTTGTCAGCCATCCGGCAATTTTTGCCGTGGCAGGCATGGCGGCAATTTTTTCGTCAACGGTACGCGCCCCGCTCACAGGCCTTGTGCTTGCCGTGGAAATGACATCAAACTTCGAACTTATTCTGCCTCTGATAATTACAACGGTAGTAGCCTCGGTCTTTACGGCATTTATGGGTAATAAACCTATTTACAGCATTTTGCTGAAACGTGTTCTTGCCAAGGAGAAAAACCCGAAACAAAAATAGCTTCGCTTTGTTTGGGGAAAGACATTAATTAGTAGTGTCTCTTAGAAAACTATATATTTTTCGTAGTGGCTTATAAAAAACGGAGAGGACCAGGCTTGCGAAATGCTGAATATCAATATGTAGATACAGTTCATGAACTGTATCTACATTGTAAATGTTTGATTTCAGCATGAGCGTAACGAAGTAATTGGCGTTTTCTTATAGCCACTATTTATGAATAGCCTTATCGACAGCTTCAAAGCCTGCTTCCATAAACACCTCCGAAATGGTGGGGTGGGCATGCACGGTTTGAGCCACGTCGTAAACCGTGGCTTCCAATTCCATATAAGCGGCTGCCTCGGCAATCATATCCGTAGCATTTGAGGCAACGATTTGAACACCAAGCACTTCTCCATATTTCTTGTCGGAAATTATTCTCACAAAACCTTCAAGCTGGCCCTCGGTGAGCGCCTTTCCGTTGGCCGACATGGGAAATTCGCTGACTTTGTAGTCGTAGCCTTCCGCTTTGGCTTCCTCTTCGGTGAAACCTATCTGTGCAGCCTCGGGCACAGTGTACATATTCATCGGATATTTCTTCAAATCGAGTTTTTGTTTTATACCCTTGATATGATTTACCACGTGCATGCCTTCCGCCGAGCCGATGTGTGCGTAATAACTCAAACCGTTGACATCACCTACGGCATAAACACCTTCAACCGAAGTCTGCATGTTCTCATCCACAGAAAGATAGCCGTTTTCATCGGTGGCAAAATCTATTCGCGAAGGCGGCAGTATTGCTTTCCTTCGCGTAGCGTTTACAATCACGTCGCAGGCAAATTCTTCGCCGTCGATGGTGATTTTTCCATCGGAATAAATGCCCTTTGTCGAAAGCAAGGGTTTGTTGTAAGCCACCTTTATACGGTCTTTTTTCAACTTTGCCAAAATAGTGTCAACAATGAATTTGTCGGCAAATGGAAGCACCGAATCGCCGGGAACCAAAAGCGTAACGTTTCTCCCCGTCATGCGAAAGGCCTGAGCCAACTCTATGGCTACAGGTGTCTCGCCGGTAACCACTATGTTTTGAGGTAGTTCCCTTTCTTTAAAAAGCTCCTTGGGCTCTATGACCAAGCCCTCCACATCGTTTTCTATGCCGGGCGACTTGCTGCCTGTGGCTATCATTATATTCTTGGTTTCAAGTGTGCGATTGTTAACGCTGACTTTATCAGCCGAGACTATCTCCGCCACTCCTTCGATAATCTCCACACCGTTTTTCTTCAGCAGAAAAGACACTCCCGTGGTCAGCTTTTTCACGATGCCGTCGGAACGTTTCACTGCCTTGTTCCAGTTGAAAGTCAGAGCTTTTTTATCGATGCCTTCCACGCCGAAACGCGCCGCATCTTTGCTGATACGCTGATAAAGTTTGGCACTCTCCATTATGGCCTTCGAGGGAATACAACCCCAGTTTAGACACATTCCGCCTATGACATTTTTTTCAATAATCGCGGTCTTCAAACCCAATTGCCCGGCTCTTATGGCCGAAACGTAACCTGCAGGACCCGAGCCTATTATAATTAAATCGTACATAATATCTTTATTTTTCGTTAAAAAAAATCTAACCCATAACAAGACTTACCGGCTCTGCCAGATAGTCCATTATTTGATTTAGGAATCGTGCCGTTTCGCCGCCGTCGGCAATGCGATGATCAACGGAAAGAGAGAGCGGCAACACAAGGCCTACTGCCAACTGATCGTCAAGTACAACGGGCTGCTTGGAAATGCGTCCCACGCCGAGGATGCCGGCCTGAGGATAATTGATGACCGGCACGGCGAATTTGCCGCCGATATTGCCATAGCTCGTGATGGTGAAAGTGCCGTCTTTCATATCGTCCATGGTTAGGCTGCCCGAACGGGCTTTCTCGGAGAAGGAGGCAATCTGTTCCGAAATCTCGAAGATGGAAAGCTTGTCGGCATGACGTATCACGGGCACAACAAGGCCCTTCTCGGTGTCAACGGCAATGCCTATGTTGTAGTATTTTTTGTAAATCATCACACCCTTGTCCATATCCATTTCGGCATTCAACGACGGGAATTTTTTCAGCGCCAGAGCAGTGGCTTTCACCACAAAGGCAAGGTAGGTAAGCTTAGAGCCTCGTGCTGCAAAGTCGTCCTTAAACTTGCGGCGAATGCGATCCAATTCGCTTATTTCCACCTCCTCGAAAATGGTCATGTGAGCAGCGTTGTGTTTGCTGAGAATCATATTCTTGGCGATGGTTTTGCGAATCTGGCTCATGGTCTCAACTTCCACTGGCATAGTCTCTTGCGAGCTTTCTACGGCGCTTGTGCCGTGCTGCGCGGCCGGCGATTTTGCGCTTTGTGCGTAGTTGAGTATGTCCTCTTTCATCACACGTCCCGCGGGACCCGTGCCCTTCACTTTGTTGATATCCACCCCAAGGTCTTTGGCCATAGCCCTTGCCACAGGCGTAGCCAAGGCTTTTTTGCGAAGGGCTTTCTCCTCCGTTGCCTCGGCGGCAACTCCTTCGGTGGAGGCCGACAGCACGGCCGAGTTGCTCGCAACTTCGAGCGTACCTACCACT
Organism: uncultured Prolixibacteraceae bacterium; assembly: GCA_964585875.1. GTDB lineage: Bacteria > Bacteroidota > Bacteroidia > Bacteroidales > UBA1556 > UBA6267. The sequence goes on along the minus strand of CAZPGC010000078.1, from coordinate 8,754 downwards.
CCGGCGCCTTCTTCTTCAACGAAATCGACGGTGGAAGCCTCTTCTACCGCCGCTTCGCCCTCTACGCCTTCGATTTCAATCTCAACAAGGGCATCGCCCACGTTGATGGTCTCTCCCACTTTGCCGAAAGTCTCGGCGATAACTCCTTCTTTGGGCGAGGGTATGTCAGTTACAACCTTATCCGTTTCCATCGTCACCAAAGGATCGCCGACCTTGACACTCTGTCCTTTCTTCACTTGCCATTCCACGATGGTGCCTTCGTCGAGTCCTTCGCCTATATCCGGAAATTTGAAAATATATCTCATGATTTAGAATTTTACTGTTTTTTCAATTTCATAAAAAATCTTGTCGGCATTAACCATAAAATGGTGTTCGCCTTTGGGCAAGGGCACTATGGTGTCGAAACCGGTAACGCGTGCCGGCGGTGCTTCGAGATGAAGAAAAGCTTCTTCGGTGGCTATTTGGTTTATCTCGGCTGCAGGGCCGAATGATTTAACGGCTTCAGTTACCGTTACAATCCTTCCGGTTTTCTTGACAGAATTGATAATCGTCTCTCTGTCAACAGGATAAATAGTTCTTAAATCTATTATCTCCACCGAGATGCCGGCTTTTTTAGCCAAAACGGCTGCCTTTTGCACCTCTCGTATCATAGCGCCGTAAGCCACTACCGTAACATCCGTGCCGGGCTGAATGACAGCAGCTTTGCCAATGGGAATTTTGAATTTCTCTTCGGAAACCTCCTGTTTTATGGCGCGGTAAATCCTTTTGGGCTCCATATAAATTACGGGGTCGTCGGATTCTATGGCGCTTATCAACAGGCCCTTTGCATCGTGGGGTGTCGAAGGAATTACAACCTTGAGCCCCGGTACATGAGCAAAGCCGCCTTCGTAGCTCTCGCTGTGATGCTCCAAGGCGTTGATACCTCCACCGTAAGGCATGCGTATCACCATGGCCATTTTATAGCGGCCGCGCGAACGGTTGTGCATGCGGGCAACGTGTGAAACTATCTGGTTGAAAGCGGGATAGACAAAACCCGAGAATTGCATCTCGATAACGGGACGCAAGCCCGCGGCAGCCATGCCCACAGCCGTGCCGGCTATACCCGACTCTGCCAAAGGAGCGTCAAATACCCTTTCAGCTCCATACTTTTTCTGCAAGCCTTCGGTAACGCGGAAAACACCGCCTTCCACTCCCACATCTTGTCCGTAAACAATTATGTTTTTATCTTCTTTAAGTTTTATGTCCAATGCGTCGTTAATGGCATTGACAAGGTTCATTATTTTCATGGAATTTCTTTTTTTCTGTTTTAAACAAAAGGAATTACTTATGGGCAACGGCTTTTCTTTTCAGAAATTTTTCATATTCGCGCTGCTGCTCTTTCAGGTCTTGCGGTTTCTCAACGTATTGATAATCAAAAACATCGGAAACCGGATATTCCCCATGGTTTTCCGCCTCTATAAATTGACGGTCTATTTCTTTCTTATAATCTTCAATGAGTTTTTCCTCGTCGAAATCGAAAATACCCACATCTGTCATATATGCTTTGAGTCTCTTCAAGGGGTCGGTTTTATCCCACTTTTCCTCTTCCTCCTTAGTACGATATTTGGTCGGGTCGTCGGAGGTGGTGTGAGCTCCCTTGCGGTAGGTTACGGCCTCTATCAATACGGCACCCTTTCCTTCAGCGGCATAATCACGCGCCTTTTTCACCGCTGCAAGCATGGCGAAAAAGTCGTTTCCGTCAACTTGAATGCCCGCAACACCGTAAGCCGTTGATTTTATGGCTATGCTGTCGGAGGCTGTTTGCACCCGCGTTGGTGTGGAAATGCCGTATTGGTTATTTTGAACAATGAAAATAACGGGAACTTTCCAGGTGCCGGCAAAGTTGACAGCTTCGTGAAAATCGCCCTCCGATGTGCCGCCGTCACCCACAAAGGTGAAGACCGTTTGTTTTTTGCCGTGATATTTTATTTCGTATCCAATCCCCACGGCATGAGGCAGTTGCGATGCTATCGGCACCGAAACAGGCAATATGTTTTTTGCTTTTTCGAACCTCGAAGCGTCTTCATTACCCATGTAATAGAGGAAAACTTCTTTCAAAGAAACGCCCTTTGCCAACCATGTGCCGAGCTCGCGAAAAGCCGGGACAACCCAGTCGTCGTCGCGCATCACGTGTGCAACGGCTCCCGAAATGGCCTCTTGACCATAGTTCGGCGGATAGGTGTAGATTCTCCCCTGTCGTTGGTAATTTACCGTCATCAAGTCGGCAGTGCGGGCAAAAAGCATTTCCTTATATGCTTTCTTTATTTCGTCCTCGCCAACTTGCGGCATCCACTTCTTATTTTTCACTTTTCCGTTGTTGTCGATTATACGGAAAATCTTGTGTTTCAATGGACTATATTCGTTAAACATCTTATCTTAATTTAGATTCATTATAAATTGGGCGGCAAAAATACAAAAATTAAAAATAAGTATTCATATACCGAAATGGAATAAAGAAAAAAAGTAGTTAAAAAGTGTTATTTAATGTCTGTCTATAATGTCCGATTACTTCGTTACGCTCATGCTGAAATCAAACATTTACTTATTGATATTCAGCATTTCGCAAGCCTCTAATTTCCATAGATTAATCAAACTCAGGCATCAAAAAAGCAAAAGGGATGGTGGTTAAGGCCAAGAGCGGAGAGTAAGCGAACAAGTTTTCGAGGCCGTATATGTCGGCAAGTTTTCCGATGAGCACCGTAGAGCCGGCACCGAAAACAAAGCTCAGCGCCATGTATATGCTGTTGATAAATGATGGCCTGTCGGATTTAAAATCGTGCACCAAAGCCAGCAAAACCGGTGCCGACCCCAGCATAAAAAATCCTGCTATTACAAGGAAAATTATGGATATAAGACCGGAGGTAAGGTTAAACAAAAGCAAAAGCAAAGGCATAGCCAAAGCAATGATTATCAATGTTTTCTTGCGGCCTATCTTGTCAGAATAGCTGCCTGCGGCGAAGGTGCCTGCCGCTCCGGCAAACTCCACGAGCGAAAGCACTATGGTGCCTTTCCATAGCGTGTCGCCCAATGAGTTAAAATAAACAGGTAAAAAGGTAATCAACAAAGAACGAATCAAACCTCGTCCCAGGATATAGCCCGTGATAATCATAAAAAACAGGGCTAGAGCTTTTTTCGAAGCCTTGCTCATGGGAGCTTTTTTCCGTGCGGGTTTCATATCGAAACTTTGTAACTTCCGCAAACGGAAATATAGAATCAAGGTTGCCGACCAGCCCACGGGCATCAGACGCCATATTCCTTCAAGGCCCCACCACGACACTGCGGCCACCACCAAATTTGGGCCCAAGGAGCGTGCCAACTCGCCTGCAACGGCATAATAACTCATACCCCTACCCTTGCTGTCTCCCGACACTTTGCGTATGAGCACCGGCCCCGGCACGTGGAAAAAGGCAGCGCTGAAACCCATTATCAAAAGCAAGGCAACAAGCTGAGCGTAAGTGCTCACAAGGCCTATCAGACTCATGGCGGTAGCGGTGATTGCGGGGGTTAGAATAATAAATCGGCGCAGCATGGTTTTATCGGCAAGCAAGCCTATGAAAGGATTTAACAGCGAAGGCAACCTGCCGAAAAGAGAAAGCGAACCGGCTAGTACGTAATTGATTTCCAGTTTTTTAATAAGCAGCGGCAACAAGGGCGTAAGAAAAGAAGAATAGATGTCGTGAACAAAATGGGCTGCCGAAATATCGAAGACTCTCCAGAAATGATATTTGTTTTTTGCGCTCATCCCCTCACCTGTTCTTTTCCTTTATAAAATCATAATGTATGCTTTTGTAATATTCTTTTTGGACTTCCGCTCTGAAATTTTTTACCGTAGTAAAAGGGCCATCCTCGATAAATAAATTGGCAATCCATGCGGGCACCATTCCTCCCAATTTTACCAAAATTTGAAAAACAACCTTTGTCTTTCGTTTTTCCATGGGTATGAAAGTCCATGTTGCTTTCACCATGGGAAGTCGTACAACGCCGTCAACCTCATCAACAAGGCTGTCAATCGAAACGGAGCTTATGGTTATTGACGAGTCGGGATGTTGAACCATTTTCACATCCGTTACGCAATCGCGGTCGGAAAGAGGCCACGGCACGTCGGAAAGAGTGTAGGTAACCCAGTGAAAGTTGTTATACACCCTCACCACATAGGCCTTTGCCGTCGAGTATGCCCAATCGGGCTGTTTTTCAACCCTTTTCACCATGTAAACCAAGGCGGACAGGGATGCATTCATGGTGGTAATCACCTTAACTTCGTTGATATTCGATTTGGGATTGCTGCGCGAAAAAACTTTCAGGCCGTCTTTGTCCTTTATTTCCTCCCAGTTACTCATACCGTCCGGCACATCGGAAGAGCACAGAAACACAAGTGTTACCAACGAAAATAAAATATGTTTTGCGCGTGATTTCAAAGCTTTAATTTATGGGGCAAAGATATAAAAGCGTTAATAACTTGAACAGAGATTTTAACAACACATCGTTTTATTAAACCTTAATAAAATTTGTGCCCCGTTTTATGTCGCCATGCGAAATAAAAAAAGCAGCTGCTCGCGCAACTGCTTTTTGCTAAAAAATCCAATTAAGCTTTTATCTTTCTCGTAGCGAATAAATTCTAACCAATTGAAATACAGCCCAAAGAATGGTCAGCCATACGCCAATAACCACCGACAAGTAGGTGATTTTCAGCCACAAAGGGGCTTTGGCACTAACGGCCCACATATGGTTTCCGTCAAGCGGATTTTTCCACACGAGCTTTTCTCCGAATTGGGCTTGAGTGGAAACGGTATCGGGGAATCCTTTTGCAGCTGCCATCAAAATAATGGTGCCGGTAGTGTCGGCGGGAATGTCGGCGGGCACTTCTATTTGTGCCGTACCGTCGGCACCGGTTTTGGCCGAGCCGAGTTCCAATTTACCGAAATACCTTTTTAATAATAAGGTAACCTTCACATTAGCGGCGGCAACGCTATTGCCTTGCTCATCCGTGCCTGTGACTTTAACGACGCCTTTTTTGCCGTTTTTGTCGAAAGACAACTCTACGTTCTTTATTGTCCCCTCGAATTTCTCTTCGGGAGCCGCAGCACTTTGAGCCGCACCGGCCGGCGGCTTATAATCGGGGTAAAAGCTTCGTATGTAGCAAATTATCTTCCATGTTTCGTCATCGGAAAGGTTGGCAAAGGGAGGCATCCCGCCGCGTCCTTTGTGAATCTTGCCGAAAAATTCGCCGTCGCTGTTTGCCTTTTGAATGTCGAGGGCACCCAAGTTGGGAGCCAAAGGCAATTTGCGTTTGTTTTCGGGCACGGAGCTCATCACCGAGTGACAAGCACTGCATGATTTTGCCTTGAAAAGGTCTTGCCCCGCTTCAACGTTGGCATCGTTGTACGGTACGCCGAGGGTTTTGGCTTTTTGCTCGGCGGAGATGCCCCAATCTTCCTGAGCTTTTACACCGCCGTAAGTCAGCAGCAGTATGCTCACCAAACCTAAGATTTTATATATATTCTTCATAATCAATGTGTTTTCGAGGTTTATAAATCCTTTTCAATGTCCACACCTTTTTCGTGTGCCACTTCCCAGATAGGCATAACGGGGAAGAGTTTGGCAAGGATGGTAACGATAAGCACGGCCACGGCAATAACGCCCAGCGTAATGGTGATTTCAATGCCCGTGGGGTTGTATTCATGAAACTCCTTGGGAACATTTTGAATGGGGAGAAAAGCGTGTATCAGCGTGGGAATGATGATGATAACGCGTTTAAACCAAGCTCCCACAACCAAAGCGATACCTATGAGCATCATGGGGAAAGGTTTTCTCATCTTTTTAAATAATCCAAGGATTATGGGCAAAACGAGCCCGAATATTTGAGTCAACCAAAACATGGTGGAATAGCTGCCTGTAAAGAGCGTATGAAGATGGTGGGCGTCGGCGGCTTTCATTTTGTAACCCGGCACGAGAAATTCGTTGAGGTTGAAATAAAGATAAACCAAGGATACCAATACCATCAGTTTTCCCATTTTATCGAAATGATATTCGGTAATGTATTCTTCGAGGCCGTAACCCTTTCTTATGAAATACATGGCTACCAACACGGCGCCCGCACCTGCTACAAAGGCGCCGGTGACATAGTAGGGTCCGAAAATGGTGGAATCCCAACCGGCACGCAAGGTGAGAGCCGACAGCCACGATGTAACCGTGTGAATTGAAAGAGCAACGGGCACAATGAGAATAAGCAACACGCGGATGGTTCGATGCAATATTTTATATTGATTGGGTGTGCCCACCCAACCGAGCGACAAAATGTTGTAAAGATTCCATTTCCACTTGGGGATATCACCTTTAAGGTGGTTTCGCATAATGCCCAAATCAGGTAGCAAGGGCAGGAAAAGCAAAAGGAAACTTATTGCCACATAGGTTGTTACCACCGTCACATCCCAGAAGATAGGCGACTGAAATCTGAAATGCAGGAATACATTCAGCAGCCTGTCGGGGCGTCCCATATCGACAACGATGACGATGCCGGCCATCATTACGAAGGCCAAGGCTATCATCTCGGCGATGCGACCTACGGGGATAATCCACTTTTGGCCGATGAGGCCCACCACTGCCGAAATAAGCATGCCCACAAGAGCCACCGCCACAAAGAAAACGAAAGAGGCGATGTAAAGACCCCACGACACATAGTCGCGCATGGCCGTAACGCCCAGTCCTTCCCTCAGCTGTATGGTGTAAGCCCACAGAGCTATGGCAATAAAAACAATCAAACCGATAACCCAGGCATTATAGCCCCAGTATTTGGTTTTTACAGGCCTTAACAAATCCTCCCGGACCTTGTCGAAAACGGCCTTCTCATCTTGATTTTTAATCTCTGACATATCTTTATATTATAATGATTTTCAACAAATTAAGCTTAACTTTCGGGTGATACCTCTTTTTCTCCGAGATAGTTCACGCCGTCGTAATGATATTTGACCAATCTGTCTTTGGGAGGCAGATAATAAACCGAGGGCTTGGTGCCAAGCTCCGGCATCAGAGTGTAAGCGCCTTTTTCTTCGAGCAGAGTGCTCAAGCGCGTGCTTTCTTTGGAGGTGCCATTGGTAACCACATCTTCGTTGGCATCACCAAACCAATAAGTGCCGTTGGGACAGGCAGATACGCAGTATGGCAGCTTGCCGATACGTAACCTGTCGGCACTGAACAAACATTTGGTAATCGTTCCTTTTTTCTGCGGCACGTTAAGCTCGACATCGTAAATTCTGTTGTCGTCGCCCTCGAAATATTTGGGCTCCGACCAGTTGAAGACCCTTGCCGAGTAAGGACATGCGGCAATGCAGAAGCGGCAGCCGATACACCTCTCGTTGTTGATAAGCACAATGCCGTCCTGACGTTTGAAAGTGGCGTCAACGGGACAAACCTTGGTACAAGGCGGGTTGTCGCAATGCTGACAAGGCTTGGGCATAAAATAGTGCCCTGTGCGTTCGTCGTTTTCCATCTGCAACACGTTGATGTGATGCTGCTCGGGCTTGAGGTGGTGAGCCTTCTGACAAGCCTTCATACATTCCCGTGCATTCTGACACTTGGCCAAGTCGATGACCATGACGAATTTTTTGCCCGGCAGACCTTCGCGGCCTCGTTTCTGAAGTTCGTCGAGATGGAGTTCCATTTTCGAAACATCCACTTCTTCCCACTCCCCTTGAGCGTTTAAAAATCTGAATTTTTTACCGGCGTCGTTGCTCGTGCAGGAGCTTAAAACCCCTAAGGTGCTAACCACACCTGCGGCACCGAGCGTTACGCCAAACTTTTTCAAAAAGCCTCTTCTTGAAGTTTTTTGCGTTTTATTATTCTGATTCATAGCGTTTTATATGAATTAATTATAAGATTGTTTCCGTGCGAAATGCTATTAAGGTATTTGAATGCGTAAATTTATAAAAGTTTTCTTAACGCAACAGCTCTTAGGGTAATTCAGAATGATTTTAAATAGTGGCTCTCAGAAAACAAATTTGTTTTTTCATTACCAAATGAAAATCCTATAAACAAACCGGCTTAAAACATTCAAACCAAAGCGAAACGGAAATCCTGATATTTTACCTTTTTTTAACAAGCTCAAATCAAAGGAAACTATATTTTTGCCGCAGTTTAACAATTAGAAAATTTTATCAATTATGGCAGAAATAACACTCAAAGGAAACAAAATCAACACAATAGGCAATCTTCCGGAAGTAGGCAGCAAAGCGCCTGATTTTCAACTCGTAGCAAACGACTTATCGGTGAAAACCATGGCAGATTACAAAGGACAAAAGCTTGTGCTTAACATTTTCCCCAGCTTAGATACTCCCACCTGTGCGGCTTCGGTTCGCAGATTTAATGCGGAGGCTTCCAAGTTGGAAAACACAACGGTGCTTTGCATCTCCAAAGATTTACCCTTTGCCCAAGCTCGTTTTTGCGGCGCCGAAGGTCTCGACAAAGTTCATACGCTTTCGGATTTCCGCACAGGCAAGTTCGGAAAAGATTACGGAGTAGAAATTATCGACGGCCCCTTGGCAGCTCTCGAAAGCCGTGCCGTTGTGGTAATCGACGAAGAGGGTAAAGTGATTTACACTCAGCAAGTTCCCGAGATTGTGGACGAACCCGATTACGATGATGTATTGAAGGTTTTGTAAAAATCCGGTCTCTTAATAAAAGAACCAAAAAAGCCCGCGAAAAATTTCACGGGCTTTTTTT
>CAZPGC010000077.1:0-13051 GCA_964585875.1 uncultured Prolixibacteraceae bacterium | reverse complement strand
CCCGGCTTTTTCTTGCATTGTATTATATGCCGAAAAACCCGAAAACTTTACCGGACCTACCCTTAAAACTTGTATTTTTACCCTCGCAAATAACAATTCATCACAAAAGATAAACACATGAAAACAATATCAAATATAGATTTTAAAGGAAAAACCGTCCTTATGAGGGTTGACTACAACGTGCCCCTCGATGCCGCTAAAAACGTTACCGACGACACTCGCATTCGCATGTCTCTGCCTTCGGTGCGTAAAATTCTCGACGACGGAGGCAAACTCGTTCTGATGTCGCATCTCGGCAGGCCTAAAGGAAAGGTTAATCCCGATTTATCGCTGAAACCGGTGGCCGACAAGCTGTCGCAACTGCTTGGTAAACAAGTGTTTTTCTTTCCCGAGCTCATTGGCGACAACACCCGTAAAGTCATCGAAACAATGAAAGACGGAGAAGTGCTCCTGCTCGAAAACATCCGTTTTTACGAGGGTGAAGAAAAAGGCGATGAGGCTTTTGCCGAAAAACTTGCTTCACTTGGCGACTTTTATGTTAATGATGCCTTTGGCACCGCACATCGCGCCCATGTTTCCACCACCGTACTGGCAAAACATTTTCCCGACGCCAAAGCCTTCGGGTTCCTGATGGAAAACGAGGTTGTAAACCTCGAGAAAGTGCTCAACAGCGACGAGCATCCCTACACTGCCATTATCGGAGGAGCCAAAGTGTCCACCAAAATCGACATCATCCGCAATCTTATCGATAAGGTTGACAATATGATAATCGGTGGCGGTATGGTCTTCACTTTCGTAAAAGCCCTCGGCGGCAACATCGGCAGCTCGCTCTTCGAAGAAGACAAGGTGGAAGAAGCCCGCGAGACACTCCTCGAGATGATTCGTCGCGGAGTAAACGTCATTCTTCCTACCGACGTGGTGGCTGCCGACAAATTTGCCGACGACGCCAACAAGAAAATCATAAGCTCAGGCAACATCCCCGAAGGTTGGATGGGCTTGGATATAGGCCCGCAAAGCATTGCCAAAGCCACCAAGACCATACTCGACTCGTCGATGGTGCTGTGGAACGGCCCCATGGGTGTCTTCGAAATGAGCAGCTACCAAAAGGGCACCAAAGCCATAGCCGTAGCCGTGGCTTCAATGACCAACGCCGGCGGATATTCAGCCATCGGCGGCGGCGACTCGGTGGCAGCCATCAACAAATACTCCCTCGCCGATATGATGTCCTACGTCTCCACGGGCGGCGGCGCCATGCTCGAATATATCGAAGGCAAAACCCTCCCCGGCATTGCAGCCGTCTTGGACAGTTAGAAACTGCTGCATCTACAACGAAAAAACCGGAACACAATCACATGTTCCGGTTTTTTTATGTTCGTTAGAGCCCTTATTATTTGGGAGTCCGCCGCCACTGCCATTCCTGCCGCGCGCATTTTCACCGCGCCGTCTTTTAGTGGAATGTCCTTTCTTCTCTCACGGGCAAAAAAAAAGCCCTCGACCGGGGAGGTAAAGGGCTGATTAATGCACTCCTAACTCTAATTTTATTAATTAGCTTCTTCGATATGTGCTGACTGACAAACATTATGATTAAACAAGAAACAAACTTATAAGGGGAGGTCCGATTGGAGTCGGTTTAGCACTTAGGAACAAAAAGTTAAAGAACATATCGAATAATTGCACTCACAAAAATACACCAACAAGCCCGGCGGGAAACTCCGCATATTTTCCATTTCAATAGGTATTTTACCTGTTTTTATTTTTAGAAAATGTCGGGTCTATACACGAAATGTTTGAGTTCGAGGCTCGTGAAGTGTTTGTTTTCAGCATGAGCGTAACGAAGTTATTGAACATTATAGACAGACAAATAGCACTTATTTTCCGAATTTGTACTGTTTTTCTCCCTTGGCGGAAATTTCCAAATGATTTGCCTCATCTAAGTCCCCTTTTTTAAAAAGGAAGTTAAGGGGATTTTTCGAAATTTTACATGTTTTTTTCCAACAAATAAAAGAAAACAAAAACTGCGGAGATTAGGATTAATTTCTATTTTTGCAGACATCAAACAGTTAGTTACACTAAACAATCAAAATCTTAATAATGGAAAGTCTTATTTACATTTTACCTTTAGTAGGAATTGTAGGACTGCTTTTCACGTGGTATAAATCAGCGTGGGTAACAAAGCAGGAAGTAGGGTCCGATAAAATGGCTCGTATTGCCAAGAATATTGCGGACGGAGCGATGGCCTTTTTAAAAGCCGAATACAAAGTATTGGCTATTTTTGTTGTTGCCGTTGCTATTTTATTGGTTTTCAAAGGCGAAAACGAAGCCACATCTAATTTTTACGTGGCGGTGTCGTTTATCGTGGGAGCTTTTTCTTCCGGTTTGGCGGGTTTTATAGGTATGCGTATAGCAACAAAGGCAAACGTGCGCACCACCAATGCCGCACAAACATCTCTTAATAAAGCTCTTACGGTGGCTTTCTCGGGAGGCAGCGTTATGGGAATGGGCGTTGTGGGACTCGGTGTTTTGGGTCTCGGAGGCTTGTTTCTTTTTTACAACAGCATTGGTGCCGACTGGGGTATGGAAACCATTCTCAATGTGTTGTCGGGATTCTCGCTGGGAGCTTCTTCCATAGCTCTTTTTGCCCGTGTGGGCGGCGGAATTTACACCAAGGCTGCCGATGTGGGAGCCGACCTTGTGGGTAAGGTTGAAGCCGGTATTCCGGAAGACCACCCTCTAAATCCCGCCACCATCGCCGACAACGTAGGCGATAACGTGGGTGACGTAGCAGGTATGGGCGCCGACCTTTTCGAGTCGTATGTGGGCTCAATCGTTGCAACCATGGTGCTTGGCGTTTCCTTTGTTTCGCTCGACGCTTTTTCGGCCTTCAAATTAGGACCTATTCTCCTGCCTCTTGTTTTGGCGGCAACCGGAATTTTCATGTCCATAATAGGAACTTTCTTTGTAAAAGTCAAAGACGGAGGACATCCGCAAAGGGCCTTAAATACCGGTGAGTTTCTGTCGTCAGGGCTGATGATAGTAGCTACTTATTTTATAATCAATTGGTTGCTGCCCTCATCATGGTCGGTAAACGGAAGCGATTACACTTCGTTTGGTATTTTTATCGCCACGGTATTCGGTCTTGTTGCCGGTTTGGCGGTGGGAAAAATTACGGAATATTACACAGGCACGGGCACTAAACCTGTTCGCTCCATTGTACGTCAGTCGGTTACGGGCCCTGCCACCAATATAATTGCAGGCTTGGGAGTAGGAATGATGTCCACGGCCTTGCCTATTATTTTTATCGCCATTGCCATTATCGGAGCCTATTACACTGCCGGTCTCTACGGCATTGCCATAGCCGCCGTGGGTATGTTGTCGAATTTGGGAATACAACTTTCCGTTGACGCTTACGGCCCCATCAGCGACAATGCCGGCGGTATTGCCGAGATGGCCGAGCTGCCCAAAGAAGTGCGCCAACGTACCGACAAACTCGACGCAGTGGGTAACACCACCGCCGCCATAGGAAAAGGCTTTGCAATTGCCTCGGCAGCACTGACAGCCTTGGCTCTTTTCTCAGCCTTTATGCAGCAAGCAAGAATAGACAGCATAAACATAGCTTCGCCTTTGGTGATGGCAGGTTTGCTGGTGGGCGGCATGTTACCTTTCCTCTTTTCGTCGTTGGCAATGGGTGCCGTTGGAAAAGCCGCCATGGCTATGATTGAAGAGGTGCGCCGTCAGTTTAACGAAATTCCTGTGTTGAAAAACGCTTTGGAAATTATGAAAAAATACGACTCCGACCTCAGCAAGGCAAGCAAAGAAGACATGGAGATTTTTGAGAAAGCCGACGGAGCTGCGGAATACGAAAAATGCGTTGCCATCTCCACCTCGGCCTCCATTCGTAAGATGATTTTGCCCGGTCTTATCGCCGTTTTGACACCTCCTTTCATAGGATTTTTCGGCGGCGCCGAAATGCTTGGCGGACTTTTGGCCGGCGTAACCGTTACCGGCGTGATGATGGCCATTTTTCAGTCCAACGCCGGCGGTGCATGGGATAATGCCAAGAAAATGATTGAAGAAGGCAAGGAAGAAATCAACGGCGAGGTGCTGGTTAAAGGCTCTGAAGCTCACAAAGCTGCCGTGGTAGGCGATACCGTAGGTGACCCCTTTAAAGACACTTCCGGTCCTTCGCTTAACATTCTTATCAAGTTGATGTCGGTTGTTTCGTTGATTCTTGCTCCTTCATTGGCCTCGATGAACACTCCCGACGACGCAACGGTACTTTCGCAACAGAAAAAACATGAAGTTGTGGTAAGCGCAAAAGTTAATAGCGACGATTCCAAAACCTTGGAAATCAGCAAAAAAGACCTTCGTTAAAAAACGGTATTCTTTTTTGATAAAACCCGAAGCCCGAGAAATTTAAGAGATAATTTCTCGGGCTTTTTTTTGTCCTCGCGGGAACCCTCAAAAAAGAAGAAGCATTACCACAAATCACACTCCCGTAGGACTGGCAATGGCAGCCACGCTTATTTTTACATTCTCAACCTGCCCGATTACATTTATGCAAGCCTCTAAGGTTGAGCCGGTTGTGATGACATCGTCAACCAAAAGGATGTGCTTGTCTTTAAGCCTTTCGGGGTTTTTTAGTTCAAAAACAGCATTTACGTTTTTCCAGCGTTCCCACCTTGATTTCTTTGTTTGAGAGCTGCTGTGTACTATTCTAACAAGGTTGCCGACTTCCGATTTGGCTTTCATCGACAGCCCGAGGCCGAAGGCAAAACGCTCGCTTTGGTTAAAGCCCCTCATCCTCTCCTTTTTATAATGAAGCGGTACGGGAATTATATAATCGGCTTCTTTGAAAAGTGGGCTTAACATCAGCTCTCGACCATAGTCTTCCCCTATTTTCACACCGATATCTTTGTATCCGCGGTATTTAAAATTGTGCAACAAATTTTGAACATTGCCTCCCTTTTTGAAAAAATAGCGCACAGCTGCCGATTCTATTTTTACACGTCCGTCGAAAAGTCTGAAAACAGGATTGTTTTTCCACAGGTGAAATTCCGTTTTGGGCAGCTGTAAATCGCAGTAGCTGCATAAAATCTCTTCTTCTTTCAGCAGACTTCTGCCGCAAGCAAGGCAAATTCGAGGATAAAACAAGTCGGCAAAGTTGTAAAGTTCCTTTTTTACAAAAGCTAAAACATTCATAATAAGCAATATAATGGAAACGCTCGACAACGATTCTTTCCGTCCGTTAAAAGCAGCTGAAAAGAAAAGAGGTTTATGCACAAATATAATAAATTTTCAAAGCGGATTTTTCGATATCGTAATGCCTTGATTTACCTGATATAAAGGTTGTATATTTGGGAGCTAATCCTAAAAACAAGTCGTATGTTAAAACAGCTTGCCTCCCTACAAAAAGATTTGGATTTTTCCACGCCAAAACCACTGTTTCAATCGGGCGATTACGAGGTTTTCTGGCTTGGAATGGCCGTTCCGGATGCTTTTCGCACCAATATTTATTTAATAAGAGACGGGGAAGAAGCCCTGATTGTTGACCCGGGAAACAGAGCTTTCTTCGATGAAATTCTCGGAAGAATAGATGATTTGGGTCATGCCGATAAAATTACAGGAGGAATCTTCTGCCATCAGGACCCCGATGTTTGCGGCTCCATTGCCGAATGGGTAAAGGCCTTTCCTCATTTCAAAGTAATCACTTCAGCGCGCACCAACGTGCTTTTGCCTCACTACGGAATTTCGGATTACGAGTTTTACGATGCCGGCAGTGCCAATATGCATCGTTATGAATTCAAATCGGGTAAAACCTTGCAATTTATCGAGGCCCCTTTTCTTCATTTCCCCGGTGCTATTGCCACCTATGACCCTCAAAGCGGATTTTTGTTTTCGGGCGACGTGTGGGCCGCCATCGACATAAACTTCAAGTTTATTGTTGACGATTTTGAAGACCACAAGCTGAAACTCAATCTCTTCCATCTCGATTATATGAGTTCGTCCGTGGCAGCCAAGGGCTTTGCAAGGGCACTTCGCAACTATGATATTTCCGCCGTTATGCCTCAACACGGAGCAATTATAGGAAAAGAAAACGTGAAAGAAGCCTTGATATATCTCGAAGAGCTGAGGTGCGGACTGGATTTGATTTATCCTGATTTATAGAAAATTATGGATTGCGAAAAGAGAATAAAAGAACTGGAAGACGAGTTGAAACGTCTTCGCGGGGCCACATCACAATGGGGTCTTATTCAAAATTTGCTTCAGGAATCGAATCGAAAACTGCATGAAACCGAAGAAAAACTCAAAGAAGCCCTTGTGAAAGCCGAAGAAGGCACCCGCGCCAAAAGTATTTTTCTGGCAAATATGTCGCACGAAATACGCACTCCTCTCAACGGCATCATCGGAATGGCCGATATTTTGAAAAAAACCGAACTTAACGAGGAGCAGCAGGAATATTTGAATATAATCTTGAATTCTTCGGATGCACTTTTGCAAATCATCAACGATATTTTGGATTTCAGCAAGATAGAAGCCGGAAAAATAGAATTGGAATACATAAGGTTCAACTTGGAAGATGTAATATCGAATGTGGCCAACTTGCTGCTGTCAAAGGCTGTGGAGAAAAATATTGAGATTGTAACTTATGTTGACACCAAAATACCCGAGTTCTTAAAAGGCGACCCCACGCGTATTCAACAAATAATACTGAATTTGGCCGGTAATGCGGTAAAATTCACCAGTAAAGGTGAGGTTTATATCGGGGCGGAACTCTTGTCGATATCTGATAATCAGGCAAATATAAAAGTTGAAGTACGCGATACGGGCATTGGCATATCGCTTGAGAACCAAAAGAAACTTTTTAAATCTTTTACCCAAGCCGACAACTCCACAACACGCAAATACGGTGGAACAGGTTTGGGGCTCGCCATTTCAAAAAGGTTGGTTGAGCAAATGGGAGGAAATATTGGCGTGGAAAGCGAGCTCGGAAAAGGGACGACATTCTTTTTTAATATAAAAACCGGAATTTGTGACGAGCAACCGGAAAACAAGGTCAAAAAACAACATTCCAAACAAAGAATTCTCGGTGTTGACGACAACCCCACCAACCTGAAAATTTTATCGAAATATTTGGAATTCGGAAATTTCGATTTTCATCTTTCGCAAAAAGCGGAGGATGTTTTGCCCTTGCTTTTGCAGGCAGAGGAAAGCGGCAAGCCTTTCGATGTTTTGCTACTCGATTATCAGATGCCTCATATGGACGGAGTGCAGGTTGCTCAAGCCATAAAAGCCGAAAAACAACTTGAGCATGTAAAAATTGTGTTGCTGTCGTCTTTGGCTGTCAGGGAAATAAATCAGGAAGGAATCAGAAGTTTGTTCAATGCCACCATAACCAAACCCGTTAAATTTCAGTCGCTTATAACTGTAATTGACGATGTTTGCGGTCTTGCCGAAGAAAAGAACAAAAGCAAAAAAGGCAAAGAAAAAACAAAAATAACGGCCATTAATGTATTGGTGGTTGACGACAATGTGATAAACCGAAAGGTGGCCGGTGTTATTTTGTCGGGCATGGTGAAGGCGCCGGAAATGGCGGAAGACGGCAAGCAGGCTGTAAAGATGCACAGAGACAAGCATTACGACCTGATTTTTATGGATATGGTGATGCCCGAAATGGACGGCGTTACGGCGACAAAAAAAATAAGGGAGTTTGACAAAGATGTCATTATTGTGGCCATGACCGCCAACGCCTTGGAGGACGACGTAAAGCTATGCCTTGACAGCGGAATGAACGACTACATATCAAAACCCTATAAGATTCAAGAAATTACGGCGATTATTGAAAAATATTTCGGTTAATACCTTTTCCGCTTGAATTGTTTTGCTCAATTTATTATTGTTAAATTTGCACCATCTAACTTGGCAATGCATCATTTTGCTTGCCGGAAATATTATGTATAAACATGGCAAAACGAAAGAAGGCGGGATTGTTTTTCGGGTCATTTAATCCGGTGCACGTGGGTCATCTGATAATTGCCAATTTTTTTGTGGAAAACAGCGACCTCGACGAGCTTTGGTTTATCATTTCTCCTCAAAATCCCTTTAAGAAAAAAGATAGCCTTTTGGACGAGAAAAACAGGTTTTATATGGTGCAAATTGCCGTGGAAGACAATCCCAAACTTAAGGCTTCCAATGTGGAATTTCATTTGGAAAGGCCTTCATATACCATACACACTTTGGCGGTTTTGGCAGAGAAATATTCCGATTACGAGTTTGTTTTGATAATGGGATCGGACAATTTGCTGTCTTTTCATAAGTGGAAAAATTACAAGCAAATTATTGAAAATCACGATATTTACGTTTACCGGCGTCCGGGTGTGAAAGCCACAAAATTTGACGAGCATCCCAAAGTAAAATTTTTCGACGCTCCGCTAATGCAGATATCCTCATCCTACATTCGCTCGCAAATAAAAGCCGGAAAGAGCGTTGAATACCTGCTGACACCGAAAGTTTTGGAATATGTGACAGCTATGCATGCTTATGAGAAGTAGAGGCTTACGTTTTCACCCTTTCCTAAGAATCAAAACTCCGGCGAGGGCAGCTATAAGCGAGGCGGTGAAAATTCCGATTTTGGCAACTTGAACAGAGTGGGCATCGGCAAAAGCAAGGTCGCTGACGAATATGGACATGGTAAACCCTATGCCGGCAAGCATTGAAGCCCCTATGATATGTTTTTTGTTGACTCCTTCGGGAAGAGAAGCCAATTTTGTGCGCAACATAAATTCGGTGAAAAGGCTGATGCCCAGAGTTTTACCAAGCACAAGGCCGGCAATAATACCGAGCGATACGGGATGGAAAAGCAGCGAGAGAATATCGCCCTCGATATGCACGCCCGCATTTGCCAAAGCAAACAGCGGTAAAATAACATAAGTAACAAGCGGGTGAAGGCTGTGTTCCAGTTTTTGCAAAGGTGTGTGAGCGTCGTTCGAAAGTTTTTCAATGGCGTCTATGACGTGTGCCTGATCCTGTGTCAACAGCTTGTTGTCGTTGGGACGATAGGCCTTAAACTTATTCAGTTTTGCCGAAAGGCGCTCGAGGTAGCTTTCTTCCGATATCTTGGGACGGGCGGGAATGGTAAAAGCAATGAGCACCCCGGCAATTGTTGCATGAACGCCGCTGAAAATAAAGGCAATCCAAACAACGACAATGCCTACAAAGGCAAAAAAGGTAGTGCGCCGTACGCCATAAATGTTGGCTATGCCCAACACTGCAATACCTATGGCCGCATTGATGAGTTCGGCAAAGTTGATATTCTCGGTGTAAAATATGGCTATCACCAAAATAGCTCCAAGGTCGTCGGCGATGGCCAAAGCCGTGAGAAAGACTTTCAGATTAAGAGGCACCCTGTCGCCCAGCAAAGACAAAATGCCCAAGGCGAAAGCTATATCGGTGGCCATGGGTATTCCCCAGCCGTGTGCCGAAGGGCCGGATAAACCGTTGATAGACACATAAATAAGCGCAGGAACAATCATGCCGCCTAAAGCAGCTACGATGGGTAGCGAGGCTTTTTTCATAGAAGTCAATTCACCGCCTATCATTTCTCGCTTTATTTCAAGACCGATGGTGAAAAAGAAAATCGTCATCAACCCGTCGTTGACAAAATGATGAAGATTGCCCGAGAGGGTGAAATTTCCCAACGCAATATTCAATTTTATCTCGTGCCAAAAATGATGATACGATTCGTAAGCCGACGAGTTTGCCCAAATCAAAGCCGCTATTGTTGACAAAATCAAAAAAATGCCACCCAGGGACTCTTCTTTTACAAACTTTGTTATTTTAAAAGATTGCAGTGTTTTTACCATAACGCTAAAAATTTAAGATTTTATCTTGTTTCAAGGTTTTGCTTTTGCAAAGATACTAATAAAAAAGGATGGCTTTTTCTCGCCCTTGCCGCAGGCTATTATTTCCTATCTTTGTGAAATAATAAACTAAAAATCCGGATTATGTTACCCAAAGAAGTCGAAAGAGGAATATACGAGTATTTCGCAAGCAACGATTATCTTGATTTTCAAATAAAAAGCGTGCGTGGCGCCACAGGCGGCGATATCAACGATGCCGCTGTTTTGAAGACCAACGAAGGAACTTTTTTCGTTAAATGGAATGACGCCGAAAAATACCCGCAAATGTTTGAGAAAGAGTTTAAAGGACTTCGTTTGCTTGCCGATGCCGGCGAAATCGCCGTACCCAAAGCTCTGCATAGCGATGAAATTAAGGGCACGGGCTTTCTGCTGATGGAAGCCGTTATTTCGGCCGGACAAAAACAGGGTTTTTGGTTCGAATTCGGCACTTCGCTGGCAGAGCTTCATAAACACTCCAATGACTTTTTCGGTCTCGACCACGACAACTACATAGGTTATTTGCCCCAACACAACCAAGCCGCTGAAACGTGGGAAGAATTTTTTGTAACACAACGTCTTGAAATACAGGTGGCTATGGCGCTTGATGCTTATCGTGTCGATAAAGATATTGTGCGCAAGTTCGACCGTCTTTATTCAAAAATCGGCAAGCTTTTCCCCAAGGAAAAACCGGCCTTGTTACACGGCGACTTGTGGAGCGGCAATTATATGGTTGGCAGCAGCGGAGAGCCCGTCATTATCGACCCGGCGGTGTATTACGGGCACCGCGAAATGGACTTGGCCATGACCAAGCTTTTCGGTGGCTTCGACAGCGAGTTTTATTCGGCATACCACTCGGCCTATCCCTTGGAAGCCGATTGGCAAGAGCGCCTTGACCTGTGCAACCTTTACCCATTGATGGTTCACCTTAATATGTTTGGAGACAGCTATTTAAGCTCTGTTTTGCGAGTGCTTGACCGGTTTGTGTAAAGAATAAAATGTTTCGGGTTTACGGCTCGGCTTTTTTTAAACTAACCCTGAAATTATCCATCAAAAAAGTGTTGCGTCCCTTATTCCACAAATAGACTTTTAAAACGAGATTGTCGGGTGAAATCAAAATATCTCTAAAAGTGTGTTTCGTTGTGTGCCGGCGATTATCGCCGGAATATTTAACGGCAAAACTTTTATATACGTGATGTTTGCCGTCGATACTCAGTACCGCAATCAGGTTCTTCAAGTCTTTTTCGGCTTTTATATCAACCGAAAAATCTATATCGAACTTCGTCAGGCTGTCGCAAACATAAGCCGTGTTAACCGACACGCCGGGAGAATATACGACAGAAGAATTAACAGGAAAACACAGCGAATCTTCGTTTTCGGTTTTCTCCCTGTCGTTAAAATCCAAAAGAAAATTTCGTAAAAAACCACTGCCCGTCCTCTCTTTCTTTTGAAAAATGCAAATTTTATAATCGTAACCTCCGAGGGTCTTGAAAGGAGTTTGCGGTTTTATCTCATTTATCAGTTTCAAATATGGGTCGTTTTCAAGATTTTTCAGGGGCATACGGCCCTCGTTGTTGCCGAAGTGCGCATCCCAAACAATGACGGTGCCCGGCGGAAATTGCAGCGATGGGGTCTCTTTGTCGGAAATCATCCAACTGACATTGTCGCCGTAGGGGTCGATGTTTAAATCGTAAATCAAATTCACATCATAATAAACCAAATGCTTGTCTGTCAGCTTGTTTTCTTTTAAAAACGTGGCGGCTTCGGCTATCAGTTTTTCCCTTTCGGAGGGGTGGAAAGCCCACTTATTTATCTTGTATGAGCTGAAAAACATAAAAGCGGAAACAAGAATCATCAGAGCTGCGACAACTCTTTCGCTTTTCAAATTTACCACTTCCATAAGGTTGTTGAAGCCGTAGAGAGAGCCGATTGCGGCGAGTGGAATCACCGAGCCGACGACACGCAACAAACCAAGGCTGCCGCCGGTGCCGAGATACCAAACGAGGCTGTGTGCCGCTACAAATCCGCTGAATGGCAGAAAGACAAGTAAAAGGATGTAGAAATTTTGGTCGAAGTGCAAAAAGCCTTTTTTGAAATAGCGCACTAGGGAAAGGCCAAAGCCCCAAAGGAAGAAAACAAACACCGGCCAACCAGTTGTAACTCTGCTGTTTGCAATAAAATGCCACCAAGGGCCGCTGCCGTAAATTGAGGAGCTGTCGCCGTAGGGCATCTCGCTTATCAGCCAGAAAAAATCTTTATGGAAGGGGAGTCCGAGTATGCTGATTAGAAGGAATCCGCTCGCAAGAGCAGGTATCGACAGGTATGATTTTTTCAGACCGTAGGCCAAGGCGAAAAGAGGGAAAAAAATGATGCCTTCGTTGCGTATCATCGGCAAAAAGGAAAGCACGATTGCCGACAGCAAAAACCTGTCTTTGAAGAAAAGATAAATCGACAAAATCAGAAAAAAAGAAAAGGAAATTTCCGTCAGGCCGGTAAACATAAGGATAAAGTATAGGGGTGTGAAAAGGGTAAGGGCTACAACGAAAACCGAATTCTTAATTTTCAGTGTTTCAGCGGTTTTGTATGTTAAAAAGGCCGACAAAAGTCCCAGCAACAGATTGAAAACGCGTACGCCGTCGAAGCCGGCTTGAGCAAAGGGAGAGGCCAGAATAGTAAACACGGGTTTATTCCAGTGATTAAACAAAAGTTCGGGGTATTCCCACCCGTAGCGGGCTCCGAAATAATGGGCAATATTGTCGGCGCCGCCAAAACTGTTGACGGTGTTGAATATGGTAATCAGACCGGCGACGAAAAACAAAATCAGGCCGGCGATAATAGCCTTTTGCGTTTTGGTTTTCAAAGTAAAAAGGTTTTATAGCGGAGTCAAATGTACATCAAATTTTATCAGGTTGAACAGTATTAATTCGGCACCCTGCCGACAAACTTTGCCCGGCAATATTAGGGCATGAAAGATTTGGTTGTTACGGAATAATGCTTGAAACGGCTTAAGAATCGGGGCTTTGTTAAAATCAAAATGTAAAAGAATACTTAGATAGTGTCTCTTAGAAAACTCTATGTTTTTCGTAGTGGTATAAAAAAATGTCAAGTACGAGGCTTGCGAAATGCTGAATATCAATAATGTAGATACAGTTCATGAA
>CAZPGC010000076.1:0-13062 GCA_964585875.1 uncultured Prolixibacteraceae bacterium | reverse complement strand
TGAACCACGAAAGTAAATTGTTTACGGGAATACGTTTTGCAGCCGGCACCATTGCGGTCGTGGTTGGCGTTTATTGGATTTTTGCCTCTTGATTTTTAATCCCGGTATTTAGTGTCTCTTAAAAAACTCTGCAAAAACCAAAAACGTATCTTTCGGCGATAGTTTATTTTTTTTAAACCATTACTGTCGGACGACATTTTTTTTCAACATATTCTGCTACCTCAAGGTAGTATTTGTTATTTAGAATTAATAAAAATAACCTTTTATATCAGTTAGTTACGGCTATTTCTTTCTAAATTAGGGTTTTATAAAGACTTTTTAAGAGTTCCAACAAGGTTGAAAATGCTTTTTTTAATATTTTTGCCGCCTGTTTAAAACAGCCGAATCAAATGAAAGTAGATAAAAACACGAAAATTTCAAAGATAATAGAGGCCAAACCTGAAGCCATTGAAGTTATTGCTTCGGTGAATAAGAATTTTTTAAAGTTGAAAAATCCTTTTCTCAGGAAGTTGCTTGCCTCGAGAGTGAGCGTGGAAGCTGCTGCCAAGGTTGGCGGCACAAGTACAAGGGTGCTGCTTTCGGCTTTGGAGAAAGTGGGCTTTGATGTTGATTATGAGAAAGATACCGATGATTTTGAAAATAATAAACAAGAGATAAATATGGAGAAAACGAAGATTGTGGATTTGGATGTACGCCCTATTTTGGAAACGGGCGTTGACCCTTTTAACGTTATCATGGACACGCTGAAGACCATGGACGACGATGAAACATTGAAAATTATCAACACTTTTGAACCCATTCCTTTGCTGAACATTTTAAAGGGCAAAGGTTATGAGTACGAGACCGAAAGACCCGAAGAGGGTGTTGTGCATACCTACCTGCATAAGGTGGCCGGCGGCAAGGCAAGCGAAACGGAAAATGAAGCTCAAAGCACTGAAGCTCCTGCTTTCGAAGAGCTTGAGAAAAAGTTTGAAGGCAAGCTTACAGAGTTGGACGTCAGGGATTTGGAAATGCCCATGCCCATGGTGTCGATTTTGGAAGCAATAGAAACTTTGCCCGAAGGTCATGCCTTGTTTGTTCATCATAAGCGTCTGCCACAATATCTTCTTCCCGAGCTTAAACAACGTGAGTTCGATTACGTTGCAAAGGAAGTTGACGCGGACAATATGAAGTTGATAATCTTTCGTAAATAAAAAGACATGCAAGCAGGATTAAGTACCAAAAACGCTCCTTCGCCCTCGGTGGTTTTGCCGCATTACGCATATAGTGCCGTCGCTTTTCTCGTTGTAGCCTTTTTGCTTTTTGCGGAAGCCGGTGATTTGACAATGACAAGCCTTTCGCCAGGCATTCTCGGCACGGTGCATCTGCTGATACTCGGCTGGGCTACCATGATTATTTTCGGGGCTTTATATCAGTTGATTCCCGTGGTGATGGAAGTGAAACTCTACAGCGAAAAACTGGCCATGGCAAGTTTTATCCTGTTGGGTGTTGGAACTCCGCTTATGGTTTGGAGTTTTTTCCACAGCTTTATCAACTCTACCGTGCTGATGAGTGCAGGAGGCTCAATGGCGGTATTGTCGGTGATACTTTTTGCCGTAAATGCTTTGAAAAGCGCTGCCAAATCGGAAGTTAAATCCCTTGAAAACAGGTTTATCATCACATCCGTTTTTTGGTTGTTTCTGACTGTAGCTCTGGGACTTACCATCATCTTCTTTCCGGAAATATTGAACCGCAACTTCCTCGATATCCACATCCATTTCGGTTTTGTGGGTTGGTTTATGATGTTGGTGGTTGGAGTGGCAAGCACCCTTATGCCCATGTTTTTTATTTCCCACAAACTTGAAAAGTCTTATCTGAAGATTGCTTTTTGGGCTATAAACAGCGGTTTGGTTATTATCACGGGAGCCTTTTTTATCGATAATAAAATATTAACGGTTCTTTCTACGGTGTTGATTATCATAGGCTTTGCCTTTTTTATAAAATACAACTACGATGCCTATAAAAAACGTTTGCGGCGCAAGCTCGACATAGGCATGAAGCATTCGGTGCTGGCCTTTGTGTTATTGGCGCTTGCTTTGGCGGCGGGTTTGCTGTCGGCGTTTTCGTCATGGCTGCCCGAAGACATCGCCTTGAAAACAAACCTCGTTTACGGTATCGCACTGCTTTTGGGCTTTCTTACCGCCTTGATTCTCGGGCAGATGTACAAGACCTTGCCTTTCATTGTTTGGTTAAAACTTTATCAGGATAAGGTTGGAAAATTCAAAACTCCGTTGCCTGCGGATATGCACTCGCAGAAAGCCGCCGACATTCACTATTACAGCTATTTTCTCGGTTTTATCCTCTTGATTGCCGGCGTAGTGCTTTCCATGACTTTATTGATTAAAGCGGCAGCGGTTTTCTTAATCGTAACCGCAGTTTTGTATGGATATAACGTGATGAAAATATTGCTGCACAAGCAAAAATTGGAGCCTTTGAGTTTTGCCAAACCGGCTCCGAAGAAGTAATTCTATTGAATGATAAAATATTAAAATACAAATAGATATGTCGAAAATAGGAAATTTAACGGAAAAAGAAAAAGAAATTCTCGAAGTAATAAAGACTGTTCCCGACCCCGAAGTCGGTGTTAACATTGTGGATTTGGGTCTTGTTTACGAAGTGGACCTTGACGAGGAAAACAAAAAAATCTATGTGCAAATGACCTTATCTGCCCGCGGCTGTCCCGTTGGCGATACTATTATTCAGCACGTGAGGACGGTTATCAGCAATATGTATCCGGGTTATTACGTGGATGTTGACCTTGTTTGGGAGCCTATGTGGACTCCCGAAATGATTACGGAAGAAGGAAAAGCCCAATTGGGATATTAGAAAAAGCGCCTTTATTACGCTGTTGGTCAAAGGCTTGCATTGTATTTGTTGCCAAGCCTTTGTCTTGCTTTTTGCTTAGAAGGATAATGTATTGCGTACTCGTTTTAGCACTATTCTTTCAATTTCTTGGTTTTTTTGCCCGCAAAGAGGAAACCTATGCGCAGGTTTGAAGAGAAAGCAATGGGGAAGCTGCTGCCGGCTACGCTGAAACCGTAACCGTAGGTGGCAATATTATCGCTTAGGGAGCTGAATCCGTATCCGATTCCCACATTGAAATCCACCAAAAAGATGTTTCCGAAAACCCATTGTTGACCACCTGTAAGCATTACCGCTCCGCAAGTTACGTTTTGCCGTATTTTGGTCTCTGCCGGCGAGGGAGCGTATGTGTAAACTGTTTGGTCGCGCCCGAAGACTGAAAATACAAAGTTGGGTGAGAAATACAATCCTTGCAGAAGATGTGAAAAACGCTGGCGCTTTCCGTTAAAGTCGGGACCTTTTATAAATTTAACACCGAAACCGAAGGTGGCTCCCAAGGGATTTTCATCACCTAAATCGGTGCCTATCCCCACGATGCCGAAGTCTCCCGTGAGGCTCATCCCCGGTTTTATATTATGCTCATACGAAAAGCGCAATGCTCCCGTCAAAGGCGACAAGAAGTTTACTTTTATGGCATTCGGATAGTCGTCGATGTAATTATCGGGGTTGTAAAGTTCCGATTTGCCGTATTTTACAACTTCGCCGCTTTCCAAAACCACCTTCGAAACTTTTTCGACGGCTATGCTGAAAGTAATGTTCTCAGCATAATTCGGCTTTTTATATTTTATCTCCGTTTCGCCGAGTTCGGTAATTTTGCACTCGATAATTTTTCTGGTCTTAAGGTAGATTTTATCCTGTGCCGAAATTTTAAAAGCGATGAAAAAAACTAATATAAAGAGGGCTGACTTTTTCATAATAAAGGTTTTATAAGATTTTATAAATGTAATATCATTGACAAAAGTAACAATAAAACTATGCGCACCGGAAAAATATTCGCCGTTTTGCTTTTTGCCGTGCCGGCGGCAAAAGAAAAACGAAATATATTTCTTCCGATTTTACGACAGGTACATAAAATAATTATTCTATTTTTGTACTTACAAACGACGCTTATGTTTTGGCAGGAAAAATCAAACAAGCGGAATAGTTTTAAAAGTTTAACATATTTAAAAAGGTGGTTTTATGCACGTTGCGATAGCAGGAAATATTGGTGCCGGAAAGACAACACTTACCGGTTTGCTGGCCAAACATTTCGGATGGGAAGCTCATTATGAGGATGTTGACACAAATCCTTATCTCAATAGTTTTTACGAGGATATGCAGAGGTGGTCTTTCAATCTGCAGATTTATTTTTTGAACAGCCGTTTCAGGCAAGTTATCGACATCAGAAACAGCGGCAAGTCGGTGATTCAGGACAGGACGATTTATGAAGATGCCTATATTTTTGCACCAAACCTGCATGCCATGGGTTTGATGCCCACGCGCGATTTTGAGAATTACAAAAGTCTTTTCGAGTTGATGAGCTCATTCATTAAAGCTCCCGATTTGCTCATTTATTTGCGTTCGTCGGTGCCAAATCTCGTGAAGCAGATTCAGTCGAGAGGCCGCGAATACGAAAACTCCATCAGGTTGGATTATCTGAAAAGTCTTAATGAAAAGTATGAGAAATGGATTAACGACTACGATGAAGGAAAGCTTTTGATTGTGGAAGTTGACGATTTGGATTTTGTTAACAATCCGGCCGATTTGGGCTTTATCATTGATAAAATCACAGCCGAAATACACGGCTTATTTTAAATTTATGAAAATAGCAGGAATAATACCGGCACGTTACGCTTCCACCCGTTTTCCCGGGAAATCGCTTGCGGTTATCGGTGGTAAAACGGTGATACAGAGGGTTTACGAGCAGGCTGTGCAAGCAGTGAAACTCGACTATGTAATTGTTGCCACCGATGATGAGGCCATTTTTAAACATGTGGAATCTTTCGGAGGGAAGGCTGTAATGACTTCCGTCGCTCATAAAAACGGGACTCAGCGTGTGAATGAAGCCGCCGGTATGCTTGACGATGATTTCGATGTGGTAATAAATATTCAAGGTGACGAGCCTTTTATCGACCCTGCCAAGATAGATGCTTTGGCAGAGGTTTTTGCCGACAATGCGGTGGAAATAGCCTCCTTATATAAAAGGATTGACGAAGATAGCGATATTTTCAATGAAAATATCGTGAAGGTTGTTATGGATAATCAGTATAACGCGCTGTATTTCAGCAGGTCGGCTCTTCCTTTTTTGAGAAATATAGAAAAGACAAAATGGATAAAATCTTTCGATTTTTACAAGCACATCGGCGTGTATGCCTACAGGAGGAGCGTGTTGAAGGAAATTGTTGATTTGCAGCCTTCCGCAATAGAAAAAGCCGAGTCGCTTGAGCAATTGCGTTGGCTGTCGGCAGGTTTTAAAATTAAAATGGTGGAAACCAAGAGCGACAGTATCGGCATCGATACTTACGACGACTTGCGTAAAGCCATGGAGTTTATTGAAAAATAGTATGGAAATAACGGATTTATTGTACGGATATCTTGTTGAGCATGAGCGTCTTGCCATTGCGGGTTTCGGGGTTTTTTCGACCACCGAAACCGAATCATACATTCACCCTGTTGATAATTCGTTTATTCCTGCCGGTAAAAAACCGGAATTCCGTCTCGATAAAAACACGGCAGATGAAGGTCTTGTGGATTTTTTGGTAAAAAAAACAGGCAAGACGGGAAAGGAGCTTGAGGCTGCTTTGAAAGACCAAATAAAAGATTGGGTTGGCAAGCTTAAAGCCGGCGAGAAAGTTGTCTTTCCTTATTTGGGGACTCTAAAACTCAACACCTCAGGCATTGTCGTTTTCGAACCGTCGAATGATTTTAGTCTTGACAAGAAATTTTTCGGCCTGCAAGGTTTCTCAATCGAGGCATTGACTCCCGTAAAGAGTGTTAAAACGGCAGCTGTTTCAGGGACGGCGGAAGAGAAAAAGGATAGAAAAAAATTATGGCTGTGGCTTTCCGCGGCTGCCGTATTATTTCTTATTGCCGGAGGACTTTGGCTCTTTTCGGATGAGCTTTTTAATTCACATAAAAGCTCCGTTGCCGAGGCTCCTGCATCCCACGGCCTTCCTGATACTTTAGAGCGGAAAGCAAAGGCTGTTTCGACACAAAGTGTTGACACGGAGGATATTGAGGACAGCACGGAGAAGGTCGGAACTATCGAAAATTCCGATGAAAATATTGTTGAAAGCAAAGGGGAAGAAGAAAGCGCAAGCCTTGCCGGGGAAAGTACTGCACAGAGCGACAAAGAGCCGGGTGCCAAAGCATCTTCCGTGGCTCAAACCGTAGTCAAACGGGAAAAACGCTACTACGTCATTGCGGGTTGCTTCAGAAGTGCCAAAAAGGCCGAAGCTTTTCTCGACGAGCTGAAAGCCAAGGGATATGATGCCTCAATCAAAGGCAAGACGCCCGGAGGATTGACACGCGTGTGTTACGGAGGCTACGAAACGTGGAAAAAGGCAGCAAGTGCCGCCAAAGAAATTAGCCGCAAGGAAAACACAAGTGCGTGGGTGCAGAAAATTGTTGAATAAAACAAGTTAATGAATACATAAATTAATAATCAAAAACAGAAACAATTATGAAGAAGGTTTTACTTGTTGTAATTATGTTTTTTGCCGTTCAATTCGGCTACGGACAGGCAGCCAAGCAGTTGAATTTCGGTATAATTGGAGTAAGCTACGATATTCCTGTGGCTACCAATTTTGCCATTACGCCTTTCGCAGGCTCCAATCTTAACTTGAGTTGGTTGACCTTCGGTGTTAAAGGAAACTATTATTTCGACAATATGTTGGGTATGCCCGAAAGCATGGACCTCTATGCCGGTGCCAACGCCGGTTATGCTTTGGGATTAGGTGCCGGAAAAGGCACAAACTTCTCCATTGGATTGCAGGTGGGTTTCCGCTGGTTTTGGAACGAAAAATGGGGGCTTTATGTTGAAGCCGGCGCCGGCAATATCGGCGGTACGGGCGGCCTCGGTTTAACGATGAAGCTGTAGAAATCCCTTATTTAAAGCTGTTTTCTTCGCGATATCTCCTTGCTGTCTCTTGGCTTTCAGCCTAATATGTTTCATCCGAGAAAAAATTCGGGCTTTGTGAAGTAGGCTGCCTTTTCAAGAGAAGTTATCATATCGTACTGCTCGAGAAAAACACCTTCCACGTTGAGAATCGTCGGGGTGTAGTTGATGATTCCTCTTATTCCGGCATCCGCCAAAATATTAGCGGTACGTTGAGCCTCGGAAGGAGGGAGGGTAAGTAAGGCGATGACAATATTATCGCGTTTTATGATTTCGCTTATTTTGTCGGTCGAATGGCAAATTACGTTATTAAAAGAGGTGCCTATTTTTTGCTTGTCAACGTCGAAAATGGCTTTAACCGCCATTGATGACACATTGGAATTGATGTAATTCAGCAGTGCGTTGCCAAGATTACCGAAACCCACTATTGCTACGTTTTGCGGCTCTTCGCTATCGATGATTTTGCTGATGAGCTCTACCAAATCGCTTATGCGGTAACCTTTGCGCAAGGTGCCGGTGTGTCCTATCAGCATAATGTCGCGTCGCACTTGAACGGGCGTAATATGCAGTAACTTAGCGAGTTCGTGAGAATAAATATATTCCTTTTTTATGTCGAGCAATCGCTGTAATACCCTGCGATAATGGCTTAAGCGCTCAACTGTTTTTTCCGGTAAACGTTCCATTTTCAAAAGTATTGAATAAAATTTCATTTGCAAAGATAAGCAATAAAACCTGCTTGTGAAAAATTTAACAGAAAAAATATCATAAAAATATATGATATGCTCGATGTTGTAATTAGTTTTCTACCTGCCACTACAAAAAAACCGTCGGATTATTTCCCGACGGCTTTTTATGAGCGTTTGATTTAAAAAAATCATTGACCGGTAGTCATTATTCTTTTTCTTCCTTTTTGGCGGTAGTTTTTTTAGCCGTTGTTTTCTTGCTTGCGGCTTTTTTGGTGGCTGTTTTCTTGGCGGGGGCTTTTTTCTCTACCGTTTCCTCAGCCGGTTTTTCCGCTTTTACGGGGGCCACATAACCTTTGCTCTTTTTCCTCGGCCTTCTGACGCCGTAAGATTTATTTACTATTTTTCCTCTTTTTGTCTTTTTGTCACCTTTTCCCATAATATTTGATTTTAATGTTTGTGTTGGCGGTAAAATTACAAAAAAACGCCAATACACGATAAATTTTTTTTACAAAGTATAACATTTAGTTGTATATTAGCGTTTTAAACTTTGTCAAACATTAAATAAGGTATGCGCTTCTGTTTTACTACTGTCCTTCTACTGCTATCTTTTATGTTAAGTGCTCAGGTTCAGACTATTAGTTTTGATAATGAGTCGCGTAACGTGGAAAATACAGAACCGGAGCGCCTTGTTTACGACGAAGGAATTACAGGAGTTCAGGTGAATTATTCATTTCCGGGCGCAGTTGTTAAATCGGAAGCCGAAAGCAACACTATTTTTCAAAAGCTGTATATCAAGAACTTTTCTCATACTCAGGAAGTCGGCTTGCCGTCATTGCCTTCGCATATTGATGTAATCATAATTCCTTCGGGGGCCACAGCCACGCTGCAAATGCTGAATGTGAGTACGGCAACCTATCCCAACTTCCTTGTGTATCCTGCTTTGGAGGCCGCCTCCGACGAATACGGCGCTCCCGAACCTGATTTCGTAATCGACTCCAATTTTTATCACACCAATACGGTTTATCCGTCAACGCCGGTAAAAATCAGGGAGATAGTTGAATATAAAGGAATACAACTCGCCTTGGTGGAGGTTTACCCCGTGCAATATAATCCCCAGAAAAAGAAGTTGTTTGTTCATTCTAATATCAACTACAAGCTCAATTTTAGTCATGCCCAATCATATATCGACGAAAATCAATATTCGGAATATACGCTGAAAAACCTTCCCAATTTGGTTTTGAACAGCACCTATCTGAAATTGGAAATTATAAATTACCTTTCTTTCATAAACGGCTCCGGCTATTCAACGCAAAATCAATTTACTCCCAACTACCTGATTATCACCCATAACGACTATCTCCAAGCGGCCGATTCACTTGCGGCTTGGAAGGAACGTCAGGGTTTTAAAACGGAGATAATCTCTGCCTCGTCGTGGACCTCGTCTGCCGTAAAGTCCGCTATTCATTCCCGCTATCAGGCTTATACACCAAAGCCCGATTACTTTGTGATTTTGGGCGATAACGATAAAGTGCCGGGCGAAGTGATAAATTCGGGCAGCGCAACTTTCGCCTCCGATTTGTATTACGCCTGCATGGACGGCAATGGAGATTTCGTCCCCGATATGGCTTACGGCAGGATTTCGGTTGCCAATCCTCAGCAGGCCTTAAATGTGGTTTCCAAAATAATAGCATACGAGCGCAACCCTTATGTTGACAGCACTTTTTATTCTTCGGGATTAACATGTGCATATTTTCAGCATGCCGGCGGCGGTTATGCCGAAAGACGTTTTGCGCAAACGGCCGAAGAGATAAGAAATTATGTTGCAGGTCGAGGTTATAATGTTGACAGAGTGTATGTTACAGGTGCAAATGTGAACCCCACACATTGGAATAACGGAATATATTCGGCAGGGGAGGCCATTCCTTCGTATTTGCAAAAACCCACCTTTCCGTGGAACGGAACAGGCACGCAGATAAGCTCATTTATCAATACGGGACGATTTTTTGTTTTCCATCGCGACCACGGTAATTCATCGGGTTGGGGTGATCCGCATTACACAAAAACCGACCTTAATAACCTTAATAACGG
Organism: uncultured Prolixibacteraceae bacterium; assembly: GCA_964585875.1. GTDB lineage: Bacteria > Bacteroidota > Bacteroidia > Bacteroidales > UBA1556 > UBA6267. The sequence goes on along the minus strand of CAZPGC010000076.1, from coordinate 3,291 downwards.
CAATAAATTACCTGTTGTTTTCAGCATTAACTGCCTGACAGGCAAGTATATGAATGCCGAATGCTTTGCCGAGAAGCTTCTTCGTTTGAATAGCGGGGGAGCTGCAGGGGTGTTTGCTCACGGCGAGGTAAGCTACAGCGGCTACAACGACGGCCTTGCCCTTGGCCTTATCGATGCCATTTGGGCAAATCCCGGGCTTGTCCCCAATTTTACGGGCTCGGGCGGTGTTACCAATCCCGTTTTGACGCAACATACCAACATTTACCGTATGGGAGATGTGAAAAATCAAGGACTTTTGCGTATGGTTGAAACATGGGGCGGCAACACTTCTTCCATAAAATATACTTACGAGCTTTTCAACTATTTCGGCGACCCTGCCATGGAGATAAAGACTGCCAATCCTACGCCGGTGATTGCATCAACAGCCGATACGATTAATTGTCATAACGATACGTCGCTTGTAATCACCAATTGCAATTACGACGGAATAGCCACTCTAGTTTCCGACGACGAGATGATTGGTAAAGCGCAAATTGTAAACGGCAGTGCCACAATATTTTTCAATTCGATTTCGGGCACAAAAGCTTATTTGACCATTAGCGGACACAATAAGATACCCTTTGTAAAATCGCTCGTTGTTACCGGGGGGTGTCCGAAGGCTCGTTTTAGCGTCAGCGCTACAAAATACTGCCTCGACGACAGCATTTTGATTACGGATATGAGCTCGGGAGCCATAGCTTCACGCTCATGGAATTTCGGAACGGGGGCAAGTCCTTCGTCGTCAACGGGTTCCGGTCCTTTTTATATTCATTACAGTTCTTCGGGCACAAAGACGGTTACACTGACCCTTACGGATTCGTCGGGGAGCACGGTTTTTTATTCAAAAGACTTCGATATCGATCAATATTGCAAATATAACGTTCCGGCAACGGGTAACCAAATTGTTGATAAATGTTCGGGACAACTTCTTGACGACGGTGGCGACGGAAACTATTCGAACAACACCTTCGGAAGCATTACCTTGGCACCGACGGGCGCCTCTTCGGTAACGCTTAACTTCTTGTCTTTCAATTTCGAAAACGGCTATGATTTTCTGAAAATATACGACGGCCCGAGCACCAACAGCCCCTTGATTGGCACTTACACAGGCACAAGCCTGCCGGGCAACGGTCAAATAAGCTCCACCTCTGGAAGTATCACCATTCAACAGACGAGCGACAGCTATGTTAACCTCAGCGGTTTTAAACTGAATTGGCAATGCAACTATCCCAACTCGGCACCCATGTGCGATTTCAGCCTCAGCGATACTGTCAGCTGTGACGGAATCGTTGATTTTCAGGATCTTTCGTCCAACGGGCCGGTTTCGTGGCTTTGGGATTTTGGCGACGGCACGAGTTCCACACAGCAGCATCCGCAGCATATCTATGCCGCAAACGGCAGCTATAGCGTGAAACTTAAAGTTGTTAATGCCTTCGGCAGCGATTCCTTGACAAAGCAGAACGTTCTCACGGTGTCCACGCCGAACGCGCCGCTTGCAATCGACAATATGAGGTGTAAAACGGGAACCGTGGACTTGACAACTTCTTACACCGGACCGGGAACGATTTACTGGTACGATAGTCTTACGGCAGCCAATAAGATAGGGCAGGGGCTCACATTCACCACCCCGGCAATTTCGGTATCGAAGACTTATTATGCTGAAATTCACGAAAATAAGTCGTCGCAATTCGGCGGTAAAATCGATAACGGCGGCACGGGAGGATATTACACGGCCAATTATTCGCATTATCTTGTTTTCGACTGTTACAAACCCGTTCGCTTGCATTCGGTCACCGTTTATTCTTCGCAGGCGAAAAACAGAACCATAAAACTTTTGAATAGCGGAGGAGGTTTGCTGAAACAAAAGACCGTTTTTATACCCACCGGAAAGCAGACCGTAATATTGGATTTCGATATACCCGTGGGCATGAATTTGCGACTTGCAGGACCTTCCTCGCCCGATTTATTCAGAAATAACGGCTCGGTGTCGTATCCTTATAACATAGGTAACGATATTTCCATAAAACAGAGCAGCGCCACCTCCAATCCCTTGGGATATTACTACTATTTCTACAATTGGGAGGTTGTTGACGGCGAATGTGTCAGCCCAAGGGTGGCCGTAAATGCCTATGTATATGACACTTTGCAGCCTGTGGCCGATTTCACCTTTACAAACTACGATCCGCAGGTGGATTTCGAAAATACAGGCAATTACGGCTCAACCTATTATTGGGATTTCGGCGACGGCGATTTCTCCCTGCTCGAAAATCCCTCGCACACCTACGCCTCAAACGGCACCTTTACGGTGACTATGACAGTGACCAACGACTGCGGACAGAAAAACATCTCCAAGCAGGTGACCATTAGCACGGCGGGGATGCAGACCAACCGTGAAATAAATTCGCTGTTGATTTATCCGGTTCCCGTGCGTAAGGTGTTGAATGTGGTGTTTAAAAGCACGAGCAAGCAAGATTTGAAAATAGAAATAATCGACCTGTCAGGCCGTTTGGTGAAAGCGTTTTCGGTGACGGCTCTAACCGGCGAAAACCGTTTTAAATTCGACACGGGCAAGCTTTCACAGGGTTTTTATTCGTTGAGAATAAACGGCTCTAACGGTGTGATAATAAGGAAGTTTTTGGTTGATTGATCTTTTTCAAAGGCTGTTGAATATTTATTAAAAAATAAGAAAATAATTCCTGAAAAGCATCTTATAAAGCCCGATCATTTTCATTGTATTTTGGTAATCCCCAATGAGGGTTTTGTGTATCCTGATGAGATTAACAATGATAAACCGAATTTTGTAAAAACGGACAACGTTGGGATGAATGATTTGGATGATTTGATTGGTTGAATTATTGATTGGATGAAAAACAAAATTTTGTAAAAACGAACATCGTAGATACAATTCATAAAACTTGGTAAACCGGTATAAATTTTCCTTCTAACAACCTCATTTGCGAATGGTTAGCTGAGTCCCCCTTTCCGCCGGTGGTCGGACACGGTGAAAAGGGGGCCAGGTCGCAGATGCTGACACCGAAGGTCGTCAGTAGGGATTGAATAATATGATTGGATGATTTGAATTGAATGAATGATTTGGATGGATGATTTGATTGGTTGATTGGTTGGATGTTAAACCAAATTTTGTAGAAATAAACATCGTAGATACAATTCATGAATTGTATCTACAGGGTTACCATCAATCAAAATCGTTTATCATTGAGAAGGGTTTAAAATTTATTACCTTTGCCCCAA
>CAZPGC010000075.1:0-13084 GCA_964585875.1 uncultured Prolixibacteraceae bacterium | reverse complement strand
CAAACATTCAAACATCCAAACACCCAAACACCCAAACATCCAAACATCCAAACAATCACCCATTCATTCAAAAAACCTTAAAACAAAGTCTTAATAATTCTATTTTTGCCAATCAATTTAATGCGAAATCAAATGGATGCAGCGGAAAACAAATCATTGAATTTTATTGAGCAAATCATTGAGGAAGATTTGTCGGAAGGAAAGAACGGCGGCGAGGTTTACACACGGTTTCCTCCTGAGCCCAACGGTTATTTGCATATCGGACATGCCAAGTCGATATGTTTGAATTTCGGTTTGGGGCTGAAGTATAAGGGCAAAACCAACCTTCGTTTCGACGATACAAATCCCACTAAGGAGGAAGATGAGTATGTGGAATCCATCAAGGAAGATGTGAGCTGGCTTGGCTTCGAGTGGGAAGGCGAGGTGCGTTTCACCTCAGACTATTTCGAGCAGCTCTACGAGTGGGCTGTTATGCTGATTAAGAAGGGTTTAGCCTATGTTGACGATCAAAGTTCGGAAGAGATAAGCGCTCAGCGGGGCACACCTCAGCAGCCCGGACAGGAGAGCCCTTACCGCAATCGGAGTGTGGAAGAAAATTTGGATTTGTTTGAGCGCATGCGCCGTGGCGAGTTCGCCGACGGCAGCCGTGTGTTGCGCGCCAAGATAGATATGGCTTCGCCCAATATGCAGCTGCGCGACCCCGTGATGTATCGCATAATGCACGCCACCCACCACCGCACCGGCGACAAGTGGTGCATTTATCCCATGTACGATTTTGCCCACGGGCAATCCGACTACATCGAGGGTATCACTCACAGTATCTGTACCTTGGAATTTGAAAATCACCGTCCTCTGTACGATTGGTTTCTCGATCATATTTACGAAGAAGGCAAAGTAAGGCCGCGGCAGATAGAATTTGCCCGCCTGAATCTGTCATATACCGTTATGAGCAAGCGCAAGTTGCTGGAGCTTGTGGAAAACGGCTATGTTAGCGGTTGGGACGACCCGCGAATGCCTACCATTTCGGGTTTGCGCCGCAGGGGATATACGCCCGAATCCATACGCAATTTTGCCGATAGAATAGGAGTGGCCAAGCGCGACAATATCATAGATGTGGGTTTGCTGGAATTCAGTGTGCGTGAGCATCTTAACAAGGTGGCTCCACGGGTTTTCGCCGTGTTGAATCCGGTGAAACTAACCATAAAAAATTACCCCGAGGGCAAAACCGAGATGTTGAGCATAGAAAACAATCCCGAAGATGAAACGGCAGGTAGTCGAGAGGTGCCCTTCACACGAGAGCTTTACATAGAGCGCGACGACTTTATGGAAGACCCTCCGCGTAAGTTTTTCAGGCTGGGACCGGGACGCGAGGTAAGACTCAAAGGCGCATATATCGTTAAATGTGAGGATTTTGTGAAAGACGAGCAGGGCAATATCACCGAGATAATCTGCACCTATGATTCCGAAACCAAAAGTGGCAGCGGCGTGAGCCGTAAGGTGAAAGGCACTCTGCATTGGGTGTCGAAAGCGCACGCCGTAGATGCCGAAGTGAGGATTTACGACAGGCTCTTTTCCGACGAAGACCCTGCAGGTCACAAGGATGTGGATTTCAAGGAATTTTTGAATCCCGATTCACTAAAAGTGCTGAAAGGCTGTAAGTTGGAGCCTTCTATGAAAGGCCTTAAACCCGGCGACAGGTTTCAGTTTCAGCGTCTCGGGTATTTTTGTGTGGATAAGGATTCCACCGAGAGAAATTTGGTATTTAACAGAACGGTGCCCTTGCGCGACAGCTGGGCAAAAAAGAACAAAAAATAAGAAACGATGTACAGAACAAATACTTGCGGTGAGCTGAGTCTTGCCGATGTAAATAAAAAAGTTATCCTGTCGGGGTGGATACAGAAATCCCGCGACCTCGGAGGTATGACCTTTATTGATTTGCGTGACCGCTACGGCATTACACAGCTGGTTTTCGATATGGATACCAATGAAGATTTGTGCAAAAAAGCCCGTAAGTTGGGGCGCGAATACGTTATAAAAGTTAAAGGAACCGTTGCAGAGCGCAGCAATAAAAATAAAAATCTTGCTACCGGCGACATAGAAATTATTGTGGAAGCGATAGAGATTCTCAACGCCTCGCAAGTGCCGCCCTTTACCATCGAAGAAAATACCGACGGGGGGGAGGAATTGAGAATGAAGTATCGTTATCTCGATTTACGGCGCAAGCCCTTAAAGGAAAACCTGCTTTTACGTCACAAGCTCTCCATGGCCGTTCGTAACTTTTTGAGTGACAACGATTTTGTGGAGATAGAGACGCCCTACCTGATAAAATCCACTCCCGAGGGAGCGCGTGACTTTGTAGTGCCTTCGCGAATGAACAGAGGTGAGTTTTATGCCTTGCCGCAGTCGCCGCAAACTTTCAAACAACTGCTGATGATTTCGGGCTACGACCGCTATTTTCAGTTGGTTAAGTGCTTTCGCGACGAAGATTTGCGCGCCGACCGTCAGCCTGAATTCACGCAGATAGACTGTGAGATGTCCTTTGTGGAGCGCGACGACGTGTTGGATGTGTTTGAGAGAATGACGAAGCATGTTTTTTCGAAGTTAAAAGGAGTGGAGCTTGGCGATTTCCCCAAGATGAAATACGATGACGCCATGCGTCTCTACGGCAGCGATAAGCCCGACATTCGTTTCGGGATGACCTTTGTGGAGCTCAACGATGTGGCAAAAGGCAAAGGTTTTAAAATCTTTGATGAGGCGGAGTTGGTTGTCGGAATAAATGTTGAGGGAGCCGGCAGCTATTCTCGCAAGCAGCTCGACAAGCTGACGGAGTTTGTACGGCGACCTCAGGTTGGAGCCAAGGGTTTGGTTTATGTGAAATATAACGACGACGGCAGTTTCAAATCGTCGATTGACAAGTTTTATTCGCAAGACGACTTGCAGCAATGGGCCGGGCTTTTCGGTGCCAAGGCAGGCGATTTGATGCTTGTGCTGTCGGGAGATAAAGATGCCACGCGAAAGGCTCTGAACGAGTTGCGTTTGGAGATGGGCGAGCGCTTGGGTCTTCGCAAAAAAGATGTTTTTAAGCCCTTGTGGGTTGTGGACTTTCCTTTGCTTGAATGGGATGATGAAAATCAGCGCTATCATGCTATGCACCACCCTTTTACCTCGCCGAAGAAAGAGGAAACTTCCTTGCTCGAAAGCTCTCCCGCAGAGGTTCATGCCGAGGCTTACGACTTGGTAATAAACGGAGTGGAGATTGGCGGCGGTTCCATTAGGATACACGACAGGGAGTTGCAGTCGAAAATGTTTAAAGCCTTGGGATTCAGCGAGGAAGAGGCGCGCGAGCAGTTTGGTTTTCTTATGAATGCTTTTGAATACGGAGCACCTCCGCACGGTGGTATAGCCTTCGGTTTCGACCGTTTGGCAGCCCTGTTGGGCGGCAGCGAATCCATCAGGGATTTCATAGCTTTTCCGAAAAACAACCGCGGGCAGGATGTTATGATTTCTTCGCCTTCGACAATATCGGCCGAGCAGCTCGATGAGCTGGGTCTCGAGATAAAAAAGAATAATGACTCTGAACAAGGAGAATAGTCATAAAACAGGCTTTAGAAAACCTGCGAAGCCATAAGCTTTAAAGTTCGGGTAAAGAGATTGTTATCGAGGTCCCTTGTCCTGGTTTGCTGTCGATGTGTATGCTGCCTTTCATTTCTTTAACGAAAGATTTGATAATCTGCAAACCCAAGCCCGCGGAATGAATGTTTCCGCTTTTTTTGATATTAATTGTTTCTTTTGAATGCAAAATGGCCTCGATTTGTTCTTTGCTCATTCCGGGGCCGCTGTCACTCACCGTTATATTAACGTTTCCGTTTTGTTTTACTGCAGTGATTTCCACCTTCCCGCCTTCCGGAGTAAATTTCACGGCATTGTTAATAAGATTGCGGATAATTGTTTTGAGCATGTTTTCATCGGAATTAATGACGAGACCCTCTTCAATGTTATTTATCAAGCTGATATTCTTTGTGTTAGAGCTTTCCCGATAGAGTTTTATGTTTTCATTACACATTTGGTCCAAGTTAATCGGGGCGGACTGAAACTTTATTTTTCCTCTTTGCAGATTTGCCCAATAGAGCAGATTTATAAGCAGGTCGTATGTAGCTGCATTGCTTTTTTGAACCGAAAGTATTAGTTCGTCTTTGGTTTTTTCGTCGAGAGGTTCTTTTACAAGAATGTCCAAAATTGTTTGAGCCGAGCCGATAGGGCCTTTCAAATCGTGCGAAATTATGCTGTAGATTTTATCACGCGATTCCATAACGCTTTTCAGGTTTTCGTTCTGATTTTTGATTTTTCTTTCTAACCTGATAAGGAAAAAAATGAAAGTAAGAGATATTAATATAATCAATGAAAGGAAAATAATAATGTAGCGCGATTTCTGTTGTTCGAAGTTTCTTTGCTGTTCGCTTTTTAGTTTTTCGTTTACTTGCTGTGCCAACTTCCTGTTTAACAGTGTCTTGCCGGAGTTGTCTTCGTTCCACTCAATATATTTATTTAAGAAAGAATAAGCTTTTGAATAATCCGCCTTTTTCTCATAAATATTTGATAACAGCTTAAAAATTAAGGGCTTAAGTTCGTAATTTAAATAAGTTCCCGTCAGCGAGTCGGCCATTAAGGCGTACTGCAAAGCCGATTCCGTTTCGCCTAATTCGTATTTTGCCAGGCCGGTATAATAATTTGCCGCAATTGCCGATGAAAGAATATTGTTTTGTTTCGAAAGGCTCAAAGCTTGCCGCAATATTGTTAAAGCTGTGTCGTACTTCTTTTGCTCGATCAAGTAACTTCCTTTATCAATTAAAGCGTTTGCCATATTGCTGTACAAGCCGTTTTTTTTGTAATTATCTATAGCCAAGTAGAAATAATATTTGTCCGAATCGTCATTGTGGTTCGATGCATATAATTGCGACATCTGTAAATATGTATAACTTGTATTTGCAGGTACGCCTGCTTTATTTCTGAATTCCAGCGCTTTATGAAAATGAGAAACAGCGCTGAGGGTGTCTCCACGCACTTTATCAATAAGAGCGAGGTTGCTTTCCAAAATGGCAAAACCCGTATATTTATTCTGTCCCGTTATGCTGTTATCAAAAATTTTCCGGGCCTTTTCAAAATATTCCTTGGCTTTTTTCAAGCTATTTTCATTAAAATATATATTCCCGATGTCAATTAAATTGAAAGCATAAGCCGATAAATCTTTAGTCTCATAAAACAGCGATGCCGACTCCAAAAAGTTAGCCAAGGCTGCGGCATTAAGGTCCAAACTTTTATACAAAAGTCCCAAGTCATGAATGTTCAGAGCCAAAGCTTTCTTATAATTTTTTCTTCTTGCCGTTTCTATATTTTCGTCGAACATGGCCTTGGCTTTTTTAATATCGAATTTCGAAAATTTGGAGATTAAAAAAGCGCTGTTGGAAAGATAAAAATTGTCTCTGCCGTGCTTTTTCTCATAGCGATCGAAAAGTTTCAGCCCTAATTTTACTTTATTGTAGAATATGCTGTCGGTACCATATAAATCAATGTGAAACAGCAGTTCATTAATCATATTATTCAACAAGGTTGAATCCGATTTTTCGACGGGGGACTCAGCTTTGGTGTTAAGGGTGAAAAAAAATAACAACAAAACGATGGTTGTGATTTTATTAGCAAAATTTTTCATTAATTCAATTTTTAGCAATGTTAAGATAGCAAATTTAAAAAATTTTTCGCTTAATAAAAAGTTATTTTGAAATAAGAACAATATTAAGGAAAAAAATAACTTTCTCGAAATTAGAGGTTTTTGTAAAAATCTGTAATTCAAAAATTTAATGTGAGGTTTTCTTTTCGGAAAATAAATTTTGAAAGAGCTGTAATTGTTAAATATCTGTACTTATGGACAGCATTTGTTATTATTTAAGAGTCATTGTGTCAATATTTTCGTGCCTAAATCAATTAACGGCTTTAATTTTAAGAACAAATCCGCAATAAACAATTGAAAAATTCAGCAGTAGGCAGAATAAAGTTTTATAAGGTAGGTATATTATGTGCTTGAAAGTTTTTCGCAAACTCCGGTTTTGTTGAAAATATGGAAATATGAGAAAATTAATGTACATTTGCTTTCGCAAATTAAACTCTAAGTGTTATGAAAAAAGCGGCGTTTTTTGCTTTGACTGTTTTGGCGGCATTTTCGTTTAAAGCTGTTGATACACAGGTGGATACCTACGGAATGCCTATCGATTCGGCAACGGGAAAGATAACCTACGTAAAGGTGATAAACGAAACAGGTAAAGCCGACGAACTGTACGACAGGGCTTATGCATGGGCTAAAAAATACTTTGTAAATATTTCGAGCAGCATACGACACAGAGATAAAGCCAACGGACTTTTGAGCGGAATAACACGCTTTAAGGTTTACGGCGCCGATAAAAAAGGCCGTAAAATCGATGCCGGAATAATAAGCTATGAGTTTACTCTTAATTTTAAAGAGAACAGATACAGGATTGTGGAGACGAATTTCAGGCAGGTAAACAATTCGGGCAATCCCGTTGAAAAATGGTTTTACGACACAAACGAAAAGGCAAAGCCTATTCACAAGAAAATATTTGCACAAATAGACGCCAAGGCCAAGGAAATGATTAAAAGTTTGGAGGCGGGAATGAAACCCGCTCCAAAGAAATCCGACGATTGGTAGAAAGATGTGATGTTTTTGTGTAAGTATCGGATACACAGATAGAAACAAACGTATAATATTATGTATGAATCTTTAAAAGAGCTTGATACAATCAGGCTTGTTTTTAATCAAGGAGGTTTGTTGGCTCTCAATATTTCGCTTGGGTTTATAATGTTTGGCGTGGCATTGGGAATACGCTTGCGCAATTTCAAAAAATTAATGCTGAGGCCCAAGCCGGTTATTATTGGTTTTGCATCGCAATTTATAGGCTTGCCTGCCATGACATTTTTGCTTGCGGTGCTATTGCACAATTACATCACTCCCGGTGTTGCCTTGGGTATGATTCTCGTGGCAGCCTGCCCCGGCGGAAACATTTCCAATTTCATTTCGTCGCTCGCCAAAGGCAATGTGGAGCTTTCCATTAGCTTAACGGCCATAGCCACGATGGTAGCGGTGCTGTTAACTCCTTTCAATTTTGCTTTTTGGGGCGACTTGTATTTGAATTATCTGGCACACTCGGGCTCGTCCGAACTTTTACAGCCGCTGAAAATCAATGCCTTGCAAATGTTTAAGACGGTTTTTATACTTTTGGGGATACCGGTAATTGTAGGTATGACTTTCGCTTGGAAACTGCCGAATATTACGGAGAAAATCATAAAACCCATTCGTATTCTTTCGATTATAATTTTTTTGGCGATTATTGTTATAGCTTTTGCAGCCAATTTCGACTATTTTGTCAAATATATAAAGTTTATAATGGTGGTAGTGTTGCTACACAATGCAATTGCCTTGTTTACAGGATATTCTCTGTCGTCAGCTTTCAAAATCAACAGGGCTAACCGCCGTACGATAACCATAGAAACAGGTATCCAAAATTCGGGCTTGGCCCTGGTGTTGCTGTTCAATCCCAACATTTTCCCGGTGGATTTGCCCATAGGCGGAATGATGTTTATTGCAGGTTGGTGGGGTATTTGGCACATGATTTCCGGAATTGGTCTTGCTTCAATTTGGTCGAAAATTCCTTTAAAGAAATTTTAGCTTATGAAAAGAAAAGTTCTTTTGATTTTTCCAACGGAAACGGAAGCGGGCGACTTGTTTAACAGCTCCAAAGCCGCTGATAATCAAAGAAATCTGTATATCGGCGACTCGCGTTTCGACTTGCTAATCAGCGGAGTAGGCATGATGCAAACAGCCTATGCTTTGACCAAGGCTCTTGCCTCGGGTAGGTATGATTTTGTCGTTCACGGTGGCATAGCGGGCAGCTATCATCAAGAGCCTTACGAGGGTGAAGTCGTTAATGTGGTAAGCGAATCCATTGACGATATGGGTGTGGAAAATCACAAGGGATTTTATGATGTTTTCGAATCGGGCATTATGAACAGAAACACTTTCCCTTTTGAAAACGGCATATTGAAAAATCCGACATTGACACCCGACCTGTTCTCCGACCTTACTGTGGTTAAGGCTGTTACGGTAAGCCGTCTATACGAAGGCAGGGAAAAAAATTATGAACGTGCCGTGAATTATCAAGCGCAAATCGAAACAATGGAAGGTGCAGCCGTTTTTTATGTTTGTTTGATGGAAAAAATCCCTTTTGTTCAACTGCGCGCCATATCCAACAGGGCAGGGGTGCGCGATAAGAGCAAATGGCACCTCAACGAGTCGATAACAGCCTTGAACAGGGTGATAAACAATTATATATCAAGCCTATGAATCCCAAAGACAACCGCTTGTGTAAGATGCTGGGCATAAAACATCCGGTGATTATGGCACCCATGTTTTTGGTGTCCAATGAAGAAATGGTTGTGCAGGCTTTGGAGTCGGGCATAACGGCTGCTTTTCCCGCCATGAATTACAGAAGCAACGAGGAGCTTAGGCGGGTCATAAGAAGCATTAAATCAAGGACATCAAAGCCTTTTGGGGTTAATATTATTGTAAACAAATCAAATCCCAAATTTCGTTCGCAATCGGATATTTGTGTGGAAGAAGGCGTCGATTTTTTTATCAGCTCCCTTGGCAGTCCACGCGAGCTTATCGCCAAGGCGAAGCCTGCGGGAATCAAGGTCTTTTGCGATGTGATAAATGCCGCCTATGCCGAAAAGGTCGTCGCTTTGGGTGCCGACGCGCTCATAGCCGTAAGTTCCGATGCAGGCGGTCATGCGGGCAACATCCCCCCCGAGAAACTTATTAAGGAGTTGAAGTCGAGATTCGACATTCCGGTGATTGCGGCCGGCGGCGTTGCTACACGGGAGCAGTATCTGAAGATGTTGAACATGGGTGCCGACGGCGTCAGCGTTGGTACTGTTTTTATAGCTTCCGAGGAATGCGGAGTGTCGGATGAATACAAAAAAGCACTTGTAGATTACGGTGCCGCCGATATTGTCCTCACCTCAAACCTCTCGGGCACACCACTGACGGTGATAAATACACCCTACGTTCAACAAATCGGTACGGAAGCAAATTGGCTCAACAGAATGCTATATAAACACAAGAAACTCAGGAAGTGGTTGAAGATGATTATTGCCGTCAGGGGCATGAAAAAAATAGAAAAGGCGGCATTCGGTGCCACTTACAAGACATTTTTCGTTGCGGGCAAATCCATCGAACATATACACGAAATACGCCCGGTAAAAGAAATAGTGAAAGATTTGACGGAAGGCAAAGCTTAAGCTTAGTTTAAATCGCGTATTTGTATAAGTCGTTGCTTTTCAATTATTTCTATATTTTTACCATAGACTTTTATAATCTTGTCTTTACGCAAGTCGGAAATTGTACGAATTACATTTTCGATGCTCATTCCCACAAGCTGAGATATTTCTTTGCGCGAAATAGGCAATTCGTAACTGTCGCTGTTCAAGATGCTTGAAAATTCGAGTAAAACGGCGGCCACCCTGCCGAAAAGCCTTTTTTGATTTATGTCCAAATAATTGAAAAGCACACGGTCGCTTGCCTTATTCATGGTTTTTATCAGCTTGAACGCAAAAGCTCCGTTTTCAAGTATCATCTTTTTAATTTCGTTGATGTCGAAAACGCAAACCGTGCTTTTGTGCAATGCCGAAACAGAGTAAGAATATTTTTCATCGCCGAAAACATTCAGAAGACTGACGAAGTCCAGAGGTTTTCCTATGCTGATAATTTGAGCTCCCGCCGGAGTGTTGCGATACAATTTTACAAGACCCTCCTTTAAATATATAAATTCGGTGATGGGTGCACCTTGCCTGATAATTGTTTCTTTTTCATCTACTATTCGCTCTGTCCTTGAGCTGCAATAACGGTCGAGTTCTTCCGGAGTTACCGAAGCGTAAAAAATATTTTTGATATGGCAGTTCTCGCAGTCACATTTCATAACACAAAACTAAACTAAAAACTCTTGTATGACATTTGTCATAGTTTGATAATTATCATACATGTGCATCCATATGCGGCTTGGGCAAAGCGTAGTTTTGTTCAGTTATTAAATATTAAACCTATGAAAGAATTATTGATACTCGGCGCAGGAACCGCCGGAACCATGATGGCAAATAAGATGCACAATGCCTTGAATCCCGAAGAATGGAGGATTACCATTGTTGACAAATTCAAGACACATTATTATCAACCCGGTTTTTTGTTTATCCCCTTCGAGATATATACCGAACAGGATGTAAGAAAACCGAAAACCAATTTTTTCCCGCCCGGGGTGCGTGTTATTTTCTCCGATATCGACAGGATAGAGGCTGATAATAATCAAGTGTTTCTAAGCGATGGGCAGAAGTTGAATTACGATTTTCTGATAATAGCCACGGGGACGCAAACAAGACCCGACGAGACTCCCGGTTTGAAAGACAAACTGTGGTATAAAAACATTTTCGACTTTTATACCATTGAAGGAGCTTTGGCTTTGCAGAAATTTTTTAAAGACTGGGAAGGCGGCAAACTGGTGTTGTGTATTTCGGAGTTGCCGTATAAATGTCCGGTTGCGCCCATAGAGTTTGTTTGTCTTGCCGAAGCCTTTTTTGCCAAAAAAGGCATGCGCGACAAGGTTGACATAACCTACGTGACTCCCATGGCAGGAGCTTTTACCAAGCCGGTGGCTACCAAGATGTTAAGTGAGCTCTTGGAAGAAAAAAATATTAAGGTGGTGCCCGATTTTTACTTGGAACGCGTCGATAACGAGAACAAGAAAATAATCAGTTACGACGAGCGTGAAATAGATTTCGACGTTTTGACAATAGTGCCTGTGAATATGGGCTCGGAGATGATAGCGCGCAGCGGTTTGGGTGACGATATGAACTATGTGCCCACCAACAAATTCACCTTGCAGTCGGAGAAATACGAAAATATTTTCGTCATCGGCGATGCCGCTAACTTGCCCACTTCCAAAGCAGGGTCGGTGGCTCACTTTGCCGGTGAAATTCTTTTCGACAACCTCTTGTCGGCAATGGAAGGCAGGCCGCTGATGGCCAAATTCGACGGACATGCAAATTGCTATATCGAGACGGGCTACGGTAAAGGAGCTTTGATAGATTTTAACTACGACACCGAACCTTTGCCCGGCACCTTCCCCTTGCCGGGGATAGGCCCCTTCGGACTGTTGAAAAACACGAAGATTAACCACTACGGCAAAGTTTTGTTTAGGTGGATTTACTGGCATATCTTGTTGAAAGGCAAGGAGATGCCCATAGAAGCCGATATGACTATGGCCGGCAAAAAGAAAGTTAAGGTATAAAAACATCGAGCCATGAATCAAGACAATATACAACAACAAATAAATGAGCTGAACGGCAAAATGGACTTGCTGCTGGACTATGTCAGGGAGCAAAAACTGAAGTCAGAAACCGTTGAAGACCTCATTGCCGACGTGTCGATAATCGGTAAAGATGTTTACGACTCTACCGTCGAAGAACTTGACAAGAGGCAGGTTGAAATAGACCCTGCCGAGCTCACCGAGCTGGGAATAAGCTTTCTGCGAAATATCAAAAGTTTCATCGTTATGATGGATACTTTTGAGTCGGTTATGGACCTTACCAAGGAGGTGGGGCCCATTGCCAACGAAGTCATAATAGATATCAGCAAAAAATTGGGAGAATTCGAAGCTAAAGGCTATTTCGATTTCCTGCGAGAATTGGCAGGTATTGTCGATAGGCTCGTTACGGGTTTCTCTCCCGACGATTTGCGCAGACTCGGCGAAAATATGCCTACGATTATAAGCATGTTCAGACAGCTTACCCAACCCGAATTATTAAACTCCGTGAACGATGCTTTGACTGTTTTCACTTCACTTCAAAAGTCCGATATTCCTCAATATTCATTGTGGAAAGCGATGAGGGAGATGAATTCCCCCGAGATGAAGAAAGGATTGGGCTTTGCGATAACTCTTATGAAAAATTTATCTAAAACACAATAAATCAACAAATTAAATAACTATTAAAATCAAATAATTATGGCAGAAATAACAGTAAACGGAAAAAATATCATTCTTAATGACGAAGGATATTTGACGGATATGAATCAGTGGGATGAAGCGGTAGCCAAAGAGCTTGCCAAGCAAGACGGTATCGACCTCACTGAAGACCACATGAAAGTGTTGAACTATCTTCGCGAGAAATATGCGGCCGGCGAGAGCCTTACCATCAGAAAAGTAGGTAAATCGGGCATTGTTGACATCAAGGGACTTTACAAACTTTTTCCGGGCGGACCGCTTAAACTTTCGTCGAAATATGCAGGAATTCCCAAACCCACGAGTTGTGTTTAATTCTTAACCTTAAAAATCTAATATTATGAATGCTACGGATAAAAAGCCTTTGCAAAAAGTGTGTATCATTTGTGCCAAAGGCAGTCTGGAAGACGTCTATGCTTCGCTGGTGATGGCAAACGGGGCGGTGATGGAAGGTATTGAAACAAAGCTGTTTTTTACCTTTTTCGGCCTCGATGCCATTACCAAGAAGTATATGAAAAAACTGCATACCGCCACGGTAGCCAATCCTGCCATGCGTATGCCCGGCGGCCTGCCTTTTCCCACAATTTTGGGAGTTATTCCTTTTGTGGAGTCAGGCGTTTCGGCTATGATGCGCAGCCAAATGGAGAAACTTGACATACCGCCCGTGGACGAGTTTCTGGAGATGATAACTGCCGGCGGCGGCGAGATTTACGCTTGCAAACTGGCCATGGATATGTTTAAACTCACCAAAGACGACCTTTCGGAAGAGGTGAAAGATGTGCTGACAATCGGGCAATTTTATGAAATGGCCGACGGCGACCGTACACAAATCATCTTTACATAGTGTCTCTTAGAAGATTATCAAATCTTCATAAAACCGTAAGGTTTTTCAAAGGAATTTTTCTAAAAACCATCCTTCGGGGTGGTTTTTTATTTTATAATATATCCGCAAGCAGTTTCTAATTTAG